>NZ_JBHLUH010000023.1:0-160655 GCF_042433955.1 Phytohabitans kaempferiae | reverse complement strand
GAGCGTGCCCGTGAGGTCCTTTCCGACATAGATCTTCCCGTTCGGATACGTGATCTTATACACGACCTTCACGCGGACGACTATAGGCGCTCTCATACCGCATGAGCTACGGGATGAGACTTGCTACTACCTGACCAGTTACACTGCGCCTACCGATTCGCCTCATGCGCCGCACCCGACGCGATCAACTCGTCGACGTTTCCGATACCCCAGGCCTCCAGCGCCATTCTGGTGTCCTGCCCTGGAGCCGAAGGTCCTCTCGACAACGTCGCTTCCGTACGCGAAAAGCGTGGCGCCGGTGCCGGCTGTACCCGGCCCTCGTGTTCGACGAACACGCCGCGAGCCGCGATGTGCGGATGCCGTACCGCCTCGCTGAAAGGCAGGATGGGTGCCACACAGCCGTCCGTGCCGTCGAAGACCTCCGCCCACTCAGCCTGGGTCTTTCGCTTGAACGCCTCGGCCAGGGCCGTTCCAAGCGTGTCGAGGTCTTCGGCCGGTGCCCGGTCGACGCCGGTGAGGCGCAACAGATCGGCGTGGAACTGAGGCTCGAGCGCGGCCACCGAGACGTGCTTGCCGTCCGCTGTCTCGTAGATCCGATAGTTCGGGATGCCGCCGTCGAGAACGTTGACACCACGCTGTTCCTTCGCGATGCCGCTGGCGAGCATCGAGGCCCACATCAGGTTGAGATGTGCGGTGCCGTCGACGATAGCGGCGTCGACGACCTGCCCCTGACCGCTCGTGCGCGCCTCGAACAGTGCCGCGAGGAGGCCGATGACGAGATAGGTCGAACCGCCGCCGAAGTCGCCGAGCAGGTTCTGTGGAAAATGTGGCCGTTCGGGGTCCTGGCCGAGGGCATGCAGTGTCCCGGTGATCGAGATGAAGTTCATGTCGTGCCCGGCCGTATGAGCCCACGGTCCGGTCTGCCCCCAGCCGGTCATCCGGGCATAGACGAGTCTTGGGTTGTGGGCGAGGCAGTCGTCGGGCCCGAGTCCCAGCCGCTCGGTGACGCCAGGGCGCATCCCTTCCACGAGCGCGTCCGCACTCTCCACCAGTTCGAGCACCGCGGCGACCGCGGCTGGGTGCTTGAGGTCGAGCGCGACGCTCGGTCGGCCGCGGGTCAGCAGGTCTGACCCGCGCGGTTCGATACCGAAGCCGCCCTCGCCTGGACGCTCGATCCGGATGAGGTCGGCGCCGAGGTCGGCGAGAATCGTGGCCGCGTGCGGTCCAGGACCGATGCCCGCCAACTCGACGACTCTGAGCCCTTTCAGGGGGCCGGTGCCCTGACCGAGCGCGTGAGACGTCATCGGATACCTGGCGAGCGGTTGGTCGGCAACAGACTGGCGACGATCGCGACATCGTCGACCCGCTTCGCCGGTTCCGTGGCCAACGGGTTGAGCAGCAGCGTGGTGACGCCGGCGGCGGCGAGATCGGCGACCTGGCTCCTCAACTGGTCGGGGTTTCCGATCAGCGACACGCCCCGAACGAGTTCGTCGGGGACCGCGCGAGCGGCATCCTGCGTGCGTCCCGCGAGGTACAGTTCCTGGATCTCTTTGGCCTCGACGGCGTAGCCGTATCTACGGGCGAGCTCGTTGTAGAAGTTCTTCCGGCGCGCGCCCATGCCGCCGATGTAGAGGGCCAGCTGGCGGCGGACGGACGCGAGGATCTCCTCGGCCGGCTCGCTCACCGCGAAGGGGACCTGCAGCATGATATCGAGTGTTCCCAGCGCGGGATCCCGACGTGAGTAGCCGATGTCAAGGGCCTCGCCCCAGGCGGCGCGGTAACGTTCGCGATGAAAGAACAACGGCTGCCAGGCGTCCGCGATCTCGACCGTCATGGCGACGTTGCCCGGTCCCAGTGCGGCGACCGCGATCGGGATGCGGCCGCGAACCGGATGGTTGATCAGCTTCAGCGGCTTTCCCAGACCCGTCCCCTCGGTCTCCGCAAGCGGGATCCTGAAGTGCTTTCCCGCGTGCCGCAGCGGCTCGCGCCGCCACACGCGACGGCAGATCTCGATCACCTCACGCGTACGACCGAGCGGCGCGTCGTAGGGAACGCCGTGGAACCCCTCTACGACCTGCGGGCCGGAGGCTCCGATGCCGAGCGTGAACCGGCCGCCCGAGACGTGGTCGAGTCCGGCGGCCGTCATGGCCAGCAGTGCGGGAGTTCGGGAGTACACCGGCAGGATGGCGGAGGCCAGCTCGACCGTCCGGGAGCGGGCGGCGAGGTACCCCAGCTGGCTCACCGCGTCGAAGGAGTATGCCTCAGGGACAGCGACGAGTCGCAGGCCGGCGGCCTCGTAGTCGGGAAGGAGCTCAGCGGTCTCGTCGAAGCCGTGCGCGTAGTCGATGATCATCCCGAGTCGCATCGCTGTCCTCCCCCGTACAAACCGGAGTGCCCCGCCCCCGCCAGTTCGACGAGGCACTCCTCCCCCCAGCGCGGGCACGGTCAGCCGGCCTGCTCCACCGGCTTGCCGTTTTCGAACTTGAACGCGACAAGGCAGAGCTTGAACGCGCTGTGGCTCTCCTTGTAGCTCATCTGGCAGCCTTGCTTGCCGCTCACGCCCTCGATCGGCTCCATGGCGTCCAGGGCCTGCACGAGCTTCTCACCGTTGGTGTCGCCACCGGTCTGGTCGAGCACCTTGTCCAGGATCATGAACGCGTCGTACGTCGCGCCCGCCTGCTCGACCAGCGCGACCTCTGTGCCGTTGTTGTACTCGTCGGCGTACTTCTTCGCGAACTCCTGGTACTGCGGCTTCGACGGCTGCATGTTGGAGAACGTGTAGATGGCCGGCAGCTTCGTGAAGGCGTCGCCCCCGATCTTGAGGGCGTCCGGCGCGATGAGCGAGCTGAACCCGAGCACCGGCGTCTGCACGCCCTGCTCGACCATCGTCTTCATCGCCAGGCCCGCGTCGGCGGCGGAGCTGCCGATGGCGATCACCGAGTCGGCACCGGAGCGCTTGATCTCGGCGATCGGGCCGGAGAGGTCAGTCGCGTTGAGCGCGTACTTCACCGTGCCGGCCGGCTGGAGACCGGCCGCCTTGGCCGCCTCCTCGATCGGGCCGAACAGGGTGGCGCCCGTCGGCCCGTCGTCCGCGAGCACGACCGGCTTCTTGTAACCGAGCTTCGTGAGCAGTTCCATCATCTGCACCGGGTAGTCACGCTGGTCGTGACCCACCCGATAGGTGTAGACCGCCTTGTCGAGGAACGCCGGCGAGATCGTCGACGGGCCCAGGAAGACAATCTTGCGGGACTCCGTCACCTGGCGGATCGCCAGACCTTCGATCGTCGTGTACGCCCCGACGACGACCTCGGCCTTGTCCACGGTCACCGCTCGCTGCGCCACCTTGACAGACTCGTCCGGCGAGAGCTTGTCGTCATACTCCTTGACGACGAGGTTGCGCCCACCCGCGCCACCGCCAGCGTTGATGTCCTTGACCGCGAGCTTCGCCGAGTTGAGCATCATCTGGGCGGCCGCGCTGTTGCCGCTGGTGAGCGGGACCGGGACAGCCACCACGAGGTCTTCGCCACGGCCCTCGCCGCCCTGACCGGTCTCATCGCTGTCGCCGCACGCCGTCAGAAGCAGGAGAAGGGCGGAAAGGCCCGCCGCGGTCGCGTGGATTGGTTTCACAGGAATGTGCCCTTCGTCGATGTCATCCGATGAGAGGAGAGGCCCCAGTCCCCAAGCCGCCGCACGTGTCCGGCCGGCATCGCAGCTCTCGCGCACGCCACCTATCCACGTATCACTTAACAATGCAAAACAGTTGCACAGGTCACAGGTCACGTCAAGGATCTGTCATCGGATCGTGACACGGATTTCACACGGGTTCAGGAGGTTCGCAGCGCGAAGACACCTCGGTCGAGCACCACGCGGTCGCCGGCACGCGCCTGGAACAGGATGCCGGCTTGCGCCTTCCAGGCGTTCACCAACAGCTCCTGGCCCGGAAACACCGGCGCCGTGAAACGCACGCTCATCCGGCCGAACCGGTCGGGATCCCCGCCGGCACAGGAGTGCAGCAGCGCGCGGGCGGCCACGCCGAACGTACACAGCCCGTGCAGGATCGGCCGGGCGAACCCGGCGCGCTCGGCCGCGACCGGGTCGGAGTGCAGCGGGTTGCGGTCGCCGCTGAGCCGGTACAGCAAAGCCTGCTCCGGGCGCGTCTGCATCCGTACGCTCACGTCCGGATCGCCGGCCGGCAGCTGCCATCGGGCCGGCGCGGGGCCGCGTTCGCCACCGAACCCGCCCCCGCCGACGACGAGGCTCGTGCTGCGCGCCACCGCCAGCGGCGCACCCGTGGCGGGCTCACGCAGGGTCGTGCGCACCACCACTAGCTCGTCACGTCCCTTGTCCAGTACCGCTTCGGCGACGGTCTCGGCCTCGACGGCGCCTTCCGCCGGCAGGACGCCGCGCAGCTCGATCTCCATGCCGGCGTGCAGCACCTGGCTCAGGTCGAAGCCGCCGAGGCGTGGGTCCAGGCCGAGGGACGCCAGTGTGACCACGAACGACGGCAGCACCCGCTGCGGTCGGCCCACGGAGTTTTCCGTGACGAACGGCAGCTCGTCGAACCGCTCGTCCGAGCCCGCGCCGACGCCCAACGCGTACAGCAGCGCGTCGGTGCTCGACCAGGTGCGCGATTCCGCAGGCCAGGGCTGGCCCACGATGTCGGCGCGGAGGCTCATCTCGCGAGGCGCCACTGCGGGACGCCGACGTCCGGGTTGGCCCGCATCACGAACGCCCGCACCCGGTCGCCCACGGCGACCTCCTCGGGGTCGCAGTCGACGATGTTTCCCATCAGCCGAGGCCCCTCGTCGAGGTCGACGAGTGCCAGGACGTACGGAAGCATGCCCTTGAACGGTGGCACGCCGCTCTGCCGGACGATGCTGAACGTATAGACCGTGCCCAGACCCGACACCGCCTCGAGTACCGGCGTCGCACCGCAGCGCATGCAGATGCCGCGCGGGTAGTGCTGGGCCGAGCGGCACTCCGGGCAGCGCTCGACGGTGAGCGTGCCAGCGGCGCACAGCCGGAAGTACTCGTTGGCGAGGGGATCGTTTCCCGGCAGCGGCCGGTCCCAGTTCTCGACGTCGACGACTTCGAGCGTCATGCGGCACTCCTTCCGAGGATCGAGACACCGATCGTGGACAGCCAGCCACCCGAGCCGGCCGCCAGGGCGACCTCGCAGCCCGGGACCTGTACGTCGCCGGCGGCGCCGCGCAGCTGCCGAGTGGCCTCGATGAGCAGGAAGATGCCACGCAGCCCGGGGTGGCAGGAGGAGAGCCCGCCGCCGTCGGTGTTCATCGGCAGGGCGCCTCCCTTGCGCAGGTTCCCCGCTTCCACGAAGGCGCCGCCCTCGCCAGGGGCGCAGAACCCGAGGCTTTCGAGCAGGAGCAGGCAGGTGATGGTGAAGCTGTCGTAGAGCATCACCATGTCGACATCCTTCGGGGCGAGTCCGGCCCGGGCGAACGCCTCCGGGCCGGCGAGCGCTCCGGCGGTCGTGGTGAGGTCGGGTGCCTGGCTCACCGACCAGTGCGTCTGCCGGGCGGCGGTGCCCAGGATGTAGACCGGCGGCTGTCGCAGGTCGAGGGCGCGCTCCTCGGTGGTGACGATGACCGCGCCGCCGCCGTCGGTGATCGCGCAGCAGTCGAGGAGGTGCAGCGGGTCGGCGACCATCCGGGAGCCCAGCACGTCGTCGACGGTGATCGGGTCGCGGTACATCGCGTTGGGGTTGAAGGCGGCGTACTCGCGTACCCCGACCGCGATCTGGGCCAACTGTTCCGCGGTGGTGCCGTACTGGTGCATGTGCCGCCGGGCCGCCATCGCGTACGCCGCCACGGTCGGGTTGCCGTACGGCGCCTCGTACTGCTGCGCACCGATCGGTGGGCGGCCGTATCCGGTGCCCAGCGACCGGCCCAGCCGGGTCAGCAGATCGCTGCCGTAGCTGAGCACGATGGTGTGGGCCAGCCCTTCCCGGATCGCCGCTTCGGCGTGCTGGAGCTGGAACTCGTAGGCCGACCCGCCCGTGTAAGTGCCGTCGAGCCACTTGGCATCGATTCCCAGAAACTCGGCGGTCTCCGGAAGGTCCGAGCCCGGCACACCGGGGATCCACGACTCAGCGACGGCCAAGCCGTCGATGTCCTGCTTGCGTACGCCCGAATCGGCCAACGCCCGCTGCAGGGCTTGGGCCTGATGCCCGCGAGCATCCAGGTGCGGAGCCTTCGGGTAGTCGGACAGCCCGATGCCGCAGATGACTGGCGTGCGGTCCTTATGTGCCACGCGCGGCCTTCCATTTCCGGTTGGTGGAAACGACGGTGCGCCGTTCCAGGAGGAGATGCTTCTGGATCTTGCCGGAAGCGGTCGCCGGGAGTTCGTCGACGACGTACCACTCGGTTGGGAACTTCTGCTTGGTGAGCCGGGACGTCTCCAGGTGCCGCAGCACGCTGTCCGGGTCGGTCCAGATGACTCCCGGGGCCAGCGTGACGAACGCGGCGACGGCCTCACCAAAACGTTCGTCGGGCACGCCAACCACCGCGGCGCGGTCGATGTCGGGATGCGCGACGATCGCCTCTTCGATGTCGCGCGCCGAGAACTTCTCCCCGCCCCGGTTGATGATGTCCTTGATCCGGCCGGTAACGCGTAGCCAACCCTCTGCGTCGACGGTGCCCACGTCGCCGGTGTAGAACCAGCCGTCCTCGTCCACCTGCGCGGCCGTGAGGTCGGGATCGGTGTAGCCGATGAGGCTCTGCGGCCCTCGGGTGCGCAGCTCGCCTTCGACGCCGGGCGACAGCGGTTGACGGTAGGGATCCACGGCTTCCAACTCGGTGCCGTCGATGAGCCGTCCGTCGTAGTTGGCCCGGCGTTCAAGGTCGCTGTCGAGCCCGGGAAAGGTAATCCCCCCGCCGGTTTCGGTCATGCCGTAGCCGCGCATCGCGTGCACGCCGAGCGAGTCGGCCTCCCGGATCAGCACCGGGGGTGTCGCGGCGCCGCCGCTGACGAAGCGGGTGATGCGGTGGGACGCGCCCATTCCTTTGCGATAGCTGCGGACCAGGTCGTGCAGGAACACCGCGGCGCCGGTAGTGAATGTGACCCGCTCCCGCTCGATCAGGTCCGCGGCCGCGTCGCCGTCCCACTTGGGCATGATCACAACGCGGGCGCCGACGCTCACCGGCCAGGCGAAGCCACTGACGAAGCCGGCCAGGTGCGACAGCGGCGCGCAACAGAAGAACACCTCGTCCTCGGTCCAGGCCATGCGGGCGCCGACGCTGCGGTTGTTGGCCACGAACGCCCGGCCGGTCAGCATCACTCCCTTCGGCGCCGAGGTGGTGCCCGACGTGTACAGGATGAGCGCGCACGCCTCCGGTTCGAGGGGTTCGGGGAGGCCGGTGTCGTCCTGCGGCCCGTCCGGCCGCCGCGGGAACGGGGCCCACCCCGGCACAGTCGCCTCCCCGACGACGTACCTGACGGTGCCAAAGAGGCCGGCGCCGGCCAGGTGCCGGTCGAACTCCGCGCACGGCTGCCGGGTCGCGGTGTCCTCTCCTGCGATGACCGCCACCGGGCGGCAGTCGGCGACGATATGGCTCATCTCGTGCTCGCGGTAGATCGGGACGACCGGCACCGAGACGGCGCCGATCCGGAAGGCGGCCACCTGTGCCAGCAACGCCTCCACGCGGTTGGGGAGCTGGACGAGCACCCGGTCACCCCGCCGCACTCCCCTGGCGACGAGGTCTGCGGCGATCGCCGTGGCCCAGGAAGTGAACTCGCGATAGGTAAGACGAAGATCGTCGATGCACAGGAACTCGCGGTCCGGAAACTCGCGCGCCGCCCGGTAGGCGAGCCAGCCGAGCCGCTCGTCGTCCCATAGGCCGGCTTCGACGTAAGCCGCTTCACGCTGGGCTCGTGCCTCGCCCCGAGCATCCTCGGTCACAGCAGTCACGACGGTCCTCCCTGATGCGCGTGCTGGCGCGGAACGCCTTTGACACCGCCAAACTCTTGATAGTTTGCATGGTTAATGAAACCCTCGCAAGGGTCACAGCCGACCACGAAGACCGCGGCAAGGAGCGCCGAGAGATGGATTTCGACCTCGACACCGAGCAGGTCGCGTTCGCCCGCCTCGTACGGTCCTGGGTCGACGACAACTACCCCAAGGAGCGGTGCCGCGCGATCGAGGCGGCCGACGGCGTCTTCCCCACCGACCTCTGGAACGACCTGGCCAAGGCCGGGTTCCACGGCATCGGCATTGACCCGGAGTACGGCGGCGAGGGCGGCGACGTGGTGACCCAGTCGATCCTCGCCAGGGAGCTGACCAGGAACCTCGGCGGGCTCTCCGGCGTCTGGGGCGTGTCGTCGTTCGCCGGCGGCAAGACCCTGTCGACGTACGGCACGCCGGAGCAGAAGGCCGAGTACCTGCCGCGGCTGGCCCGCGGCGAGATCCGTTTCTCCATCGCGATCACCGAGCCGAGCGGGGGTACCGACCTGCTCGGCGCGATGCGCTCCCGGATCGACAAGGTGCCCGGCGGTTGGCGGCTCAACGGCCAGAAGGTGTGGTCCTCGGGCGCCAACACGTCCGACTTCCTTGTCGTGCTGGCCAAGGACCACGAGGTGGGCAGCTCCAGGTCCGCACTCACCGCGGTGCTGGTCCCCACGACCACCCCGGGGGTGGACATCCGGCGCATCCCCAAGCTCGGCATGCGCAGCTTCGCGGCGTGCGAGGTCTTTCTCGATGACGTCGTCGTGCCCGACGAGATGCTGGTCGGTGTACGCGGCCGCGGCTGGCACCAGCTCCTGCCGACGCTCAACAACGAACGGATCATCACCGCCTCGTCCGCGCTCGGTGTCCTCGACGCGGTGCTGGAGGACGCGCTGCAGTACGTCAAGGAGCGCGAGGCGTTCGGCCGGCCGATCGGCCAGTTCCAGGCACTCCAGCACTACATCGCCGACATGGTCGCCTGGCGTGAGCAGTCGGAGCTGCTGGTCCGCCGGGCCGCCTGGCTCCAGTCGCTGGAGCGGCCCTGCGGGGTCGAGGCGACCTTGGCGCACTACGTCTCGGCCGAGTACGCGAACCAGGCCGCCGACCGGGGCATCCAGGTGCTCGGCGGCCTGGGCTACTCCATGGAGACCGACATGCAGCGGTACTGGCGGGACTCCCGGCTGTATCGCATCGCGCCGATCACCGGCGAGATGGCGCGAAACATGGTCGCGGAGGCACAGGGCCTCCCCCGTTCGTTCTAGCCCAGGAGGATTCCGAATGACACTGTCCGGCAAGGTCGCCATCGTCACCGGAGCGGGCCAGGGCATCGGCCGTGCGGAAGCCCGAGCGCTCGCCCGGGCGGGGGCACACGTGGTGGTCAACGATGTCGGACGTGCCGCCGACGACCCGTCCGTGCGCACCGCCGACCGGGTGACGGCCGAGATCCGCGCGGAGGGCGGCTCCGCCGAGGCGAACCACTCCGACATCACCAGCTGGGACGGCGGGCGCGAGCTTGTCGAGCAGTCGCTGGCCCGGTCCGGCGCGCTGGACATCCTCGTGTGCAACGCCGGCATCGTCCGCGACCGGACGCTGTCCAAAATGGACCTGAAGGAGTGGGACGACGTCATCCGCGTGCACCTGCACGGGCACTTCGTCCCGATGCACTTCGCCGCCGTGCACTGGCGCGAGCGGGCACGCGTGACCGGCGCTCCGGTCGACGCGACGGTCATCGCGACGTCGTCCGAGGCCGGCCTGTGGGGCACCTTCGGGCAGGCCAACTACTCGGCCGCCAAGGCTGGGATCATCGCGCTGACCCAGGTCGCGGCCCGCGAGTTCGCCGCTTACGGGGTGACGGCGAACGCGATCTGCCCCCGCGCGCGTACCCCGATGACCGAGGGCGTGGGGCTGGACATGGACGCGGCTCCCGGCGAGGTCGACGAGTGGGACCCCGAGGGCATCGTGCCGTGGATCGTCTTCCTCGCCGGCCCCGGCGCCCGGCGGATCACCGGCGAGGTGTTCGTCGTGCACGGCAACACGGTCAAGCGCATGGAGTCGTGGCGGCCGCTCGCGCAGATCCGGCGCGAGGTCCACTGGGACCAGGAGTCCCTGGGCGCGGCCGTGGCCGAGCTCGGCGCCGGTAGCGACACGATGCGGATCGGCGACTTCCTGGAGCTGCGCGACCGCCTGGCCTGACGGCCCCCGGCGGGCGGGCCGGCACCCGGCCCGCCCGCCCACGCCGGCACCCGGCCCGCCGCCCGCCGCCCGCGAAAGCCTCGCGCCCGCAAGAGCCTCAGCCGAAGTACGCGGCCTGCAACCGGTCGCCCGCGAGGACGTCGGGGCTCCCCTCGGCGGCGACAGCGCCTTCCCGGAGCACGATCAGCCGATCGCACGTCTTGGCGACGCGCTGGCTGTTCTGTTCCACGATGAGCATCGAGATGCCCTCGTCCCGCAGCGATCCGAGCGACTCGTAGATGCGGTCGATGATCATCGGGGCGAGGCCGAGCGACGGTTCGTCGAGCAGCAGCACGTTGGGTTTCTGTACGATCGCCCGGGCCAGCGAGAGCATCTGCTGCTCGCCGCCGGAGAGCAGCCCGGCGAGCTGGTGCCGGCGCTCCCGCAGCACCGGAAACAAGCCGTAGACGAGCTCGCGGGTGGCCTTCAGCCGTGCCCGGACCCGGCCCCGCCCCAGCGACATGGTCGACAGTTCGAGGTTCTCGTCGACGGTGAGGGGCCGGATCACGCGATGCCCTTCCGGCAGGATGACCAGGCCGGACCGGGCCAGTGCGGCGGTCGAGCGGCCCTGGATGCTCGTGCCGCGGAAGAGCACCTCGCCGGATCGCGCCTTCAGACCTCCGGAGAGGGCGCGCATCAGGGTCGTCTTGCCGGCGCCGTTCATGCCGACGAGCCCCAGGATCTCGCCCGGTCGCAGGGCCAGGCTAACCTGCCGCAGGACCGGTTCGAGACGCCCGTACGAGACGGAGAGGTCGCGCGCCTCCAGCAGCGGGGTACTCATTCGGCGACTCCGAGGTAGGCGGCGCGGACGCCGGACTGGGCGAACACCTCGGCGGGCGGCCCCTCCGCGATGACCTTGCCCGCGTCGAGCACGTAGACGCGGTCGCAGGCCGAGGTGATCAGGAGCATGTTGTGGTCGACCAAGACCACGCCGATCTGCCGCTTGCTGAGCGACCGGATCGTGGCGGCGATCTCCTCCCGCTCGAACTCGGTCAGACCGGCGCCGGGCTCGTCGAGGAGGATGAAGGCGGGGTCGAGCATCAGGTTGCGGGCCACCTCGACGAGTCGCAGCACGCCGTACGGCTGGTCGGCGGCGCGGTGGTTGGCCCGGCCGGCCAGTGAGAAGTCCGCGAGCAGGCTGAGCGCGCGCTCGCGCGTCTCCCGCTCGATCCGCCGGTTCCTGGGCGAGTTGGCGACCTGCCGGATCCAGCCGGCTCCGCCGCGGGCGTCACCGCCGATCATGAGGTTTTCCAGCAGGGTGAGCTCGGGAATGACCTTGGGGCTCTGGAAGGTACGCCCCACGCCGCGCCGGACGACATCCTGCTGGCGCATCCCGAGCAGGCTCGCGCCGTCGAGCGTGAGGCTCCCACCAGTCACGCGGACGTCGCCGGTAATGCCGTTGAGCAGCGTGGTCTTGCCCGCACCGTTGGGTCCGATCAGCCCGACGACCTCACCGGTCCGCACCACCATGCTGACGTCGTCGACGGCCACGGTGCCCCCGAACGCCACCCGCAGGTCGCGTACCTCCAGGGCGCGCGGCGGGCCGGTGGGGGCCGCGGCGAGAGCTTCGATCGAGGTCGAGGGATCGCCTTCGGACAGTTCCGGCTCGGGACCTCGGCGCCGTCCGCTGAGCCGCCGGACCACCCGGTCGACCGCCCCGGCGATCCCGCCGCGGGTCGCCAGCACCAGCACCAGCACGCCGATGCCGTAGATGAGGTCCTGCGCCTGGCTGGTGGCCAGCGACAGCTCGTCCATGACCACCAGCGCCAGGACGCCGAACAGCGGCCCGTAGAGGAAGCCGGCGCCGCCCAGGATCGTGGCCAGCAGCAGCGCGGCGAGCCGGTTGAAGTTGAAGGTCTCCAGCTCGATGACCATCTGGAAGTGCGCGAACAGTACGCCGGCGAGACCGGCCATCGCACCGGCGAGGCCGAAGGCCAGCAGCCTCGTCGAGGCCGGGGAGACCCCCACCGAGGCCAGCACGCGCGGGCCCTCGCGCAGCGCGACGAGCCGCCGGCCAACCCCCGACCGGTGGATGCGCCGCATCAGCTCGGCGACCAGACCGACCGCCACGGCGGTGAGCCAGTAGAACGCCGGCAACCCGCCGATGAGGTCGGTGCCGAAGAACGAGGGGGACGGGATCAGGTAGATGCCGACCGTGCCGCCGGTGAACTCGTCCCACTGGCTCAGCACCTCGGCCAGCGCGAGCGCGAAGGCGAGCGTCTGGATCGCCAGGAACAGCTCGTTGAGTGTGCTGCTGGGCAGCGCGATGAGCACGGACAGCGCGGCGGTGACCAGGATCGCCACGACGGTGGCCAGCCAGAACGACATGCCGAACCTGACCTCGAGCCAGACGCTCGTGAAGGCACCGAGCCCGTAGGTAATGATGATCGAAAGGTTGAAGATGCCGCCGTACCCGTAGATCAGGTTGAAGCTCGCCGTCAGGATGTACGCGATCGCGGCCGCGGTGGCCAGGTGCAGGTAGTACTCGTTACCCGAGGTGGCCAGCCCGACCACGAGGAGGATCAGCGGCGGACCGACGACGTGCAACCACGAGCGCGGGATCCCCGCCCGCGCACCGCCGCGCTTGACCGGGCGCGGGCGCCGCAGCCGCGGCGCCAGGTCGGCTTCGGACTCGTTCACTGTCGAGCTCATGCCCGTCCTCGCTTCGCCGCGGGCGGGCATGAGGCACCGCGCACGCTGTACTCGATGATTCGCTCGCTTCGCTCACTCATACCCGCTCCGCCGTTCCGCGGAAGGTGAAGAGGCCTTGCGGCCGCACCACGAGGACAAGGGAAAGGATCACGAACAGCGCCGTCAGGTGGTAGCCGGCCTGTAGGTACTCGTCGGTCAGAGTCATGCCGATCCCCGCGATGAGCGCGCCGCCGACCGCCCCGAAGAGGCTGCCCAGCCCGCCGATCACGGCCCCGACCAGCGCGTAGACGAGTAGGGTCGGCGCGATGTCCACGGAGACGCTGGCCAGCGTGGCCTGGAACATCCCGCCGATGATCACGCAGACACCGGAGACGACCCAGGCCAGGACCTCGAACCGCCGGGCCCGGATGCCGTACATGCCGGCCAGCTCGGGGTCGTGAGCCACGGCGGTCAGCGCGCGGCCGATCAGCGTGCGGTCGAACAGCAGGTAGAGCAGCCCCACCAGCAACGCCGCGAGAACGATGACCAGCAGCCGCTGCCGCGCCGTCTGGTAGTCCCCGATGGTTACCGATCCAGGAAGCCATGGCTGGACTATCGAGGGTTCACCGCCGAACCAGGTGCGGGTCAGGAAGGTGAGCAACAGGCCGAAGCCCAGCGTCGCGAGGGTGAGGCCGATCGCCGGCACTCCCTGGCGCTGCGCGGGGTAGATGGCGATCAGGTAGCACACCGAGCCGAGGACGGCACCGGCCAGCAGTGTCGACACGACACCGAGGAACGCGTTCGACGCGCCCCAGGTGGCACAGGCGGCGCCCGCGAAGACGCAGAACCCGCCGGTCCCGAAGTTCACCACTCCGCTGACCCGGAACAGCAGGCTCACCGAGATAACCAGGGGAACCAGCACCGCTGTCATGGACAGCGCGGTAATTGCCAGTGAGATCACTGCCGACCTCCTCGACGAGGCGTGGGGGCCCCTGTGGGCGATCCTTTACGTGACTAACCAATATGAGACTGACGTCACGCCGCCCCGACGTCAAGGGGGTAGGCCGTCCCGGAAGCACTGGTCGCCTGACCGTAGCCGGAAACCTGAGCACCGTCTACCTGCCAATCACTTAATCTGACTAAGCAGTTCGGCGCGGGACGGCCGCTCGAAGGATGGGGCACCGGCGAGTAACGTAGGTCTGTTGAGCGTCCAGGAAAGGGGTCCGATGCCAGGGACGTACGCCCCGCGCCGCCGCGGCCGGCCGCCCATCCCCGAGCGGCGCGACCAGGTCGTCCGCGCGGCCGCCCGGCTGTTCCAGCGGCGCGGCTACCCGATGGTGGGGATGAAGGACGTCGCCGCCTCCCTCGGCATCACCGCCTCGGCGCTCTACCGCCACTGTGACAGCAAGAACGACCTGCTCCACGCCGCCATCACCTCCGGCCTCGACGTCGTCGAAGAGGCGCTGCGAAAGGCCGGGGAGTCGCTCGACGACGCGTTGCGGGCGGCGGCGGGGGCAGCCGTCGCGCGGGAGGATCTGTGGATCCTCGTCCGCCGGGAGCTGCGCCACCTGGATCCCCCGCTGCGAAAGGCGATCCGGCAGCGGCTCGCCACGATCCTGGGCACGCTGCAGGAGCGGCTGGCGCACGAGCGCCCCCGACTCGACCCCGATGCCCGGGAGTTCGCCGCGAGGTCGGCCCTGGCCACCCTGGCCGTGCCGTCGCAGTTCGGATACCGGTTCAACCCCAAGGTCCTGGAGACCACCATGGGCGACGTCGCCATCGACGTGGCCAACCTCGATGCCGGCAACGATCGCCCGACCCCCGACGTCCTGCCCAAGAAGCCCTTCGACGGCGAACTCTCCCGCCGGGAGGAGTTGCTGGGCCTCGCCGCCCGGCTGTTCGCCGAGCACGGCTACCAGGAGGTCAGCCTCATCGACATCGGATCGGCCGCCGGGATGGCCGGCCCCAGCCTCTACCACCACTTCAGCAGCAAGATCGACGTCCTCGTCGGCGTGCTGCGCCGGGCCGCGGAGTGGATCGAGCTGGACCTCCACTCCGCGCTGACCACCCACGACGACCCGATCCGCGTCCTGCGCCAGCTTGTGGCCGACCACGTCGACCTGGCACTCAACCACTGGGACCTGTTTCGCGTCTACCAGAACGAGTCCATCCAGCTTCCGCCCGACGAGCACAGCTGGATCACCGGCTCACACAAGGCATTCATGGAACGCTGGATCCAGCTCACCCGGACCGCGCGCCCCGACTACACCGAGACACAGGCCCGCGTGCGCGTGTTCTCCGCGCTCTGCATCATCAACGACCTGGCCGGTTCGGCCCACATGCGAGTCCATCCCGCGTTCCGCGTGCGCCTGGAGCACACGGCCTTCGGCTGCATCGGCGTCACCCCGACCCCGCACGACCAAAGGTCTAGCGGGCATTCGCGCTCGATGTGAGAGCTTTGCGTCCCTCGCCTTGAAACCTGAAGTTCCATAAGACATAGAGATGTGGGCTGCCGCGATGTTCGTCGTGGTCCCGACGCCGCTCCCGCGGCCTCACCCGTGGACATGCCGATCCGTGGACCTAGTCGTCGCTGACGCCCGGGGTCGCGACCCGGCGGTCTGAGGAGACGGAAACGGGATGATGATGTGCGGGCAAGCCGCGCCCGCCAGCGATTGCACGGTGGGCGACCACCGAATCTCAACCCAGAGCGGTACAAGACCCGCAACCAGACCGAACGCGGCTTCGGCCGGCTATCGGTTGGATACCGGCTATCGGTTGGATACTTGTGGGGTCGAGGTGGCCATGCCCTCACGGAGGACGCGCTTGAGGATCTTGCCGGACGGGTTGCGGGGGACCGGGCCGAAGATGAGCTCGCGCGGCAGCTTGTAGTCGGCGATGAGCTCGGCGCAGTGCGCGCGCAGCTCGTCCAGGGTCAGTGCCTGACCGCCGGCTAGGGTGACGCAGGCGACCACCGTCTCCCCGTACACCGGATCGGGGCGCCCGACCACCGCGCAGTCCGCCACGGCCGGATGGCTGGCCACGGCGTTTTCGACCTCGACGCAGTAGATGTTGCGGCCGCCGCTGATGATCATGTCCTTGAGGCGGTCGACGATGGTCATCGCGCCGTCCGAGTCGAGGCGGGCCAGGTCCCCGGTGCGCAGCCAGCCGTCGAGGAACGCCTCCTCCGTCGCGGCCGGGTTGCGCCAGTAGCCCTTCATCACCGTCTCGCCTGCGAGCAGCACCTCGCCCACCTCACCAGGGGCGACGTCCTTGCCGGCCGCGTCGACAACGCGGACCCGCATGAGCGGAAACGCCCGGTAGCCCGTCACCTCAGGACGCCGCACCGCCTCCTGCGGGCTGGAGAAGAACCCGCTGGGTCCGGCCTCGGTCGGGCCGTAGCAGGAAAAGAGCCGCACGTCGGCGAACGTCTCCTGCAGCCGCGCGGCCACCTCCGGCGGCATCGGTGCTGCGCCGTAGATCGACGAGCGCCAAGCCGACAGATCACGGGGCCGTTTCAGGTACTCGGCCAACAACATCTGGTACATCGTGGGAACGCCGAAGAAGATCGTGGTGCGCTCGCGCTCCATCGTGTCGAGGACCGTCGCGGCGTCGAAGTGGGACAGGATCACGTGGGTGGCGCCGACGAGCACACCCGGGATCAGCATCATCGTCATCTCCCCCGAGTGGTACAGCGGGGCGACGTGCACGAGTGACGCGCCTTCGGTCATGCCGATGGTGCCGACGGGGATGGTGACGCCAGTCCACACCAGACGGTGGTGGTCCATCAGCACGCCCTTGGCGAACCCGGTCGTGCCGCTCGTGTAGAGAATCATGGCGTCGTCCTGCTCGGTCACGGTCGACGGCGCCCGCTCCGCGCTGCACCCGACCGCCTCAGCGAGCAGGTCCGGGTACCCGTCGGCGGCACCGAGGCAGAGCAGGGCCGGCGCGTCCGCGTCGAGCTGCCCGATCGCCGCCGTCGCCACCTGGACCAGGGCCGGGTCGACGACCAGTACGCGGGCACCGCTGTCACGCAGGATGTGCGCGACCTCGGGCGGCGCCGACCGCGGGTTGACCGGTACGAAGATCGCGCCGAGCTTGGCCGTCGCGAACAGCGCGTACACGAAGCCGGGCGTGTTGACCCCCATCACTGCGCACCGCTCGCCGGCGCCGAGACCGGCCTTGGCGAGCACCGAGGCGACCCGGTTGACCGTCGCGTCCAGCTCCGCGTACGTCTGCCGCAGGTCGCCGAACACCAGCGCGGTCCGCTCGGGCACCCGCTCCGCCGCGTTTTCCAGCGCGCTCGCCAAAGTCACCACGGTCGCCTCCCTACACGGTTGATCAGCCTAGTGACGATGAACCATAGCCGCCCTGAGCTAGCGAAACAACGCTGGGATTGACGATCCTTCGGAACTTTTGGTTCGATAGACTCCACCAAGCGGCCGTTCACATATTTCCCCCGGCGGCGCGCGGCGGGGGAACGTTCCGCGACGAAGGGGTCCCATGCCACAGTTCACCCAGATCAAGACCTCGGTACAGAACGGCGTCGGAAGGATCACCTTCGACCGGCTCGACCGCCGCAACGCGCTCAGCATCGAGCTGTTCACCGACCTGAGCGATTGCCTCGACGCCTGGCGGGACGACGACGGCGTGGCCTGCGCCGTCCTCACCGGCGGCGAGGACGTCTTCTGCGCTGGCCTCGACCTCGCGTTGCAGTCCGTCTTCGACGACAAGAGCAAGCGCGCGGCGTACTCGAAGGCGTGCCTGCGGGCCTACGGCACGCTGCTGGACTACCCAAAGCCGACCATCGCCGCGGTCGCCGGGCCGGCCCTGGGCGGGGGCTGCGACATCGCCGTCTTCTGCGACATCCGGATCGGCGCGAGCAACGCCGTCATGGGCTACCCGCAGATCAAGATGGGGCTCACGCCGTACTTCTCGCCGCTGTGGCGCATCGTCGGGCTCAGCCAGGCCAAGCTGCTCACGTTCTCCGGTGACAAGATCGACGCCGCGGAGGCCCTGCGAATCGGGCTGCTCGACCGGCTCGTCGAGGCCGGCACGGTGGTGAAGGCCGCGACTGGTCTGGCGGAGTCGATCGCCGAGACGACGGTGGAGTCCGCCATGAACAACAAGGAGATGGCGCTGCGGGCACCGGCGATGGACCCGATCTCGGCGCTGACCTACGAGACGCTGGCCTACCGGGAGATCATCTGGCACCCCGAGGTCGTCGGCCGCATCGGCGCCGCGTACGACCGGATCCGCTCAGCATCCTGACGGCACGCGGTCAGCCGGCCGCCGGCGGTTTGGCGAGCAGCTCGGCGAGGCTCGTGTCGCTCTGGGTGTAGCCGGTGCTGGCGAACAGCGCGCGCTCCCGGGCGACCTGCCGGACGGCGAGGCCGCGCATCACCTCGCGCGCCCGGTCGGCCGCCGCGCCGCCTTCCGCGCACAGCGCCTCGAATAGCTGGGTCACGGCGGTCTTGAGCGCGCGGTTGCCCTCGGCCAGCGCGGCGAGCGGGATGCTCGCCTCGTCGGCCCGGGGCTCCGGCGCGGCGAGGACGGCGGCGGCCTCGTGATCGGCGGCGCCCACTGAAAGGAGGTCGCCGAGCGCGGCCGCGTACTCGTGGCGCTCGACCACCTCGTACCGGTAGGCGTGCGGGTGCACGGCGCGGACCACGTCGAGCGCCATGAGCACGAACGCCGCCTGCTCGCGCGCGAACTCCGCCTCGGGCGGCAGCATCGGGAAGATCGTCTCGGCGAGACGTTCCCTGATCGCCTCCAGGTGACGGTCCAGCGACGGGATCATCGGGCGCCTCCGAAGAGCACTCTGTTGAGGGCGGCGCACGACATCACGCCCTTGCCGGCCATCGTCTGGTACATGACGTCGAGCTGGGTCATGCCGGCCGCGGCGTTGCGCAGCCCGGTGGCGAGCAGTGAGATGTTGGACCAGTACATGTTGAACACGAAGTAGTAGTGCAGCCGCTCGGGGTCGACCGGCAGCCCGGAGACCTCCTCGTACGCCGCGACGAACCGGCCGGCGTCCAGCAGCCCGGCCACCAGGGTCACGCCGTCCTCCACGTGCCCGAACGACTTGAACATCGTGTACGCGAGGTCGGCGTGCCGGTCGCCGATCCAGGTCATCTCCCAGTCGATGACCGCGGTCACCACACCGCGCTCCTCGTCAAAGAGGAAGTTGCCGTTGCGGTAGTCGCCGTGCAGCAGCGACACGACGTCGACCACCGGGCGGTGCTCCCACAGCCAGTCGCGCGCCAGCGACATCGAGGGGTGCTCCTCCAGCCGGTCCTCGTCCCAGACCCGGTCCCAGAACGCCAGTCGCCAGTCGACGGCGTCGGTCGTGCCGGCCCGCGGCGGTTCGAACGTGTCGAGATCGGCGCGGCTGACGTCGAAGGCGTGCAGCAGCGCCTCGTAGGTGACGAACTGCGGCGCCAGCTTCGACCGTAGCGGCTCGGGATACCTGGTGCCCATGCCGCTAGCCCGCGTCACCTGCCCGCGCGGCGCCTGCACCCCGGGGCTGAAGTCGGTGACGACCGCGGGCGCGCCGAGGTATCGCGCGTCGTGGGTGGACCAGCGCGGGCGGGGCACCGGGATCAGCCCGTCGACGGCCCGCATGGCCTGGACCTCACGCCCCAGGTGCGTCACCACCCCGGATCCGGGGACCTTGACCCGCAGCACGAGGCTCTCCCGCGCGCCGCCGCGGTGCAGCGTGAAGGCGTACAGCTCGTTGGTGCCGGCGCCGGAGAGCCGGCGCAGGTCGCTCACCCTGGCGTGCGGGCCGTGCTCGTCGCCCATCCAGCGCTGGAGGCCGGCCCGGATCACCTCCGGACCGCGAAACCGCGCGTCCGGCGGCGGCGCGTCGCGCAGGCGGCGCCGGTGCGCCAGCAGCTCCAGCAGCGCGCCCTCCACCCGCCCGCGGGACCCGGCACGATCAGTCATCGCCGCCCACTCCCAGGTGATGGCAGACGAGGGCGGCCACCCGCGCGTGGATCTGGTCCTGTGCCTTCAACCGGCGCGAGCGTGCCATGTCGTTGACGACGCACAGCCCGGACGAGACCTGGACGTACGCCGCGGCCGGGGTCAGGGCCGGCCGGGCCCGGACCAGGATGCTGACCCAGTGGTCGAACAGCGAGCGCTGGGCGGTGAGAAACCGCTGTCGCTGGCCCTGCTCCAGGTGGATCGACTCGTCGGTGAACACGCGGTAGAGCGGGTTGTGGGTCAGGGCGAGGGCGACCTGGTCGACGACGAACTGGCGGAGCACGCTCCGGGGGTCGCTGTGGCGGCGCAGCGCGTGCGTGCGGTTGAGCTCGATCGACTCGAAAGCGCGCTGCGTCAGGCGGGCCAGGATCAGCGACTTGCTGGAGAAGTGGTGGTAGATGCTGGGGCCGCTGATGCCCACCGCCGCGCCGACGTCGTCGAGGCTCACCTCCGGATAGCCGCGCTCGGCGAAGAGCCTCGCCGCCGCCGCGAGGATCGCCTCGGCCCGCGACCCGTCGCCCGTGGCGCGCCCGATGCCCTCCTGGGACGCGGGCGACGGCAGCGCGGGCAGGGCGCCGAACGAGAAGGCGGCCACGCGCGCGCCCGCGTCGGCCAACGAACTGGCCAGCGCGGCCCGCGCCTGCCGCTGCGGGTACTGCGAGGGCGCCTCCAGGGTCGCCAGCGCGGCGTGGGACAGCAGGGCACCGTCGTCGCGGGACAGGTCGGCGCGCTGCTCGGCGATCAGCGCGCGCATCCGGGCGACGAGGGCGCTGAACACTCCCCTGACCCGCCGGGCGTCGTCGTCGGCCAGGTACCTGGCCTCCCGGCGCACGAGCAGCCACAGGTCGCGCCGCTCCACCGCGACCCGCGACAGCGGAGTCATCAGGGACAGGGCACCGGCGGCGGACCCGGCGCGCGCCTGCGCCAGCGCCTCGTCGACGAGGGCCAGGCCGGACTCGATGGCCGCCAGCAGGAGCGCCTGCTTGCCCGGGAAGTGCCGGTAGACCGCGGGGGCGGTCACCCCCACGGCCGCGGCGACGTCGCGGACCGCGACGTTGGCGTAGCCGCGTTTCTGGAAGAGCTCACCGGCGACGTGCGCGATCTGCGCGTCCCGGCGCGGCGCGGTGTCCCGTCCCTTGGGTGTCGCGGGCCTTGCACCACCCACCGTGGCTTCCCCTCGTCAGCGACAGCATCAGGCCTGCTTTCGCCGTGGACTCTAGCGCAGGTCTGCCACGCTGCGCCCTATTAGCTGTTCACCAATATTGCCGCCGGATGGCTTGGCCTGCGCTAGAAACCTTGACACCATCAGCCTATTCGTCGTTCACTGGCGCCGACCGGCCTGTGGAGGAGGCAACCGATCGTGATACCCAAGGGCGACCCCGTCACCGAGGAGTTCCTGCGCGACTTCTGCCACCGGTGGGCGGCGGCGTGGAACTCGCTCGACACAGGCACGGTGATGCGGCTGATGCATCCGGACATCGTCTGGGAGGACCTCGTGTTCTGGCCGCGGGTGATCCACGGGCACGAGGAGCTGCGCGAGTACGTCGACACCATCTACCGGGTGATGCCGGACGTGCGGTTCGAGGAGGTGCAGACCTTCACCGCGCCGGCGGACGGCCGGGCGCTCTTCCTCTTCCGGCAGACGTGCTCGGCACCGGCCAGCTTCGGCACCGGCAAGACGGCGACCACGTACGGCTGCGACATCCTGCTCGCCTTCGAGGACGGGCTGCTCTCCCGCTACCTCGCGCAGTACGACCTCGTGCAGATCATGTCCCAGTTCGACGTCCTGCCTCCGCGGGCCGACCGGATCGGCGGCGCCTACCTGCTCTCCATGCTGGGCGCGGGCGCGCGATGAGCGAGCGGAGCGCGGCGGTCGTCACCGGGTCCTCGCGCGGTCTGGGGCGGAGCTTCGCGATGGCCCTGGCCCGCGACGGGTACGCCGTGGTGGTCAACGGCACGGACCCCGACGCGGCGGCGGAGACGGTGCGGCTGATCGAGGGCGCCGGCGGCACGGCGGTGTGCCGCGTGGGTTCGCTCGTCGACCCGGACTTCTGCGGCCGGCTCGTCGACACGTGCGTGGACGCGTTCGGCCGCATCGACCTGCTCGTCAACAACGCCGGCCTCACCCGCGACCGTTCGGTGGTGAAGATGACCGCGGCGGAGTGGGACGAGGTGCTGGCCGTACACCTGCGCGGCACCTGGGCCTGCAGCGCGGCCGCCGCCCGCGCGATGCGCGGCCGCGGCGGTCACATCCTCAGCGTCACGTCCGGCGCCGGACTCTTCGGCATGTTCGGCCAGGCCAACTACGCGGCGGCGAAGGCCGGCATCGTGGGGCTCAACCGCGTCCTGGAGATGGAGCTGGGCAAGTTCGGGATCCGCTGCAACGTGCTCTACCCGGTCGCGCGCACCCGGATGACCGCGGTCTTCGCCGACGCGGCCGCCGCGGTCGGCCACGAGGCCACGTTCCCGCCGCCGGAGACGGTCGCACCGGTCGTGAGCTACCTGGCCAGCCCCGCCGCCGCCCACCTGCACGGCCAGGTCATCTCCTTCGACGGGCGGCGGCTGTCGGTCTGGTCCCACCCGGCCCCGACCGCCACCTGGACCCGCGAGCTCGGCGCCTGGCGGCCGGAGGACTTCGCGGCCGCGCTGACGGCGGAGGTCATGCAGCTGCCTCATCCCGACTCGTGGGGCCGCGGCGTGATCGCCGGCTGAGCCGCCGCGCGCGCCCGGCGTTCCCAGCCGTGGGCCAGATCGAAGACTTCAAGCCGGCAGATTTGGGCGGCCGCGATGATGCTCCTATGGATGTCAAGTGGCTGGTTCAAGATTGTTTGTTGTGATGAGTTGGTAGAGTTCGCGGGCTATGTACCGCTTCAGGCAGCGGATGATTTCTTTCTTGGACAAGCCTTCTTTGGTGCGTCGTTGCATGTAGTCCCGGGTGCGGGGGTCCCAGCGTAGGCGGGTGAGTACGACGCGGTAGAGGGCGGCGTTGGCTTGTCGGTCGCCGCCGCGGTTGAGGCGGTGGCGGGTGGTCTTGCCGGAGCTGGCGGGGATGGGGGCGACGCCGCAGAGCATGGCGAACGCGGCTTCGCTGGTGAGCCGGTCGTGGTTTTGGCCGGCGGTGACCAGTAGTTGGCCGGCGATGTCGGGGCCGACGCCGTTGGCGGTCAGCAGGTTGGGGTTGATGGCGGCGACGAGGGGTGCGAGGAGTTCGTCCAGGTCGGTGATCTCGGCGGACAGTTGTTGGTGGCGGCGGGCCAGGGCGCGTAGGGCGAGTTTGACGGCGGTGGCTGGGCGGGCGGCGTCGGTCCGGTCGCCTCGCAGGTTCGCGCAGGTGGCGATCAGCTTGTTGACGGGCAGGGTGTGTAGCCGGGCGCGTAGTTCGTCGGGGGCGGTGACGATCAGGGTTTTGATCTGGCGTTGGGTGTCGGCGCGTTGCTCGATGGCGCTGCGTCGGGCCACTCGTAGGTTGCGCAGGGCTTCGACGCGGCCGTCGCGTTGTTTGGGGGTGCCGGTGCGTTCGCCGGCCAGGGCCGCCTTGGCTGCGGCGATGGCGTCGATCGGGTCGGACTTGCCCTGCAGGCGGCGGGTCTTGCGGTCCGGGCGGTCGACCTCGATCACCTCGACGTCCTGCTCGTGCAGCAGGCGGGCCAGGCCGGCGCCGTAGGCGCCGGTCCCCTCGACCCCGACCCGGCCCAGCCGGCCGAACTCGCGCATCCAGGCCAGCAGGGCGGTGTAGCCGGCCGTCGTGGCGGGGAACTGCTGGGTGCCCAGCACCCGCCCGACCGCGTCGATCACGGCGGCGGTGTGCGTGTCTTGGTGGGTGTCGACACCACCGGCAACGTCGAACGCGGCGGTGTCAGGTGTAATAGGAGGCATCGTCGTCCTGTCGCTTGATGACCGGGGGCAGGGCGGCACGCACCAGCCGGGCAACGCGGACAAGACAGAGACGGGGCCTCTAGCCAGGCTCCTATGAAGTCACAACGCCACGCCTGATGAGTGCACGAGCACCTCCCGACCAGGGCCGACAGATCATCGCGAAGACCCAAAGGTCAGTCCGTCGTAGGGTCAGACCCCGGACGGGAGGTGCTCACAAACATCATCTCTGTCCGTCGTGGTAGCCCGAATCTTCCAGTTGTCGAGACCGTGAGGCCGCTGACACTAGACACTAATTCGTTGCTCGTCCTAATGTGTGTCCTATATCTGGTCACACTGGGGAGCGGAGCATGAGCCTTGACGTGGCGATCACCGGGATCGGCGTGGTATCCGCGCTCGGTCACGCACCACGAGACCTCTTCGACCGTCTGGTGGCCGGCGAGTCCGCGGTCCGGGAGACGCCGTGGACGCGCGGCGACCCGGAGCGCTTCGAGTACTGGGCGCCGATCGCCGACTTCGTGCCACCGTCCTGGATGGACGGGCGCATGCTGACCGGCATCGATCCCTTTGCCCAGCACGCCGGCGCGGCGGTGACCTCGGCGCTGGCCGACTCCGGCCTCACGGCGCTCGACGACCGGCGCACCGCGATCGTGGTCGGCACGTCGAAGAACGGCACGCAGACGATGGAGCGGGTCCAGTACGACGTGGACCGGCTCGGCCGCGCGGCCGCCGACCCCAAGATGATGATCAAGGTCTGGCCCAACATGGCCGCCGCGCAGATCGCCATGCGGTGGAGGCTGCACGGGCCGTGCCTGACGATCACGACGGCCTGCGCCTCGTCGCTCGACGCGATCGGGCTCGGTGCACGGCTGGTGGCCTCCGGGCAGGCGGACGTCGCGCTGGTGGGCGGCACGGAGGGCGGCCTCACCTATGGCGTCGACGGCGAGTTCGTGCCGGCCAGCGGCTACGCCCGCTACAACTACGGGATGGGGTCGGCGCGGGTGACCGACCCCGGCAGGGCGTGCCAGCCCTTCGACGTCAACCGCGCCGGCATGGTGATGGGCGAGGGATCGGGCATGTTCGTGCTGGAGAGCGCGGCGCACGCGCGCGCCCGGGGGGCCCGGGTGCACGCCTGGATCCAGGGCTGGGGCACCTCGTCCGAGGCGTACCACCCGTCGACCCCCGACCCGTCCGGCGAGTGGGAGCGGCTGGCCATGTCCCTGGCCATCGACGAGGCGCGGATCGGACCGGCCGACGTCGACGTGCTCGTGGCCCACGCCACCGGCACCCCCAAGGGTGACGTCGCCGAGATCCGCGCGGTCAACAACCTGTTCGGCGACCACGCCCCGGACGTGTCGGTGACCTCGCCGAAGGGGACCCTCGGGCACCCCGCCGGCGGGGCCGGCGCCATCGGCCTCGCCATCCTGCTGGAGGGACTGCGGCGCGGGCAGGTGGCCCCGACGGGCGCGACCACCGATCCCGAGCCGGACATCCGCTTCGACCTCGTGCTCGGCGAGCCGCGCAAGCGTTCGATGGAGTGGATGCAGGTCAACGCGTTCGGCTTCGGCGGCCAGAACGCGTCTCTCGTGGTCAGCGCGGGCCCGCGTTGACCGCCAGCGACACGCCCACGCGCGAGCAGATCCTCATCTCGAGCAACGCGGCGGAGCAAGCCTTCGGCACGCGCGTGGTCGAGATCGCGGACGGCACGTGCCGTGCCACGACCCTCGTGCCGCCGCGCAGCGACAGCTCCGGCTGGCTGGGGCCGCTCGCGGACGTGCTGCTGGCCCGGGCGGCGATGAGCGTCGACGGCGCGCCCATGGGGTGCCGCACCATCGACCTGCGGATCGACCTTCTCACCGCGACCGACCATCCCGGCGGCACCGTCGTGGGCCGGGGCGTCCTGCGCGACCTCGACGACGGCTTCGCGCTCTCCGAGGCGACCATCGAGGCCGCGGACGGCCGGCCGATCGCCCGCTGCGTGGGGCGGCTGCGGATGGTCGCGGCCAGCCCTGACCACATCCGGCGCTACGCGGTCGAGGCCGACAACCAGCTGACCACGCGGTCGCTCCCCGAACTTTTCGGGCTGCGGTGGCGCGCGCGCACCGATGCCGGAGGGCTGCTGGAGGTCGCCGGCGACCCGGCGGTCGGCAACCCGTTCGGCGTAATGCACGGCGGGGCGCAGCACTCCCTGCTCGTGGTGGCGGCGGAGGAGTTCTGCCGGCCGGATCCCGAGCGGTGGCGCGTGCTCGACGCGACCATGGCCTACCTGGCCTCGATGCCGGCATGCGGGCCGGACCTGACGGCCGCCGTCACCGTCGACGGCCGCACCCGCAACCTGTTGCGGCTCCGGCTCGAGTTCCGCACCACGCGCGGGACGGTGGCGTCCGGCACGGTCACGATGCGGCGCGTCGACGGCTGAGCCACCGGTGAGGGCGCCCGGCTCGTGGCTCGTCCCGGCGCTGCTGATGGCCGCCGCCAGCGGCTTCACGATGGGGTTCGGGCGCCTGACCTTCCCCGTCCTCCTGGAGGAGATGACCAGCGACTACCTCGGCAGCTACTCGCTCGCCGGCCTGGTCAGCGCGGCCAACCTCGGTGGCTACCTCGCCGGCACGCTGCTCAGCAACGCGTGGCTGCGGCGTACCCCGGCCCGCACCCACGTCCTCCGGGGCCTCGGCGTGGCAACGGCGTGCCTGGCGCTGACCCCCGCCGTACGGGGCGTGTCGTTCGTGCTGATGGTGATGTTCGTGCTCGGTGTCGCGTCCGGCACGGTGTGGATCTCGTGCGTACCCGTCGTATCGAGCACGGCGCCGGCCGAGCGGCGCGGTGTCGCCTACGGGCTGATGCTCTCCGGGATCGGCACGTCGGTCGCGCTGACCGGCCTGATCGTGCGGCTGGCCGACCACCTGTTCGGGCCGGGCTCGTGGCGCGCGGTATAGGTGATCGAGGGTGCCATCGGGCTGCTGGTCATCGCGTCGGTGCTCGTCCTGCTGCGGCCGGCCCCGGCCCGGCTGCCGGCTCCCGCCGCCGAGCGTGGCCGCTCCCGCGTAGGGCTTCCTGCCGGCATCGGCTGGGCGATCGCCATCTACCTGTTCTACGGCACCGTCCACGGGTTGTACTCCAACTACGTCGTGGCCGCCGCCCAGGAGGACGGCAACCTCAGCAGCGGCCAGGCGACGGCCGCCTTCTCCGTCCTCGGCCTGACGAACGTCGTGGGCGGTCTCGTGCTCGGCCGGCTCTCCGACGGGTGGGGACGGCGCCGCCTGCTCGTGGGCGCGCTGGTGGCCCTGAGTGGCTGCGCCGCGGCGATACCGCTCCACCGGGCCGGGCTCACCTTCGCCTCGTGCGCGCTCTACGGCATGCTCATGACCGGTGTGCCGGCGGTGCTCACCGCCTCGCTGGCCGACCGGCTCCCGCCGCGACACCTCGCCACCGGGTACGTCGCCATCTCGCTCGCCGTCGGCGTGGGTCAGCTTGTCAGCCCGCCCGCGGGCGGCTGGTTGGCGGACGTCACCGGCGACTTCGCCGTCACCTACCTCGTGGCCGCCGCCTTCGGCCTCGTCGCGGCGGCGGCCGCCGTGCGGTTTCCGGACCAGCGGCAGCCCGTTCCTCGACATTGGACACTCGTATAGCGCTACGCCATTCGAGTGGCATATATTGTGGCGGTGACCCACGTGATCACGCAGTCGTGCTGCAACGACGCGGCGTGCACGGCCGTGTGCCCGGTCGACTGCATCCAGCCGGCGCCCGGCACGCCGGGGTTCGCCACGGCCGAGATGCTGTACATCGACCCGGCGACCTGCATCGACTGCGGGTGCTGCGTGCCGGAGTGCCCGGTCGACGCGATCCGGCCGGAGGTCGACCTGCCGCCGTCGTTGAGCCACTTCGCGGAGCTCAACGCGGCCTACTTCGAAGGCCGGCGGCCAGGTCCGGTGCCACCCCGGTCGGTGGTCGCGCCGAGCCTCGCCGTGGAGCGGAGGTTGCGGGTCGCGGTCGTCGGCGCGGGACCCGCCGGGCTCTACGCGGCGCTCGACCTGCTGGAGACCGGCGGCTCCGGAGTGGCCGTCGACGTCTACGACCGCATCCCGACCCCCGGCGGGCTCATCCGGTACGGCGTCGCGCCCGACCACCCGTCGACCAAGCTCGCCGCCGAGGCGTTCACCGCCCACGCCCGCCATCCACGCCTGCGGTTCCGGTTCGGCGTCGAGGTGGGGACCGACGTCACGCCGGCCGAGCTCGCCCGGGCCCACGACGCGGTCGTCTACGCCGTCGGTGCCGCCGGGGCCCGGTCGATCGGCGTACCTGGCGAGGCACTGCCCGGCAGCCTCCCCGCCGCGGAGTTCGTCGCCTGGTACAACGGCCACCCGGAGGCGAGCTCCCGCCAGATCGACCTGTCCAGTCCACGAGCTGTCGTCATCGGCAACGGCAACGTCGCTCTCGACGTCGCCCGTGTCCTCGTCTCCGACCTCGCGCTGCTGGCGACGACCGACATGGCCCAGCACGCGCTCGACGCGTTGAGCCGCGGCCGGATCCGCGACGTGCAGGTAGTCGGCCGCCGCGGCCCGGTGCAGGCCGCGTTCACGACCGCGGAGCTGACCGCGCTCGAACGCCTGCCCGGCGTGCGGGTGGTGACGGAGCCGGGCGAGCTAGCCCTCACCCCGGCGGAGGAACGCCTGCTCGCCGCCGACCCGGTCCTGCGCGCCAAGTACGCCGCGCTCCGCCGGCTCGCCACCACGACACCCGGCGGGCCCGCGCGCAAGCGGATCCGCTTGCGCTTCCTGGCCCGGCCGGAGCGCATCCTCGGATCCACGGCGGTGACCGGCGTACGGCTGCACCGCCAGCTGAAGCAGGACGTCGACGGCGTCGTGACCTTCCGACCCGCCGGCGCGACGAGCACGATCCGCGCGGGGCTGGTCCTGGGGTCTGTGGGCTACCTCACCCCGCGGCTGCCCGGCCTGCCGTACGACGCCGGCGCGGGCGTGGTGCGCAACGCCGACGGCCGGATCGTTGACGAGTCCGGCCGGCCGGTGCCCGGGGCGTACGTGGTCGGCTGGGCCAAACGCGGCCCCACCGGCGTGATCGGCACCAACAAGCACTGCGCGTCGGTGACGGTGGCGCACCTGCGGGCCGACGCGACCGCCGGCCGGCTCGCCCCGCCGCGCGAGTCTCCACAGTGGCTGGACGAGCTGCTGGCGCGCCGCTGCGGCCAGCTCACGGACTGGGCGGGCTGGAGCCGCCTCGACCGGCACGAGCGGGCCGCCGGGCACGCGGCCGGGCGGCCGCGGGTCAAGGTGACCTCCCTTGTGGACATCTGGCGGATCGCCGGGGTGAGCCCGTGACCGCGCGAACGGCGATCCGCACTTGCCCGCTGTGCGAGGCGACCTGCGGGCTCGTGCTGACGATGGACGGCGACCGGGTGCTGCGCACCGCGGGCGACGAGCACGACGTGTTCAGCATGGGCTTCATGTGCCCGAAGGGCGCCACGCTCGGCGAGCTGCACCACGACCCCGACTGGCACCGGCGCCCCCTGATCCGCCACCGCGGCCGGCTCGTGCCGGCGAGCTGGGACGAGGCGTTCGAGCTGGCCGGCCACCTGGTCCGCGGGGTGATCGAGCGAGGTGGCCCGACCGCCATGGCCGCCTACTTCGGAAACCCCATCTCGCACAACCTCGGCGGGCTGCTCTACGCCCCGGTCTATCTCAAGGCGCTCGGGTCGCCCCGGCTGTTCACCGCCTCGTCGCTGGACCAGCGCCCGAAGGACCTCGTCAACGCGCTGCTCTACGGCGACCGCTTCACGCTCGCGGTGCCCGACCTCGACCGCACCGACTTCCTCGTCGTCATCGGCGCCAACCCGGTGGAGTCCAACGGAAGCCTGGCCACGGCACCCGGCTGGCCACGGCGGCTGCGCGCGATCCGCGAGCGGGGCGGCCGGCTCGTGGTCGTCGACCCGGTCCGCACCCGCACGGCCGAGCTCGCCGACGAGCACGTCCGCCCGCGCGTCGCCTCGGACGCCGCCCTGCTCGCGTCGATGGTCACCGTGCTGTTCGACGAGGGTCTGGTGCGGCTCGGCCGGCTCGGCGAGTTCGTCACCGGGGTGGAAAACGTGCGCCGGGCGCTGGCCGACCTCACCCCCGAGCGCGTGGCCGACTTCACCGGCGTACCGGCGGCGTCGGTCCGCGACCTGACCCGCCGGTTCGCCGCCGCCGAGCGGTCCTGTGTCTACGGCCGCATCGGCACGACGGCGACCGAGTTCGGCACGGTGACATCCTGGCTCGTCGACGTGCTCAACATCCTCACCGGCAACCTCGACCGGGAGGGCGGCGCGATGTTTCCGCTCCCGGCCTGCGGATCGCCCAACACGCGGGGGCGGCCGCGGCTCGGGCCGCCGCCCCGCCTGGACCGGTTCGCCAGCCGGGTGCGCGGCCTGCCCGAACGCTTTGGCGAGCTGCCTACCTCCTGCCTGGCCGAGGAGATCGACACGCCCGGCGAGGGTCAACTCCGCGGTCTGCTGCTGATCAGCGGCAATCCCGTCGTGTCCGCGCCCAACTCGGAGCGGACCGCGCGGGCACTCGCCTCGCTCGACGCCCTGGTGGCGGTGGACCCGTACGTGAACGACTCGACGCGGTTCGCGCACGTCGTGCTCCCGCCGCCCGGCCCGCTCCAGCGCTCCCACTACGACGTGCACTTCACCACGTGGGCGGTCCGAAACGTGGCCAACTACAGCCCCGCCGTGCTCGACCTCGACCCGGGCCAGCTCCAGGAGTGGCAGATCATGTGCCGCCTGGCCGCCGCCGTCGAGGGGCGCGGCGCGAGCGAGGCCGACATCGACCGCCGCCACGCCGAGGCGACCGCGCGCGCGGCCGTCTCCGCCGGGCAGACCGTCGACGACCTGCTGGCCGCGGTCGCTCCCCGGGTGGGGCCCGAGCGGTTGCTGGACCTGATGATCCGGTCCGGCCCGTACGGCGACGCGTTCGGCGGCCGGCCGGACGGCCTCACCCTCGCCGCGCTCGAAGCCCAGCCGCACGGTGTCGACCTGGGTCCGCTGCGGCCGCGGCTGCCCGAGGTGCTCCGCACCCCGACCGGCACGGTGGCGCTGGACCCTCCGCTCGTCGTCGACGACCTCCCCCGGCTGCGCGCCGCGCTCACGTCGCGGGCCCGCGAAGGGCTCGTGCTTGTCGGGCGCCGGCACGTGCGCTCCAACAACTCGTGGATGGGCAACGTGCCCTCGCTGATGACCGGCCGGCCACGCGCCACGCTGTGGCTCAGCCCGGCCGACGCCGCGCGCCTCGGCGTGCACACCGGCGACGCCGTCGCGGTGGCCACGCGAGTGTCCACAGTGCACGCCTCCGCCGAGGTGACCGAGCGGGTGCCGGCCGGGGTCGTCTCGCTGCCGCACGGCTGGCTGCACGACCCCGACGGCGTGCGGCTGGCCACGGCACGGGTCCGGCCCGGCGTCAACAGCAACCGCCTGGCCGACGAGCTCGTGCTCGACGTGCCGTCCGGCAACGCGGTGCTCAACGGCCTCCAGGTGCAGGTCACGGCCCTGCGAGCGGACGAACATGAACAACCGATCAACCCGTTGACACTTATGTGAACCGAAATTAGTGTACAAAAAATCACGTCGCTCGAATTCTATGTCACCTGACAGAGGAGCTCCCCGATGAGCGAGGACTGGCGACGAGCGGTCGACCCCGAGGACGCCGCTCACTTCCGCGCCCAAGGCTGGTGGCGCGACACAACGGGGCTCGACGAGCTGCTGGACGCCGTCCAGCGGCACCCGCACAAGGCGGCCATGGTCTGCTACCGCAAGGGCGACCCGCTACCCACCGTGGTCACCTACGGGCAGCTCGGCACGATGATCGACAGGTTTGCCGGCGCTTTCCTCAAGCTCGGGGTCAAGCGGGGTGACGTCGTCACCATCCAGCTCCCCAACACGTGGGAGTTTCCGGCCCTCGTCTTCGGCGCGATGCGGGCCGGCGCCATCCCCAACCCGGTGCCGCACATCTACCGCGAGCGCGAGCTCTCCTTCATGCTCCGCCACGCCCGGTCGAAGGTCTACATCGTCCAGTCGGAGTTCAAGGGGTACTCGTACCGCGACCTCGGGCTCCGCCTCAAGCCGTCGCTGCCCGACCTGGCGCACCTGGTCACCATCGGCGGGCCGGTGAGCGGCGACGCCGTCGACTTCACCGGCTTCTTCGTCCGCCCCCTGCACGAGCACGTCGACGGGCTGCGGCAGGAGCTCGACGCGCGCCGGCCCGGGCCGGACGACCCTGCCTTCCTGATGTTCACCTCGGGCACGACGGGCCAGCCGAAGGCGGCGCTGCACTCGCACAACACGGCGTGGTCGGCCGGGCGGCCGCTGCCCGAGGCGCTGCGGCTCACCGCCGAGGACGTCTGCTTCATGGCGTCGACGGTCGGCCACCTCACCGGCTTCTTCTGGGGCACCTACCTGCCGCTGTCCACCGGGCAGAAGGTCGTCTACCAGGACGAGTGGGATCCGCGCGGCCTCATCGACGTCATCGACCGGGAAGGGATCACCTGGACGCTGTCGGCCACGCCGTTCGCGATGGACATGATCGAGGCGCAGAAGGCGCAGCCCCGACCGCTGTCGACGTTCCGCGCCTTCGCCTGCGGCGGCGCGCCGATCCCCCCGTCCGCCGCGGTCGCGATGCAGGAGCACCTCGGCGTCGACCTCGTGTCCCTGTGGGGCATGACCGAGGTGGGCATCTGCAGCGTCCACCAGCTCGGCTCGTCGCTGTCGACGCTGGCCGCCAGCGACGGCAAGCAGGTGCCGTTCATGGGGCTCCGGATCGTCGACGACGACCTCCAGCCCGTGCCCGACGGAACCGAAGGCCGGCTCCAGGCGCGCGGACCGAGCATCATCCTCGGCTACCGCGACCAGCCCGAGCTGACGAGGGACGCGCAGACCCCGGACGGCTGGTTCGAGACCGGCGATCTCGGCAAGCGGATGCCGGACGGCGGGATCCGCATCACCGGCCGGAGCAAGGACATCATCATCCGCGGCGGCCAGAACGTGCCGGTGGTCGAGATCGAAAACCTGCTCGCACAGCACGGCAAGATACGGGACGTCGCGGTGGTCGCCTACCCCGACGAGCGGCTCGGCGAGCGCGGCTGCGCCGTCGTGGTGCCCGAGGGGACCCCGCCCACGCTCCGCGAGCTCACCGAGCACCTCGAAGCCGCGGGCATGGCCAAGCAGTTCTGGCCGGAGCGGCTCGAGATCCGCGAGGCCATGCCCCGCACCCCGTCCGGGAAGATCCAGAAGTACGTCCTACGCCGGGATGTGGCGGGTCACTCCTGAGCGTCGAGATGCTCCCAGTACACGGCCGAGCGCGACGCCCACGCGCCGTGGCGCTCGCGAAACAGCCGGACCGCCTCGTATCCCGGCCAGCCGGCGGGCAGGAAGCGCCGCGGCAGGTCGGGATCGAGGTAGGGAAAGCGGCGCCAGTCCTGCACGATCAGGACCCGCGCCCGGAAGCACTCGGCGTCGGTGTGCGGGTGGGTCGCCGCGTAGGTCTCGATGAACGAGCGGTAGTCGCCGGCGAGCGCGTCGAGATCCCAGGCCGCCTCGACGATCCCGGCCTCACTGCCCAGCGGTCCCAGCGTGCCCACGAACGAGTGGGCCTGCTCCTCCAGGCCCAGGTCGCGCACGATCTGCGCGATCTCGTCCGCGCGTTCCCAGTGGGTCGTGATCCACTGGCCGGGCACCGGGGATCCCATCCCGGCCCAGGTAAGCCGGTTTTGCAGGTGGTGGCGCAGCTTGCGCTGGGTCTCCGGCACCGACACCGACAGCAGCAGCCAGGTGCCGTCCCAGCTGGTGCGGCGGGCGTCCCAGTTGTACGTGCGCTCGTGCCCCGACGACATGATGCGGGCGCCCTTGGCGGTGATCGACCAGTGCACCCGGCGGCCGACCCTTCCCGGCTCGGTGATGCCCGACTCCGCGGTGCGGTGCAGCGCCTTGCGGGCCGCGTTGGGCTCGATGTCGAGCTCGGCGAGGGCGCGCAGGAGCGTCGAGGACCAGGCCGGCTCGCGAGTGGGCCAGACGAACTCGCCGAGCACCACGAGCAGCAGCGCACGCGCGCTGGAGGGGCGGGTGCCGCTCAGCGGGGTGGCCGTGCGCGCGGCACCGTCTCCCGCCGCCGCGTGCGCTACCTGTGCCACGCCTTCCCCATCCCCTCGATCACCGTCACAAGGATCAGCCTAGTAAACGAGGAGCGGCCGCGATGTCCAGCTTCGAGCACCTGCGTACCGGCGTCGAGGACGCCGTCGGCGTCATCCAGCTCGACCATCCCGAAAAGCGCAACGCGCTCGGGTGGGAGATGCACCACGAGCTGATCGACGCGCTCGCCGCCTGGGCGTACGACGACGACGTCGCGGCCGTGCTGCTCATCGGCGACGAGGAGGGCTTCTGCGGCGGCTGGCGGCTGGACGTGCTCGCCGGCATCACCGGTGACGAGCAGCGCCGCTTCACCGAGCTGGCCGCGCGGCTGATGGCCGCGTTGACCGACTACCGGAAGCCGACCGTGGCCGGAGTGGCCGGCGTCGCGCCGGGCTACGGCATGGACCTGGCCAACATGTGCGACGTCACCATCGCCTCGGAGAACGCCGTCTTCGGATCGACCCAGGTCAAGTACGGCATGAACGGCTTCTACGGCGGGCTGCAGCGCAAGGTCGGTCCGATGCGCGCCCGGCGGCTTTACTTCACCGGTGACGCGATCGACGCCCGCGAGGCGTATCGCATCGGCCTCGTCGACGAGGTCGTGCCGGTCGGTGCCTTACGCGAGTCCGCGCTGCGCGCGGCCAAGCGGATCGCCGAGGCCGGCGCGGAGCTGACCACCGTTCTCAAGGAGGTCGCGCTCCGGGCCACGACCATGGAGCACCTCGCCGGCATCGCGTACGAGCTGCGGGTCACCCACGACCTCACCCAGCGCGAGGTGTTCCACCAGCGGACCCCGGAGGGGCTCGCCCGGCTCCGCGCCGGCCACAGCCCCGCCACGGAGCGGATCCGCCGCGGCGCCTGACCCGGGCCTCAGCGGGGCATCCGGTCGGCCAGCCCGGCGACCGCCGCCCGCGCGGCCCGCGCGGAGGGGAGCCGGTCCAGCGCCGTGGAGTAGACCTCGACCGAGACCGGCCTCGGGTCGCCCGCCGGGCGTACCACCTGGAGGAAGCGCTCCAGGTCGAACTCCCCCTCGCCCAGGCACCGCCGCCGCGAGACGGCCTCCATCCGCACGTTGCCGGTTTCGGTGACCAGCGGGCCGTCGTTGACCTGGACCATCGTGAAGTGCGCCGGCCCGGCCTTGGCCAGCTCGTGCCAGTCGGGGTCGCCTCGGAAGAAGTGCCACGCGTCGACGCAGAGGCCACCGTTGGACCGGTCCGCCGCCGAGACGATCGCGGCGGCGGTCGCCACGTCCGGGATGTTCGTGTAGGGCACGAACTCCAGCGCGATCGACAGGCCGTGCGGCGCGGCGCGGTCGCACAGGGCGGCGAACGCCTCCACCGCGCGCTCCCCCGGCGGCTCGGTGTCGAACGTGCCGACGGCCTGCGCGCGCGGCGCCCCGAACTCGTCGGCCAGGCGCAGCACGGCCGCCTCGACCTCCGGGTCGGCGTAGACGAGGCCCGGGCGCTCGGGGATGTTCGCCGGTCCAGGCGGGGCGCAGAACCCGAAGATGACCTCGACCTCGCCGATGGTGACCGCGAAGTCGTCGAGGACCCGCCGCATCTCGGCGTGTGTCCAGCCCTGCTCCAGCAGCTGCCGGTAGTAGGGGACCGACAGGCCGATCGCGTCGTAACCCGCGGCCGCCGCCGCGGCCACCCGGTCCGGGAACGACGCGTGCCGCACCGTCCCCCAGGCGAGCACCGTGCTCACGATCCGTCCTCCTGATGACGTTCGGCCCGGCGCACGACCGCCGCCGCACGGGCGCGGACCGGGCCGTCCAGCATCTCCCCGTCGACGCTTGCCGCCCCGGCTTCCAGGGACGCGAGAACGCGCCGCGCCCACCGCAGCTCGTCCGCGCTGGGCGTGAAGGCTCGGTTGACCGGCGCGACCTGCGCCGGATGGACGCAGAGCCTGCCGGTGAACCCTTGCGTGGCGGCCAGCGCGCTGTCCGCGGCGCACAGCTCCGGATCGTCCAGGCGCGGGGTGACGCCGTCGACGGGGCCCGGCCGCCGTTCCGCCGCGGAGGCGAGGACGAGCTGCGCCCGCGCCCAGGTCGTCGTGTCCGACGGCTCCCGCGCGCCGGTGTCGAGCGAGAAGTCGACGCTGCCGAACGCCAGCCGCGCCGTCGCGGGATGCGCCGCGATCTCGCGGGCGGCCAGGACGCCGCGGGCGGTCTCGACGAGAGCCAGCACGCGCGTGCCCGGCAGCCGGTCGAGCAGCGCGGACATCTGCGCGCGGCCTTCCACCTTGGGCAGCATCACCGGCACCGGGGCCGCCGATCGGGCCAGGGCGGCGCAGTCGAGCGCGAAATGTTCGCTCGTCGCCGCGTTGACCCGCACCACGAACCGCCCGGCGCCGCCGGCGTGCGCCCGCTCGACCGCCGCGCGACCGTCCCCTTTTCGCTCCGGCAGGACGGCGTCCTCGAGGTCGAGGATCACCAGATCGGCGCCGGAGCCGACGGCCTTGCCGAACCTGTCCGGCCGGTCCGCCGGTACGAACAGCAAAGACCGCGCGTCGTCGACGGTCATGACAGGCGGGGAAGGATCCGGCGGCGTTGCAGCTCGCGGATGGCGTGCCGGAAGGTCAGCTCGGTGTCCCGGACGCCGGTGAAGCCGGCCTGCTTCACTTTGACGGTGCTGACGAGAGCCGGCGGCGGCGCCTCGGTCAGCCCCGACCCGAACGTGTAGTCCGCGTAGAAGTGCGACTGCCCGAGGACCGCGGCCAGATCGGGCTCGCGGAGCTGGTGGGCGGCTGCCACCTTGGCCCACGCCTCGGCGTGTGCCGGCAGGAAGTCGGCGAGCCTGCGGGCGACCGGCTCCGCGGCCACCACGCCGAGCTCCTCGGCGAGCACCGGCCACAGCTCCAGCCAGGAGAAGACCTCGCCGTTGGTCAGGTTGAAGTGCTCGCCGTGCGCGGCCTCGCTCGTGGCGGCCCAGACCAGCGCATCGGCGACGAGGCGGACGTCCGCGACCTGCTTGGGGACGCTGAGGGGCAGCCCGGGAAACCCGAACGGCTGGCCGGTCTCGTCGCACACGGCGGCCAGCGCGCCGATCACCGGAGGCGTGCAGTAGCCCACGCCGTACGCCGGGCCGACCACCTGCACCGGCCGGAGGATCGTCCACCGGAATCCGGCGCGGCCGGCGACCTCCCGGAGCAGGTCCTCCTGGTGCCAGTAGAAGTTCTCGTGCGGGTCGCGCGGGTGGCGCTCGCGGGCCGGCAGGGGGATCGGGTGCAGGTGCGCGCCGTACGCCTTCGTGCCCTGCATGACGGTGACCTGTTCGAGGTGGCCGGTGGCCGCCAGCGGCCGCAGGACGTTGTCGAGCATCGCCCGGTTGGTCGCCATCTGCTCGGGGTCCGACCAGCCGGCCACGAGCCCGGGCTTCTCGTACACCGAGGTGTACGCGAGGTGGGTGATCGCGGGCAGGTCGCGCAGCGCGGCGGCGACCGCCGGTGCGTCGCGCAGGTCGACCGGCACGCCCACGTACCGTGCGTCCGCGCGGGCGGAAGCCCCGCGGGACATCCCGACGGTGTCCCAGCCGGCGGCGAGAAACGCCTCGACCGCCGCGCGCCCGATCAGGCCGGTGCCGCCGGTGACGAGAACCCGCCGGCCCGTCACGAGACCCGCCCTTCGGCGACCCGGGCACCCGCGGCGTCGTGCACCCATGCCTCGGCGCGGGAGTCGTCCGCCGACCGCGCGGAGATCCGCAGCGTCTGCGGGCCGATCACCGGCCGGACGAGCCGGTACTCGAACCGCGTCCCGACCAGGTCCACCCCGATCGCGCGCAGCCGCTCAGCCATGAGTACGACCTGGAGGGGGCCGTGCACGACGCGCTCGGCGTACCCCTCCTGACGCGCGTAGGGCAGGTCGTAGTGGATCCGGTGCGCGTTCGCCGTCAGCGCCGAGAAGCCGAAGAGCACCACGGGGTCCACGTCGAAGTGCGCCGCCAGCGCGCCGTCGGGCGGGTCGTCGGCACCGGCGGGGCTCGGCGCGGAGCCGCCGGTCATGGGCCGGTAGACGATGTCGTGCTCCTCCGCGATCATCACCTCGCCCTCCTGGAGGTACTCGTGCCGCAGCGTGACGAAGGTCAGCGGACCGCTCCGGCCGCGCTTGTCCACAGTGGAGACGACCGTCGACCGCCGGTGCGCGGGCGCGCCGGTGCGCAGTGGTCCTCTATGGACGGTGCGCCCGCCTGCGAACATGCGGCGCAGACCGGGCGCCGGCGAGCTGGGCACGCCCCGCCGCGGGTGGCCGTCCGGACCCCTCTCGTCGCGCCGCACCGCCACCGGCAGCTGGAACCAGTGCCACATGGGTCGCACCACGCCGCCCAGGCACGCCGTGCCCAGCAGGGCGGCGGCGGCCTCGTCGCGGTCCGGGCAGACGTGTTCGCGGGTCAGCAACGTCGTGTCCATGATGGCCGGTGGTCAGACGACCACGCGCATCTCGGCCGGCGCCCGCATCTTCAGCCCCTGGTGCCGGGGCGTGAACCCGCTGGCCAGCCGGAGGTCGGGAAACCTGTCGAGGATCGCGTCGAGGCCGATCTGGAGCTCGGAGCGGGCCAGCATGGCGCCGAGGCAGAAGTGCCGGCCGAAGCCGAAGGCGAAGTGTTCGCCGCGGGCGGTGAAGGCGTCGGCGTGGGACAGGTCGGTGCGGTGGAAGTCGTACGACTCCGCGTCGGCGAAGCGCGACTCGTCCCGGTTGGCCGAGGCGATCACCAGGAACACCGTGGACTCCGCCGGCAGCGTGCGGCCTTCCATCTCCACGCTCTCCGCCAGGACCCGCCCGTTCATCTGCGAGGGCGGGGTCAGGCGCAGCGTCTCGCTGATCGCCGGGATCACGAGGTCGCGGTCGGCGGCCACTTCCTCGTAGCGTTCGCGCTGGGTCAGCAGGTGGCCGAAGAGGCTGCCGAAGGTCTTGTCCGTGGTCTCCGAGCCGGCGTTGAGCAGCTGCGTGACGTGGGTCTTGATCTCCTCGTCGTCGAGCGTGTGCCCGTCGACCTCCGCCGTCGCCAGGGCCGAGATCAGGTCGGTACCGGGGTCGGCGCGCCGCTGCGCGATGATCGGCGCGAGGTACTCGCGCAGCTCCCGCGCGGCCGCGATGCCACGCTCGTGCACCCGCGGGTCGCGGGCCAGGTTGGAGAGGAAGCCGATCATGGCGGTGTACCAGTCCCAGAACCGCCGGTAGTCGGACTTGGGCAGCGCGAGCATGTCGGCGATGACGAAGACCGGCAGCAGGTGGGCGAACCGCTCCAGGATGTCGAACTCCTCGCCCGGACGGATCGGTGCGAGCAGCAGGTCGACGACGCGTTCCACGGTGCCGTCGAGGATCTCGGCGACGTTGCGGTGGATGGTGCCGGACCAGGCCTGCAGGCCCGCGCCCCGGAAATGCGGGCTGACGAGGGCCCGCTTGCGAGCGTGCTCGGTGCCGTCGAGCTGCAGCAGGCTGCGCCCGAAGACCGGCTCCAGCTGCCACTCGTAGTTGCGCGTGGTGAACGCGGGATGCCGGTAGGCCGTCGAGACCGCGGCGTGCCGGGTCAGCAGGTACGCGCCCGCGCTCTCGTCGTAGTGCACCGGTGCCTCGCGGCGCAGCCGGCGGTAGAACGCGTACGGGTCGCGCGCCACCTCCTCGGACAGCAGCGCGGGCAGGGACGTCGTCGTGGTCATGGCTAGAACGGCTCGAGGAGCTTGATGTCCTGGCCGTCGCTGACGAACCACCGGGTCACCAGCCGCTTGGCGAACCGCCAGGTCCCGTCGCGGCGCTCGTACTCGTCGTCGTAGGTGGCCGAGACGAGGCTGACCCGCCCGTCGTGGTGCTCGCAGATGGCGAACGCGTCGCTGCGGCCGGCCGCGCGGTCAGGGCCGTCGAAGGTGATCGTGTGGTTGGTCGTCCAGTGCTTGGTCGACGCCCACGCCCGGCCGATCACGTCCTGGGACTCGCGGATCCGGTCGATGCCGACGAAGTCACCGCGGCCACCGGGGATCAGGTAGGAGGCGTCCTCGTGCCACAGGCTCAGAAACAGGTCCACGTTGGCGTGGTCCACCCCTTCGCAGTAGCCCGCGACGAGAGCGGCGATGGCCGCGCGGCTCTCCATCTCGTCGAGGCGCTCCTCGATCGATCGCTGTGTCATGCCCGGCTCCTCACTTGGTCCGGAACTTGGCCGGGTAGTTCTCCGGGAGGTCGTCCTCGCTGATCGGGATCACCTGGTGGTTCATCACGTAGCGGTCCTCGCCCTTGGCCTTGCCGTCCTCGTCGAACTCCCAGAAGACGACCGTGCGGCCGGCGAGCACGTAGTGGGAGGACTGCGGCGAGGAGTCGTCGACGTAGCCCATCTTGCGGGCGACCTGCGCGGTCAGGATCTGCCGGTAGGTGCCCTCGGTCACGATCTCGTTGTCGGAGACGACCACGCGGGTCTTCTTCGACTCGATCACGTACGAGCCGTTGTTGACCATCTCGGCGTAGTTGGCCAGGACGGCTTCCAGGCCCTTGGGTCCGGTGTCCTCCGTCGTGCCGGCGAAGACGCCGTACTCGTGGTATCGCGGGTTGTCGTTGAGCGTGGGCAGCACCATGTCCAGGTCCGCCAGCACCTCGCCCTTCGAGTGATGCACCACGGTCTCCAGGTGCTGCCGCTGCTGCGGCGTACGAGCCTTGTGCATGTGCTGCTCGAAGCTTGTGTAGGTGAGTTCCGGCTTGAGATCTTTGACGAGGTCGTTCACTGCCGTCCCCTCCTCCTGTGCGGCCCGCCCTTGCCCGGCGACCCAATACCTAACCATGTAAAGTAATCCTCGAAAAGGTTGAGCGCAACCGCCGATCAAGCGTTCCGCGTGGGTTTTCGACCCCTCCGGACGGGGGCGGCGGGCGGCTAGATAACTAGGTAAAATATTTGTCGCTCGTGGTACACGTGTACCCGGCGACAGGTCGCAACGGCGGGAGTCTCGATCACCATGACAGTAACCCGGTCCACCGCCGGTGGGCGCCGAAACAGCCGACGGATCCGCCACGAAGACCTGGTCCGCCTCCGCATGACGCTGGGCAGGCTCGGCCGCGTGCTGCGCCAGCAAAACGACGACGGGCTGTCCTACGCCCTCATCTCGTTGATGTTCGCGATCCACCGGATGCAGCCGGCCACCGCCGGCGACCTGGCCGCCAGCGAGGGCGTGAGCCCGCCGTCGGTCACCCGCAGCCTCAACCGGCTGGTCGAGCTCGGGCTCGTGGCCCGCGAGGCGGATCCGGTCGACCGGCGCAACGCGGTGATCTCGTTGACCGCGGCCGGCGAGCAGGAGCGGCAGCGGATCCTGCGCAGCCGCGAGGTGTGGCTCTCCGACCACCTCGCGCGGCTCACCGACGAGCAGCTGCACGCCCTGCTCGGCGTCCTGCCGGTGCTCGAGCTGCTCTGCGACCCGGAGCTGCCCTGAGCCGGGCGGCCTGGTCATTCGAGGTGGCGGCGTGATCGCTCCAGGGCGGCCGCCGAGCCGTGCCGGCGCTGGTCGGCGAGGAAGTTGTACTCCCCCGGCTGAAAGTGGATGTTGCTGAGCGAGGCGCCGACGACGGTGGCCGCGGCGAAGGCGTGGTCGACCCCCATCTTGGCCAGGGACGCGAAGACGGCGTACTTCTCCGTGACGATGCCGTCGCGCATGATGGACGCGCACATCTCCGCGAGCCGGACCGCCTCGCCGTCCGGGTCCGCCGAGACGCCGTCCACCAGGCCGTGACGCAGCGCCGTGGGGGCGTCCCAGGCGGTTCCGGCGTACATGAGCTCCTTCGTGCGCTTGAGCCCGACTGTGGCGATGAGCAGCGAGAGGTCGCCGTCCACGCCGACGTTCCGCCACCGGGGCACGGCGAACCGGGCGCTCTCGTGGGCGACGACGAGGTCGCTGCAGAGCGTCAGGTACAGCCCGGTCTCGTAGCACTCCCCCACCGCCTTCGTGATGGTGACCTTTCGGCAGTGCAGCAGGCGGTGGTAGAGGCCGTCGCGGCCCCACCACGCGTCGTCCAGCGCGACGAGCCGGGCACGCTGGCTGGGGTGCTTCTTCACCGCGCCGCCCGGCGCGTCGACGTACTGCTCCCACGCCTCGTGCGGATCCCAGCCCGACGACAGGTGCGTGCCGGCGCCCTCGACCACGGCGACCTTGATGTCGTCGTCGGCGTCCACCGTGTCGAGGTGGGCGACGAACTGCCGCGCCATCGCCCGGGTGAGCCGGTTGCCGTGCGCCTCGCGGCGGATCGTGATGAGCGCCTGGTGCCGCTGGCGGTCGAGGACCAGCTCGACCGTGCCCTCGTCGGTCGTCATCGCGGCCCGCCTTCCGTCTCCTCGGCCTGCCGTCGCCGGGCCGCGTAGTGGGTCGCGAGGTCGAAGTCGCGCCCCACCCCGTGAGCGTCGAGCACGGCCTGGAGCAGCATCTTCGACATGGTCACGCCGTCCAGCGGCATGGCGGTGACCTGGGCGGCCAGCGCCTCCACCTCGGCCCTCAGCGACGCGCGCGGCACCACCTGGTTGACCAGCCCGACCTCCTCGGCACGGGCCGCGTCGAGCACGTCGCCGGTGATCGCCCACGCCTTGGCCCGGTTGAGCCGCATCGTCAGCGCGGCCAGCACGAAGTTGGCCTCCGGCGTGGTCATGAACGGTGAGCCGAAGCTGCTGGTGTCGGCGGCGACGGTCAGGTCGGAGCAGAGCACGAGCGCGCTCCCGGCGCCCCGGCAGGCGCCGTCCACCTCGGTGACGACCACCTTCTTGCAGAAGGCGAGCGACTGGTACAGGCCCTTCGCGCCGGCGAAGACCCGGCGCCAGGTCGCCGAGCGGTCCGCCGGCGGCGACACCCCGGGCGCGTCCGGCGCGAAGTCCGCGCCGTCCGCCCGGAGCACGATCACCTTGACCTCGCTGTCGTCGGCCAACGCGACGACGGTGTCCCGCAGCTCCCAGGCGAAGGCCGCGTCGTAGCGGGTCAGCCCGGCGAAGTCCGGCACCTGGACCGTGCCGACCCAGTCGGCCACCTTCACGTCGATCACGAGCCCGGCTCCTTGCCCGAACGCGGGTCGGCGGCGCCCTTGCGGGCCTTGTCGGCGTCGAGGGCGCCGCCCACGCCGACCTGCCGGGCCGTCCGCCAGAAGTCCAGCTCCTCCGGTGCCGGCTGCAGGAAGTGCGAGACGAGCAGGCCGGTGATCGCCGGGACGCTGGTGTCCATCAGGCCCTCCGCCGCGCGCAGCCGGGCCACGAGGAAGTCGAGCGCGCCCGCGGGTCGGGCGGCTATCTCGCCGGCGATCCGCCGCGTCGCGGAGGCCAGCTCCGCGGCCGGGACACACTTGTACACGAGCCCGAGGTCGTACGCCTCGGTCCCGCTCATCGGCTTGGCGGTGAAGCCGGTGCGGCGGGCCGCCTTCATGCCGAGGATGCGGTTGATGTGCACGCTCGCCGCGGCGCCGGCCGGGCCGAGGAAGCGGGCCTCCAGCGCGCCGATCCGGGCGTCCTCGGCCGCCACGACCAGGTCGCACTTGCAGGCGATCATGAAGTATGCGGCCGCGGCGCAGTACCCGTGGAGCTGCGCGATGGTCACCTTGTCCGACCGGGAGATCGCCTGGCTGAAACCGAGCCGACCCCAGGCCATGTCGGCCCCGTACCGGTAGCCCACGTCGAGCGTCCGGCGGCGCTCGTGCGGCCGCCGCTGCCCCCACTCCTCGTTGATCTCGTTGCCGCTGCAGAACGACTTTCCGTTGCCGCGGAAGACGACGACCCGCACGTCGTCGGCGGCGTCGGCGGCCGCCACGAGCTCGGTGAGGCGCTCCCGCATCGGCACGCTCATCGCGTTGTGCTTCTCCGGCCGGTTGAGCGTGATGTAGGCGACGCCCGCCCGGTCGACGTCGTAGAGCACCTGCTGGTTGGCGGCCGCCAGGCTGTCCGGCGTACCCCAGCGCTTCGGCCTCATCGCGGCACCTCCACCTCGTGGAACTCGACGACGCCGCGCGCCCGCAGGTCCTCGGCCTCCTGGTCGGTGCGGCCGAGCCGGCGCAGCTCGGCCCGCGTGCTCTCGCCGAGGGCCGGCGTGCTCGGCCCCACCGTGCCGGGGGTCAGGCTCATGTGGAACGGGTGGCCGACCGTGCGAACCTTGCCCCACTCGGGATCGTCCTGCTCGACGACGTACCCGTTGGCCAGCACGTCGGGGTCGTCGGCGACCTCGAGGAAGGTCTGCACCGGCGCGACCGGTACGTCGGCCGCGCGCATGCGCTCCACCCACTCGTCGCGGTCGGCGGTGCGGAAGACCTCTTCCAGGATCGGTTCGAGGATCGCTCGGTTGGCCTCGCGGATCTTGCCGTAGGCGAAGCGCTCGTCGGCGAGCAGGTCGGGCCGGCCGAGGGCCTGGGTGAGGTTGCGCCAGAGCTTCTGGTCGGTGGCGCCGATCACCAGCCAGCGGTCGTCGCGGCACCGGAACGCGCCGGACGTCGACGTGACCCGCCCGTGCGGCCGGTACACGCGGTTCTCGTACAGCGCGATGGTCACCTCGGCGGTGTGCATCCCGAGGCAGGAGCCGACGAGGCTGGCATCGACGCGCTGCCCCTGCCCGGTCCGCTCCCGCACGTACAGGGCCGTGATCACCGCCATGGCCAGAAACATCGCGCCCGCCGAGTCGGCCATCGCCCGGGTGGCGAGCCGGGGCACGCCCTCGGGGCTGCGCATGAAGTCGGACACGCCGGAGACCGCCTGGGCGACCATGTCGTACATCGGCTCGTCGCTGCGCGGCCCGCCGGGCCCGTAGCCGGAGGCGCCGGCGTAGACGATCCGGGGGTTGACCGCCTTGAGCGCGTCGTAGCCCAGCCCAAGCCGGTCGAGGACGCCCGGGCGGAAGTTCTCGATGACCACGTCCGCCTCGCGGGCCAGGTCGAGTACCAGGTCACGCCCCTCCGGCGTGGTGATGTCGATCGCCACCGACCGCTTCCCCCGGTTGAGCCCGTGGAAGAACCCGGTGAAGCCGTCCTTGGCCGGCCGCAGCCGCCGGTCCCAGTCGCCGCCCGGCCGCTCGACCTTGAGCACGTCGGCGCCCATGTCCGCGAAGAGCCGGGTCGCATACGGACCTTGCAGGAACCGCGTGAAGTCGAGCACCCGGACGCCGGCGAGCGCGCCCCGCGGGTTGTGGCTCTTGCCCACCCCCGCTCCGTCGCTCGGCGCTCGTCCACCGCCGTGGTCGATGTCCGTAGCCTCGCGACTCCCGCTCATGACCGGGCCCCCGTCACGACGAGCGCGTCGAGCCCCTCCACCGCGGCGCCGTCGACGCGCAGCGGGTTGACCTCCAGCGTCTCCAGCCGGTCGCCGAGCGCGAGCGCCGCCCGGCTCACCGCCATGATCGCCTCGGTGAGCGCGTCGAGGTCCACCGGCGCCATGCCGCGCACACCGCGCAGCAGCGGCGCCGCCTTCAGCTCCAGCAGCATCTCCCGTACGGTGCGCGGGCTCACCGGCAGCACCCGCAGGCTCACGTCCTTGAACACCTCGACCCAGACCCCGCCGAGCCCCACGGCGAGCACCGGGCCGAACGTCGGATCGCGGGTCACGCCGACCAGCATCTCCAGCCCCCCGGCGCGCATCGGGGAGACGAGCACGCCCCGGACGGCCGCCCGCGGCGCGTGTGTGGCCGCCGCGGCGACGACGCGGTCGAACGCCGCTTCGGCCGCGGGCGGGCTGTCGACGCCGAGGACGACGCCGCCGATGTCCGACTTGTGGGCGATCTCCCGCGAGCAGATCTTCATGGCGACCGGCCCGCCCCATTCGGTGACCAACCGGGCGGCGTCCCGCCGGTCCGTCACGAGGGCCGCCGGCACCATCGGTACGCCGTGCGCGGCGAGCAGGTCACGCCCCTCGTCCTCGGCCCATGTGCCGGTCGGCGCCGGGCCGGAGCCGCGGTCCGCGGTCACCCGGGCGGGCGGGTCGTCGGCGAGCACGCTCGCGCGCAGGTCCACCCAGCGCATCAGGTGCCCCATGGACTTCAGCGCCAGGTCCGCGCCGGGCATCAGGTGGAGGCCGGCCGCGGTGAGCAGGCCGCGCGGGTAGTCCGCGAGGTCCAGGCAGGTGTTCGAGGCGAGGTACACCGGCACGGGAGCGTCACGCACGATCTGGCCGAGGATCTCCAGCCGGCTCTCGATGAACGTCGGGTCCTCCGGCCGGCTGCTCGGCAGCGGCGTCATCATCGTGAACATGAAGTCGATCCCGCCGTCCTTCACGGCGATCTCCATCAGGTCGTCTTCGGCCTTGGTCGGGCGGGGTCTGGCCCGGGCGTGACCGAATCCCGTGGTGTCCAGCGGGTTGAGGATCGAGGCGAACGGCGGCAGGTGCTCGGCGAGTGCTTCGACGGTGTCCCCCGTCCACTCGGGCAGGTCGAGCCCGTTGACCGCGGCCAGGTCGGCGATGATGTTGCAGCCGCCGCCGGAGGACGTGACCACGCCCATCCGGCGTCCCTTGGGCCGCTCGGGATAGTGGCCGAACAGGCCGGCGGTGCTGACCAGCTCCTCCAGGCTCTCGGCCCGGACGATGCCCGCCTGCCGGAAGACGGCGTCGACGACGGCGTCGTCGGTGGCCACCGCGCCGGTGTGCGCCATCGCCGAGCGCTGGCCGGCCTCGGTGCGGCCGGCTTTGAAGGCCACGATCGGCTTGTCGCGCTCCAGCGCCCGCCGGCCGAGCGCGAGCAGCCGGTCGGGCTCGCCCACCGACTCCAGGAACAGCGCGATGGCCCTCGTCGACTCGTCCTCCAGGAGGTATTCGAGGACATCCAGGCTGGTGAGGACGGCGGAGTTGCCGACCGAGGCCCAGAGGCTCGCGCCGACGCCGTGGCCCTGGGCGAACTCGTGCGCGGCGCGGGCCATCGACCCGCTCTCGAACACGGCGCTGACCGCGCCCTTCAGCGGCGGGCGCTCGGTGACGACCGCCCAGGGGGCGATGCCGGCCGTCGCGTTGATGAAGCCGACGGTGTTGGGTCCCATCACAGTGACGTCCAGCCGCCGGGCGTGCTCGGCCAGCGCGAGCTGCCGCGCGCGCCCGTCCTGGCCGGTCTCGCCGTAGCCGGCGGCGAGGACGACGGCGTTCCTGATCCCGGCGGCCGCCGCGTCCTCCAGGATCTCGTCGACCCGGCTCGGCCCCACCATCAGAAACGCGAGGTCGACCGGATCTTCGAGGTCGCGCAGGTTGGGCGCGGTCGCCTGCCCGAACAGCTCCGGGTACTTCGGGTGCACGAAGACGAGCTCCTTGAGCCCACCGGCGGCGTTGAGGCTGCGCACGAGGTTGCGCGCCCAGCTGGACGTACCGGAAGCGCCCACGACGGCCAGCCGCCGGGCCCCGAAGAGGTGGCGCAGACGGTCCGGCGTCACCAACGCGCGGCGCTTGTCGTACTCCAGCGTTGCCATCGACAGGTTCCTCTCTCGCGCCGCGCGGAGCGCCCGGCACACGTTTAACTAGGCTCAGTATTGGGCGGCTAGAGGACGACGCGGAGCGCCCGCGGTGAACGCATCTTGAGTCCGCGCTCCTCGACGGCGAAGCCGGGCGCCAGCCGCATGTCCGGAAACGCGTCGAGGAAGGCGTTGAGCGAGATCTCCAGCTCGCCGCGCGCCACCATCGCGCCGAGGCAGAAGTGGCGGCCGAACCCGAACGCGAAGTGCTCCCCCACCCCGTTGAAAGCCTGCTCGTGCCGGACGTCGTCGCGGTACATGTCGAACCGCGACGCGTTGGCGAACCTGCGCTCGTCCCGGTTGGCCGACGCGATGACGAGCAGCACGAACGAGCCGGCCGGAATCCGCACTCCCCGGATCTCCACGTCCTCGGTCGTCACCCGGCCGTTCATCTGCGAGGGTGGCGTGAAACGAAGGGTCTCGCTGATGGCCGGCAGCACGAGCGAGCGGTCGTCGCGTACGGCCGCGTAGCGCGCCGGCTCGGCGAGCAGGTGGCTCAGCAGGTTGGTCACGGTGCGGTCGGTGGTCTCCGAGCCGGCGTTCAGCAGGTGGGTCGCGTGCGTCATCACCTCCTCGTCGCTCAGCCGCCGGCCGTCGATCTCCGCCCGCGCCAGCTTGGAGATGAAGTCGTCGGCGGGCTCGGTGCGGCGGCGCGCGACGAAGGGGGCGAGGTACTCCCGCAGCTCCGCCAGCGCCCGCTCGCCGCGGCGTTCGACCGCGGGGTCGCGGGAGAGGTTGGAGAGGAACGCGCTCTGCGCCTGGTACCAGCCGTAGAAGAGCTCGTGGTCGGACCGGGGCAGCCCGAGCACCTCGGCGATCACGTACACCGGCAGCAGGTTGCTGAACCGCGGCACGAGGTCGACCTCCGCGCCCGCGAACATCCGGCCGACGAGTCCGTCCACTGTGGTGCGAACCGACTGGTCGAGCAGGCTCCGCACCGTGCCTTCGATCAGCGGCAGCCAGGGCTCCAGCCCGCGGCCGCGGAAGGAAGGGCTCATCATGCCCCGCACGCTCGCGTGCTCGCGCCCGGCCATCTGCAGGATCGTGCGCCCCATGACCGGTTCGAGCTGCCACCTGTAGTTCGCCGTGGAGAAGACCGGGTTGCGGTAGGCGGCCCCGACGTCCTCGTGGCGGGTCAGCAGGTAGGCCCCGGCGCGCTCGTCGTAGTGGACCGGGTCGTGCTCGCGAAGGTAGGCGTAGTACGCGTGCGGGTCGCGCTCCGTCTCCTCGGCCAGCAGGCTCTGTACCGCCAGCATGGCTGCTCCTCCCCGGGCGCAAAGCTTAACCTCACTAACCATTAGTACATCCGAGGTCTAGGCACGTCAACGGGGTTGGGCGAATGCTTAGCGATGTGTAATATCACGCTTGAGCGAGGAGGAGAGATGGGCACCGGACCACTGCTGCGGCTCTACCACACCGGCATGATCGTCGACGATCTGGACAAAGCCATGGTGCGGATGGGCACCGCGCTCGGCCTGCTCTGGGCACCGTCGAGAGAGGCGACGACGCCGCTGCTGTGCCCCGACGGCGTGCGGGACCGCCACGTCCGGTTCACGTACTCCCTTCAGGGACCGCACTTCGTGGAGCTGCTCGAACAGATCGACGCCGCGCCCTATCTCTCCCTCACTGGCGGCCGCTACATCCACCACCTCGGCTACTTCACCGACGACCTCCCGGCCGCCGCCGCGGCGCTGGAGTCCCAGGGCTACCGGCGCGAGCTGTCCGGGGTGCCTGAGGACGGCCGGATCACCAGGGCCTCGTTCCACTACAACCCGGAAGCCCCCGGGATGTGGATCGAGCTTGTCTCGCACGAGATCGCGGCCGAGATCGGCGGCTGGATCGCCGACGCCGCGGCCGCCGCCGGCGTGCCCTTCGTCTCCCCGTTCGAGTGAGCCGCGGTGCCTTCCGACCCGCTGTCCGGATTGCACGTCCTCGACCTGTCCACGTTCGTCGCCGGACCGTCGGGCACAATGGTGCTGGCCCAGCTCGGCGCCGACGTCGTCCGGGTCGACCCGCTGGGCGGGGCGACCGACACGCGCCGCCTTCCGCTCGCGCCCGACGGCAGCAGCCTCTACTGGGCGGGCCTCAACCGGCACAAACGCTCGGTGAGCCTCGACCTCGGCGGCGAGGCCGGGCGGGCGGTCGTCCGGCGGCTGCTGGCGCGACCCGGTGAGGGCTACGGCATCCTCGTCACGAACGCCGTCAACCAGCCCTGGCTCGACTACGACGCGCTCCGCCGCGTCCGGCCCGACCTGGTCATGGTGCACATTGCCGGCCGCCCCGACGGCCGCCCCGCCGTCGACTACACCATCAACGCGGAGGTGGGCCTGCCGTGGCTCACCGGTCCGGTGGACTCCACCCGCCCGGTCAACCACGTCCTGCCGGCGTGGGACCTGCTCACCGGCCTGCACGCGGCACTGGCGGTCGTCGCCGCCGACGGCAAGCGCCGCGTCACGGGCGAGGGCGCGCTGATCCAGGTCAACCTGTCCGACGTCGCGGTCACCACCCTCGCCCACCTCGGCTTTCTGGCCGACACCGCCGTCAACGGAAGCACCCGCGCCCGCGAGGGCAACTACCTGTACGGCGCCTACGGCAGCGACTTCGCCACCAAGGACGGACACCGGGTCATGGTCATCGCGCTCACCGACCGGCACTGGGCCCGGCTCGTCGAGGTCGCCGAGGCGTCCGCGGTCATCTCCGCGCTGGAGGAGCGGCTCGGCGCCGACTTCTCCCGCGAGCAGCACCGGTACGCCCATCGCGACCTGATCACGGCGATCCTGAACCCCTGGTTCTCCGCGCGGGTCCGGTCCGAGGTCGTCGACCGGCTCGAGCGGGCCCACGTGCTGTGGGGCGACTACCGCCGGACCGAGGAGCTGGATCTCGGCACCGACTCACCGGTGGCCGCCAGCGGCCTGTTCGAGGCGGTCGACCACCCCGGCGTCGGCACCTACCCCGTCCCCCGCCCGGTGGCCCGGATCCGCGGCTGGCAGCCGCCCCGCCCGGCGCCGGCCGCGACGCTCGGCGAGCACACGGACCAGGTACTCGCCGAGTGGCTGGCGGCCGACGAGGCCGAGCTGACCGCCCTGCGCGCCGCGGGCGTCACCCGATGATCGCCTGCCGGTGCTTCCTCACCCTGACCAGGCTGGACGATCCCGCCCGGCACCGCGAGTACAACGCGTGGCACCAGCTGGACCACCTGCCGGAGAACCTGGCGCTCCCGGGCGTGCTCTGGGGTGATCGGTGGGTGTGCGCGCCCGACTGCGCCCCGTTCGTCGTGGGCGAGGAGGCGGCGGCCGGTTACCAGTACGCGGTCATGTACTGGTTCCGCGACCCGGTGGAGCACGCCGTGCGGGAGTGGGCGGAGCTCAACCAGCGCGCCGTCTGGTGGGGGCGGCGCCCCGAACTCGCCTACACGCACCGGCGCCCGGTCGGCTACCTCACCCCCGTGCTGGCCCACACCGCCGCGGCCGCGCTCGTCGCGGCCGACGTCGTGCCCCTGCGCCCGCACCGCGGCGTGCACCTCACCGTGTCGCGGCTGGCCGCGCCGGGCAGCCCGCCGGCGGTGTCGTGGATGGCCCGCTACGCGCGCGAGCTCGTCCCGGCCCTGCTCGACCTGCCCGGGGTGGCGGGCGTCTCGTCGTACAGCTTCCACTCCGCCGGCGCCGGGTTCGGGACCGCGTCCGGCGCCGACGACTCCGGTGTGCTCGTCCGCCTTGTCCACTTGGACGGCGACCCGGTCGAGGCGATGCCGGCCCTGCGCCACGCGGCCCCGGGGTGGGACGAGTCGTCGAGCCAGGAGCAGGTCCTGTTCGCGTCGCCGATGCGCGCCATCGCGCCGTGGCGGTGGGACTGGTTCGAGGCCACGGATGGCTGACCCGCGGCACATCCTCGTCGTCGGGGGCTCCGCCGCCGGGCTGAGCACCGCCGAGGCCCTGCGCCGCTTCGGGTTCGATGGCGCCCTGACCGTACTCGAAGCGGAGGCCGGCGGCCCGTACGACCGGCCACCGCTGTCGAAGCAGGTCCTGGACGGCAGCTGGGCGCCCGCGCGGGCCGCGCTCTTCCCGGCCGAGCGGCTGGCCCGCATCGGCTTCCGCCATCTCACCGGGGTACGGGCGGTCTCGCTCGACCGCCGGCGGCGGGTGGTCCGCACGGACGTCGCGGGAGACATCGGGTACGACGAGCTGGTGATCGCCACCGGGGTCGCCCCGCGCCGGCTCGCCGGTGACCGGCCGCCCGGCACGCACGTACTGCGCACCATGACCGACGCGCTCCGGCTCCGCGAAGACCTCCTGCGCGGCGGGCGGCTGCTCGTGGTCGGCGCCGGCTTCGTCGGGCTGGAGGTCGCGGCGAGCGCCCGCCGGCTCGGGGTGCCGGTGACCGTGGTCGACCCCGACCCGCGACCCCTTGCCGGCCGCCTCGGTCCCGCGGTCGCCGGCCGGCTGCTGGGCCTGCACGCCGAGCACGGCGTGGAGGTGCGCCCCGGCATCGGAGTCCGGCGGGTCACCCAGGACGGTCTGGACCTCACCGACGGCACGCGCCTGGACGGATCGGCCGTGCTCGTCGCGATCGGCTGCCGGCCATCGGTCGAGTGGCTCGCCGGCAGCGGGCTCGACACCGGTGACGGCGTGCGCTGCGACGCGCGGTGCCAGGCCGCACCCGGCGTATGGGCCGCCGGTGACGTCGCCCGCTGGCACCACGACGGCTTCGGCCGGCCGATGCGGATCGAGCACCGGCAGCACGCCACCGAGCAGGCGCAGGCGGTGGCCCGCAACATCCTCGGCGCCGGCGCCGCCTTCACACCGACCCCCTACTTCTGGACCGACCACTTCGACGTACGCGTCCAGGTGGCGGGCTTCGTGCCGGCGGGCGCCACGCTCCGCCCGGTCGAAGGGGACGTCACCGGCGACCGCTTCGTGGCCCTGGCCGAGCACCACGGCCGGGTCGCCGGCGTGGTGGCCTGGAACTCCGCCAAGGCGTTCACCGCCCACCGGCGCCTGGTGAGCGAGCGAGTTGGCGCGGCGACGTCTGCACGGAGCTGGCCCGCCGACGAAGTCGGGGTTTCGGGCCAGCGCAGGAAGACGTCGCCTCCAGCGCCGCACGAGCGAGCGAACCAGGGAGGCGCGGTCCCCGGCCTTCGCCGGTGCGGCCAGCAGCCCGACGTCAGGAACGAGGAGCAGTCATGAGGGTTAGGACCGAGCGGGACTCCTGCATCTCCAGCGGTGCCTGCGTACTGGAAGCGCCGCAGGTGTTCGACCAGGACGACGACGGTGTGGTCGTGCTGCTGCAGGAGAGCCCGGCGCCCGAGGCGGCGGAGGCCGCCCGCAACGCGATGATGGCCTGCCCGGCCGCCGTCATCACGATCGACGAGGACGCCTGAGGGCGGCACCGCGCGTGCCGCCACCCGAACGGGCGGCGGCACGTCACGGCGTCAGGCGGCGGTGTGCCGCGGCGTCTTTCCCGTGCCGGTGGCCGGCATCAGCGCCAGCGACAGTCCACCGTCGACGGTGATCTCCGTGCCGGTCACGTGGGACGCGTCCGGACCGGCGAGGAAGAGCACCGCCTGCGCGATGTCCTCCGGCCGGCCGATCTTGCGCAGCGGGATCTGCGACTCGCGGAACGCCCGGTTGGTGACCGCCTTCGGGTTTTCCGTGTCGCCGAACGCGGTGAACGTCAGCGGCGTGTCCGTCGGGCCGGGGGCGACGCAGTTGACCCTGATCCCGGCCGGCCCCCATTCGAGGGCGAGCTGCTTGACGAGCATGAGCAGTGCGGCCTTGGCCGGGCTGTAGGCGCCCATCGGCGGCGTCGGGAAGCGGGCCGAGACGGACGTGGTGGCGACGATGCTCCCGCCCGCCTCGGCCAGCGATCCGTACGCCGCCTGGCCGAGCAGCAACGTGGCGCGCGCGTTCACCGCGAACACGCGGTCCCAGTCTTCGGCCGCGATGTCCTTCAGCGCCGCGAGGCCACCGATGCCCGCGTTGCTCACCAGCGCGTCGATGCCTCCGAACGCCTGCTCGGCCGCGCGCACCGCGTCGACCGGACCGTCCACTGTGGCGAGGTCGGCCGCGATGGCGACGACCCGCGCACCCAACGCGCTGACGTGCTCGGCGACCTCGTCGAGCACACCCTTTTCCCGGTCCACCAACGCCAGTGAGCAGCCCGCGTAGCGCTCGGCGGCCAGCGTCGCCACGGCCCGCCCGATGCCGCCGGCCGCGCCGGTCACGATCATCCTCATCGTCATGTCGCCCTTCTCTATCGGTTTGCCAGGATGGGCAGGCGGATCGGCGTACGCAGCGACCGGCCGCCCCAGACGATCTCCTCGTCGGTGAGCCTCGCCTCGGGAAAGCGCTCGGCCATCGCCGCGAAGAGCGCGACGGCCTCCATCCGGGCCAGCCCGGCGCCGAGGCAGAAGTGCGGGCCCAGCCCGAGCGATACGTGAAAGCGCGCGTCGGCTCTCGTCACGTCGAGCCGGTCCGGATCGGCGAACACCTCGGGGTCGCGGTTGGCGGCGGCGAGCACGCCGATCACGGTGTCGCCCGCCTCGATGACCACGCCGTCGAGCTCGCGCCGCTGCGCCGCGACGTACTGCAGGAAATGGGCCGGTGTGACGAACCGCAGCAGCTCCTCGACGGCGGCCGGCGCCCGCGACGGGTCCGCGACGAGCAGGTCCCACTGGTCGCGGTGCTCCAGCAGGCTCATCATCCCGATCGCCAGCAGGTTGCTGGTGGTCTCGTGCCCGGCGAAGATCATCAGCGCGAGCATGGCCCGCACCTCTTCGCCGTCCACCACACCGCCCGCCTGCGCCTCCAGCAACGAGGCGACGAGCCCGGTGGTGCTTCCGGTGCCGGCCTGCCGCTCGACGAGCTCGTCGATGTACCCCATCAGGTTGCGGTAGGCGTCGTCCGCGGCCAGCGACTTCTCCTCCGAGTCGGCGTTCAGCTTGTTCTCGGCGATCCGGAACGCCCACGAGTGGATGCGGTCGAGGTCGTGCAGCGGGATGCCGAGCAGGTCGCCCAGCACCTCCAGGGGCAGCGTGTACGCCACCTGCTTGAAGTCGACGGCGCCCCGCCGGCCGGCGATGCCGTCCATCGCCTGCGCGACCCGGCGGCGGATCTTCTCCGCCATCTCGCTCTTCAGCGCGCGTGCGGAGAACGGCGGCGTGACCACCCGCCGGACCCGCGGATGGTCCGGCGGGTCGAGCCGGACGAGCTGTTTGAACTCGTGCTCCAGTACCCGGTCGAAGGCGGCGCGCCCGGGCGGCGAGAACGCCTCCCGGGCATGCTCGTAGCGCGCCGAGTGCTTGGTGCGGGCCCGGCTGTACAGGTGGTGGTTGTCGCCGAGCAGGGTCTTGACGTCGCTGTGCCGGCTCAGCACGACCGCGTCGCCGATCCGGGTGACGGGCAGCTCGTCGCGGAGCCGGTTCCACACCGGGTACGGGTCGGCGAGCGCCCGCGGATCGCCGGCGAACAGTTGGCGGACCCGCTCCGCGAGGTCGGAGACGGTGGGCAGCGTCATGACTGTCGTCCTTTGCCGATAGTGGCCGGCCCGGTTGGGAGGCGCAGGTGCACGCTCATGTCGCCGCGCAGGACCTGCTCGATCCGGCGGTCGGCGAAGCGCCAGCCGCCGCGGTCCCGCGCGAAGACGTCGTGGTACCGGTTGACGCAGATCGTGGTGATCGCGTGGTCGCGGCTGGCCTGGTGCAGCACCTGGATGTAGCTGCGGCCGGTGGCCCGCGCGGGCGGGTCGAGGGTGACCGACACATTGTTCACCACGTGAACGGTCCGCGGTGAGCCGTCGTAGAGCCGCACGTGCGCGCGCAGCCACCCGAGGGTCTCGTCGTAGCCGTGCAGGCCCTGCCATCGCCCGTGGCGGAACAGCTCGGCGAAGCCCTCGAAGTCGGCGGTGTCCAGCCGATGGGCGTACTCGTGCATCAGCTCGACGATCGGCTCAACGCTCACACCCGCTCCTAGTCCTTAACCAGACTAAACATTATGGAGCCGTGCGGCGCAAGGGTTCGCGGCGTTCTCAGCTGGCGAGCTTCGCGGCCATGGCGTCGATGAGGTGGCGCAGCGCCTTGTGCGGGCGGACCAGCACGGTGATCTCCTCGATCCGCCCGTCGGTGCCCCACCGCAGGATGTCCACGCCCTGGATCTCGATGCCCTCCAGCACCGCGGCGAACTCCAGCACCGCGGAGTCGGCGGCCAGCCACATCCGCCGGTAGCCGATCGCGCCACCGAGGACGGCGAGCGCGGCGGCGAGGTAGCGGGTGGTCGCCTCCCGCCCCCGCTGCGGCGCGTGCACGGCCGGCGACCGGAACTCGACCGACTCCGCGAGGATCGCCGTGACCGGGCTCAGGTCGCGGTCGCGCATCATCTCGTGCCAGCGGCGTACCGGTTCGGGCAGCTCGGTCCGGCCGGGATCGGCCGGCTCCGGCGGGCGCGGGCGGCGGTGCCGCGCGAAGTCGGCTGGCCGCTTGGCCGCGAACGCCGTGATGCCCTCGACGCCGGACGGGCTGCCCGCCGCGTCCACGATGGCCTCGGCCTCGCGGTCCAGCTGCGCTTCGAGCGTGTGGTCGAACGCGCCGCGCAGCAGCCGGACCGAGTGGGCCAGCGCGGTGTCCGGTCCCGCCGCGAGCCGCCGCGCCAGATCCGCGGCGGCGCGGCGCAGGTCGCCGGGCTCGACCACATCGTTGACCAGCCCCCAGGCGAGCGCCTCGTCCGCCGCCAGCGTTCGGTTGGTCAGGACCAGCTCGGCCGCCCGGCGGGGCCCGACGAGCCTCGGCAGGACCCACGAGAGGCCGGTGTCCGGCGAGAGCCCCGCGCCGGTGTACGCCGTCACGAAGCGGGCCGTGCGCTCGGCCAGCACGACGTCGCACGCGAGGGCGAACCCGAGACCCGCTCCGGCGCACGCGCCCTGTACTGCCGCGATCACCGGCACCGGCAGCGCCCGCAGACCGAGCACGGCCCGGTGGGCGGCGTCCGCGAGCTGGCCGAGGTAGGCGCGCGGCTCCGGGGCCGCCGCCATCGCGCGCAGGTCACCCCCGACGCAGAACCGCTCCCCCGCGCCGGTGAGCACGGCGACCGCCACACCGGGCAGCGTCGCGACGCGGGTGACGACCTCGTGCAGCGACCGCGCGAGCTCTAGGTCGACCGCGTTGCCCCGGTCCGCCCGGGACAGCTCGATGGTCGCCACACTCCCGGTCACGTCGAGCCGGACGGTGCTCACAGCGCCTCCTGGTTCGCTCGCTCGTGCGGCGCCAAAGGCGACGTCTTCCTCCGCCGCCCCGAAACGCCGTCGGCGGGCCAGCTCCGTGCAGACGCCGCCGCGCCAACTCGCTCGCTCACAGCCCCAGATCCCGACCGATGATCTCTTTCATGATCTCCGTGGTGCCGCCGTAGATGGTCTGGATGCGGGCGTCGGCGAACCCGCGGCAGACCGCGTACTCGCGCATGTAGCCGTAGCCGCCGTGCAGTTGCAGGCACCGGTCGGCCACCCGCACCTGTAGCTCCGAGCACCAGTACTTGGCCTTGGCGGCCCGCACCGCCGTCAGCTCCTTGCGGCTGTGCAGCGCGACGCAGTGGTCGACGAAGACCCGGGCGATGTCGACCTCGGAGTGCAGCTCGGCGAGGAGGAACTTGTTGTGCTGGAACGTGCCGATCGCCCGCCCGAACGCCTGCCGCTGCGTGACGTACTCCATCGTGCGGGCCAGCGTCCCCTCGGCGGCGGAGACCGCGGTGACCGCCAGCGACAGCCGCTCCTGGGGGAGGTTGCGCATGAGGTGGAAGAACCCCTCGCCCTCCTCGCCGAGGCGGTTCTCCACCGGCACGCGTACGTCGGTGAAGTGCAGCTCGCTGGTGTCCTGGCCGTGCATGCCGAGCTTGTCCAGGTTGCGGCCGCGTTCGAACCCCGCCATGCCGCGTTCCACGACAAGCAGGGTCAGGCCGCGGTGCCGGTCGGGCGAGGTGCGGGCCGCGACCACGACGACGTCGGCGTTCTGACCGTTGGAGATGAACGTCTTCGACCCGTTGAGGACGTAGTGGTCGCCATCCCGGACGGCCTTCGTCGCGATGCCGGACAGGTCGCTGCCGGCATCCGGCTCGGTCATGGCGATCGCCCCGACGAGCGAGCCCGCGGTGAGGCCAGGCAGCCAGCGCCGCTTCTGCTCGCCGTCGGTCAGCTCGAGCAGGTACGGGCCGACCACGTCGTTCTGCAGCGCGATGGACAGCCCGGCCGAGGCGTACCCGGACCGGCCGAACTCCTCGTTGACGAGCGCGCTGAACCGCCAGTCGTCGATCCCGGCCCCACCAAAGGCTTCCGGCGTGGCGTGCATGAGCAGGCCGGCGTCACCGGCCCGCAGGAATAGGTCCCGGTCGACGATCCCGCGCCGCTCCCACTCCTCGTCGTGGGGTGCCACCTCGGCCTGGATGAACGACCGGACCGTCGACCGGAACTGCTCGTGGTCCTCGTCGTAGAGCGTCCGCGGGGTCGTGTCAGTCACCTTCGCCTCCGGGCAGGAACAGGTCGATCCGCAGCCGGGACTCGGGCGCGTCGCCGTACCGGTACGGCGTCAGGTCCGCCACGCCGGCGGACGCGAGCACCTCGTCGTCGATGAAGCACCGGCCGGTGACCTCCCGGGCCGACCGGGACAGGATCACGTGCGCGGCGTCGGCCATGATCTCCGGCTTGCGGGACACGGCCATCGCGGCCGGGCCACCGACGATGTTCTGGATGGCGGCGGTCGCGATGGTGGTTCGCGGCCACAGGCAGTTCGCGGCCAGCGGCCCGGGGTGACGCTGGGCGGCGAGCCCGAGGGTCAGCAGGGTCATCGCGTACTTGCTCACCGTGTAGGGCGCGTGCGCGCCAAGCCAGTACGGGTCGAGGTTGATCGGTGGCGAGAGCGTCAGCACGTGCGGGTTCGGCGACCGGTGCAGGTGCGGCAGCGCCGCGCTCGTCATCAGGAAGGTGCCCCGGGCGTTGACCTCCTGCATCAGGTCGTAGCGCTTGGCCGACAGCTGGCCGGTCGGTGCCAGCGTGATCGCCGAGGCGTTGTTGACGAGGATGTCGATCCCGCCGAACGCGGCCACGGTCTGCTCGACGGCGCGCGCCACGTCCTCCTCCCGCCGCACGTCGCCGACGATGCCCAGGCCCCGCCCGCCGGCGGCCTCCATCTCCTCGACGGCGGTGTGCACGGTGCCGGGCAGTCGCGGGTCGGGCTTGTCGGTCTTGGCCAGCAGGGCCACGTTGGCGCCGTCCCGGGCCGCGCGGAGCGCGATCGCCAGGCCGATGCCGCGGCTGCCCCCCGACATCAGGATCGTGCGGCCGGCTAGCGAGCGCCGTTCCGTCGCCGCGGTCATCGGTACAGCTCTCCCGCCTCGGCGCGGGCGACCAGCGACGGCGGCGGGGTGAACCGCTCGCCGTACGCCGCCGTCAGCTCGCGGGCCCGGGCGACGAACCCGGCCGGCCCGCCGTCGTACTGGTTCACGTACTGCAGGACGCCGCCGGTCCACACCGGGAAGCCGATGCCGAGGATCGAGCCGACGTTGGCGTCCGCGACCGACCGGAGCACGCCGGAGTCGAGGCAGCGGACGGCGTCCAGCGCCTCGGCGAACAGCATCCGCTCCCGCATGTCGACGAGCGGGATGTCGGTGTTGCGGCCGCCGAACGCGTCGCGCAGGCCGGGCCACAGACCCGCTTTGCGCCCGTCCTGGTACTCGTAGAAGCCGGCCCCGCTGGAGCGCCCCCGCCGGCCGAACTCGTCCACCATCCGGTCGAGCACCGCCCACCCCGGGTGGACCGGCGTCTCGACACCCGACGCCCGGTAGCCGGCCCGCGTCTGCTCCCGTATCGTCCTGGCCAGGGTGAGGGTCAGCTCGTCCACAAGCGCCAGCGCGCCCACCGGGTAGCCGGCCTGCGTGGCGGCCTGCTCCACCGAGGCGGCGGGCACGCCGTCGCCGACGAGGGCGATCGCCTCGTTGACGAACTCGAGGATGACCCGGCTGGTGAAGAAGCCGCGGCTGTCGTTGACGACGATCGGCGTCTTGCCGATCTGCCAGGCGATGTCGACCGCCTTGGCCAGCGTCTGGTCGCTGGTCTTCTCCCCGACCACGATTTCGAGCAGTTGCATCCGGTCGACCGGCGAGAAGAAGTGCAGCCCGATGAAGCCACCGGGGTCGCGCACCGAGCCGGCCAGGTCGGTGATCGGCAGGGTCGAGGTGTTCGACGCCACGACCGCGTCGCCCGCGAGGTGGGGCAGCACCTCGGCGATGACCCGCTTCTTGAGCTCGGGATCCTCGAACACCGCCTCGATGACGAGGTCGGCGCCCCGCGCGTCCGCGATGTCGGCGGTCGGCGTGATCCGGGCCAGGACGGCCGTACGCTGCTCGGGCGTCGTCCGCCCCGCCGCGACGGCCTTGTCCAGCAGGCGCTCGCTGTAGCTCTTGCCTCGTGCCGCCGCCTCGACGCTCACATCCTTGAGGACGACGTCCAGACCCGCCTTGGCGCTGACGTAGGCGATGCCGGCGCCCATCATCCCGGCGCCGAGCACGACGACCTTGCCGGCGGCGTGCGGCGGGTACCCGGCGGGCCGGCTCGCCCCCCGCTTGATCGCCTGCAGGTCGAAGAACATCGCCTGGATGATGTTCGCGGAGACCTGGCCACAGATGAGGTCGGCGCAGTACCGCGACTCGATGACCTGGGCGTTGTCGAAGTCGACCTGAGCGCCTTCGACTGCGGCGGACAGCAGGCTCTGCGCCGCCTCGTTGGGCGCGCCCTGTGCCTTCTTGCGCAGCAGCGCCGGCAGGGTCGGCAGCGTCGCCCACAGCGCCGGGGAGGACGGCGTCCCGCCCGGGAGCCGGTAGCCGGGACGGTCCCACGGCTGCCGCGCGTCCGGGTTGGCGGCGATCCAGCGCCGGGCGGCGGCGAGCATCGCCTCCCGGCCGGTGGCCAGCTCGTCCACGAGTCCCTGCTCCAGCGCCTCGGCCGCGCCAAACTGCCGTCCACTGAGGAGGATCCTCTCCAGCGCGACCTGTAGCCCGAACATCCGGACCGCCCGCGTGGTGCCTCCGCCGCCTGGCAGGAGGCCGAGGGTCACCTCGGGCAGCCCCACCTTGACCGCCCGGGAGTCGAGGGCGACCCGGTGGTGGCAGGCGAGCGCGATCTCGTAGCCGCCGCCCAGCGCGGCGCCGTTGATGGCCGCCACCACGGGCCGGCCGAGCAGCTCCAGGCGGCGCAGCGCGGCCTTGACGCCGTCGAGCATCGCGCGTACAGCGGGGCGGTCGTCCTCTGTGGTCCGCATCATGAGGCCGAGGTCGCCGCCGGCGAAGAACGTCTCCTTCGCCGACGTCACGATGACCCCGGCGATGCCGTCGCGCACGGCTTCGAGGCGGTCGAGCAGTTGCGGGAGCTGCTCGACGAAGCGATCCGTCATGGTGTTGGCCGACTGTGCCGGGTCGTCCATCGTGACGGTCACGATGCCGTCGGCGTCCTGGCTCCAGCTGAAGATGTCTGTCATGTGTGGGCTTCCTTCCCCGCGTCGACCGCTGTCGACCGGTCAGAGACGCTCGACGAGGGTGGCGACCCCCATGCCACCGCCGATGCACAGGGTGACGACCGCGCGGCGCAGCTGGCGCCGTTCGAGCTCGTCGAGCGTCGTGCCGACGAGCATGGCCCCGGTGGCACCCAGTGGGTGGCCCATCGCGATGGCGCCGCCGTTGACGTTCAGCTTCTCGTCCGGGATGCCGAGATCCTTGGCGTACTTCAGCGGCACCGCAGCGAACGCTTCGTTGATCTCGAACAGGTCGACGTCGTCGACGGTGAGGCCGACCCGGTCGAGGAGCTTGCGCGTCGCCGGGACGGGCCCGGTCAGCATGATCGTGGAGTCGGCGCCCGACGTCGCGGTCGCCACGACGCGTCCGCGCGGCGTCAGCCCCAGCCGGCGACCGGCGGCCTCGCTGCCGACCAAGACGAGGGCGGCACCGTCGACGATGCCCGAGGAATTGCCGGCGTGGTGGACGTGGTCGATCCGCTCGACCCAGTGGTAGCGCTGGAGCGCGACCGCGTCGAACCCGCCCCGCTCCCCCATGGCCGCGAAGGACGGTAGCAGCGCGGCGAGCGACCCCACCGTCGTGTGTGGACGCATGTGCTCGTCGTGGTCGAGCACCGTGATGCCGTTGCGGTCCTTGACCGGCACGACCGACTTCGCGAAGTACCCACCGGTCCAGGCCGCCGCCGCCCGCCGCTGGGAGCGCACCGCGTACTCGTCGACGGTCTCGCGGTCGAAGCCCTCGACGGTGGCGATGAGGTCCGCGCTGACGCCCTGCGGGACGAAGTGGGTGGCGAGGTTGGTCTCCGGGTCGTTCATCCACGCGCCGCCGTCGGATCCGAGCGGCAGGCGCGACATCGACTCCACACCGCCCGCGATCACCAGCTCGTCCCACCCTGAGCGGACCTTCTGCGCGGCGACGTTGACCGCCTCCAGGCCCGAGCCGCAGAAGCGGTTGAGCTGGAGACCACCCACCGTGTCCGGCAGGCCGGCTGCCATGGCGGCGGCGCGGGGCAGCACCGAGCCCTGGTCGCCCACCGGGGAGACGATGCCCAGGACCAGGTCGTCGATGGCGGCCGGGTCGAGGCCCGGGTGCCGGGCGCGCAGCTCGTCGATCAGGCCGACGACCAGCGAAACGGGCTTGATGGTGTGCAGGGCGCCGTTGCTCTTGCCGCGCCCGCGGGGCGTGCGGATGGCGTCGAAGATGAGCGCCTCGGCGGTTGGCACCGGATCGGGCATGTCGTCTCCTCGGTCGGATGGCTCCGGCGAGCCTACCTTGTGAATATTCACTAGGCAACCCGGTGTAGGCTGAGTCGGGCATCGAGAGGAGACGAGTCGTGTCGCGACCCAGAAGGGCGCTGAGCTCCGCCGAGCGCCGGCGCCAGCTGGCAGACCTCGCCGCCACGCATTTCCACCGCAGGGGCTTTCACCAGGTGTCCCTCGCCGGCATCGCCTCCTCGGCCGGACTCACCGCCCCGGCGATCTACCGCCACTTCGAAAACAAGCAGGCTCTACTGGCCGCATCCATTGAACGCGGCCTCGACATCGTGGAATCGGCATGGACCGCGCGAGCGCACGCCTCGCTGACCGACGCCCTGGCCGACCTCGCCGCCGCCGCCGAACAGCGCCGCGATCTCTGGATACTGCTCCAACGCGAGATGCGTCATCTCGACGAACGCCAGCGCAAACCACTCGAAGCGCGACTCAACGCCTTCGTCGCGAACGTCCGTCGACGCATCGGCGAGGTCCGCCCGGAGTGCGACACCGGCCAGGTGGCCGTCCTCATCACCGCGATCCTGGCCGTGTTGTCCAGTCCATCGGTGTACTCGATCCCGGGTCACACCGCTGAACGGGCGTGGCTCCTCGGACACCTCGCCGCGGCGGTGTCCGCCGCTACCTTGCCCCACGTCGACACCGGCCAACTCGCCGCAGCCACGGCCACACGGACACCAGCGGGCGAGGCGAGCCGGCGCACGGCCCTACTCGACACCGCGATCGAGCTCTTCCACGACCATGGATACGCGGCGGTGAGCCTCGACGACATCGGCGCCGCCGTGGGCATGGCCGGTCCGAGCATCTATCACCATTTCCCCACCAAGAGCGACCTGCTGGTCCACGCGTTCACGCGCGCGACCGAGCAGCTGCCCAGCGAAGGAGCGACGCTCGACGACCTCGTCAGCCAATACATAGACCTAGGCGTACGGGAAAGACTCGTCTTCGGTGTCTACGTCTTGGAGGCAATCAACCTCCCGCCCGACGCGGCACGGCACATCAAGACGTCGCTGGACGCTCACGTGGCCAACTGGTGCCGGACCCTGGCGGCCGAGCGGCCTGAACTCACCGACCCCCAGGCAGTCATACTCGTCCACGCGGCCCGGGCGATCGTCCACGACGTCGTGCGAATGGGGCATCTACACGAACGTCCCACCATCTCACTCGAGCTTCGCGAACTCGTCGACGCGGTGCTCCGCGCACCTTTGCCCGCGGAGACGCCGCCCGGCGCGCCTCTCGTCCTTGACGATCAGCGATAGCTGTCGGGACACTGCTCGACCCACGTTCGGGTATTGACAACTCGAACAAGGCAGTCATAGGTGATGTTTCGGTTACCCGGGTGTGGTGGCGCTACGGATCCGCTCTCCTTCGAGAACCGAAGGACCGAGGACCGGGTCTCCTTGACGCGCAATCAAGGGCTCGATGATTGAGCTTTCCGTCGCCGCGCGGCTGCGGAACGTTCGGCCAGCTGCAGCATGTACGCGGTCCGCGCGTGCTTGGCCATCGCGGCGCGGGTTTCCTCAGGCAGCGCCCCCTCGGGGTCGACCTGACGCTCGAACCGGTCAAGGAACGCCTTGGTCCCGGAGGACGTCCGCGCGGTGCGGTCAGCGGTCCTGGCCCAGGACGCGTGCGCGGCGATCCTGGCGCGGCGGCTCCGCTGCGCGGCGGTCAGCCCACTCCCCCGGTCCCGATCGCGATCAGACACGTTCGCCTACTTTCAGCCGGGCATGGACCTGCTGGGCACGTTCGGCTGCGGCGCTAGCGCCGTAGCGGCGAGGCATGTCGTCGGAGGTCCAGCCGAGCAGGAGCATCAGGTCGCCGGTGTCGCCGCCGGCAAGTTTCCATTCGTGCGCGAATGTGTGACGCCAGCGGTGAGCGTGCAGATGTGGCACACCGGCCGCAGCGCCGCGGCGACGGAGCATGAGCTTGATTCCGTTGACGGCCAGTGGGTTGCCGCCGCGCACGGCGAGCCATAGGTGCTCCGAGATGGCGTACCGGTGCTGCGCGCGGGCGCGCAGGTAGCGGCTGAGCGCTCGGCCGGTCTTCGGTCCGAACCTGACCTGCCGGTCCTTGGCGCCCTTGCCGTGGTAGTGCACCACGTCCCGATTCAGGTCGACGTCGGCAACGGCCAGGTTGGCGACCTCCGACAGCCGAGCCCCGGCGGCGTCTTCGGCTGCCGGACCCGCTCCATGGGCGACCGGTCGATCACCTCCTCGTCCTGGACCAGCCAGCGGAGGAACTGCTGCAATGCCTTGTACTTGTTCATCGCCGTAGACGGTGAGCGGGTCTGCACCATCCACGCCTGGAAGCTCTCCAGCTGCGCCCGCCGCACGGCCACCGGATCCATGGCGGCGGCCTCGGCGTCGAGACCCGAGCGGTGATCGTCGAGATAGCGAGCGAGTTGCGCGACCGCCAGCAGGTAGTTGTATCGGGTCGTCCCGGGATAGTTGCCCGCTCTCAGCGTCCGATCCCAGTCCCGCAGGAAGCCGGCCCACGTCGAGACGAGGCCATTGGTCAGCCGCTCGAGGTTCCCGGTCACGACAACTCCCCGCCGCCCGCGCACCCGACGGCGGCCCACGCCGACCAGTAACGCACTGACGACCTACCACCAGAATTGACCAGCCGGACACATATCAGCCATCGAACGAAACTAGGGTCACGTGTCCGATCCGCGATCGGCCCGGGAGGGACAGGGTGAGGGGACCCGGCGACGGGTGCCCAGCGATCCAGCCGTCCACGAGGACGCCCTTGCCGCAACACCGGTGCATACGAGCTGAACTCCGCGAGGTCCGCGTGGGAGGCCCACCCCACGTCGGGTAAGGAATGAGCTTGTCGTCGTCAGCACCGGCGGCCGCTACCTGCGGCAGAAGCAGGGCGATGCGATCCGATCCACGTTGCAGTGGTTTGCAGGAACCGGCCCCGGGATGGCTGGCCTCGGGCGGCCCCTACCACAGCCGCTGTCCGACCGTCCTGACGCGCGCCGCGTCCCGCGCGGGCCTTGAGGTGGGCAGCAACTGGGTCTGCATCGCCAGGCGGCCCGCCTGAGAGAAGCGGCGGTCACGGCGGGCTGGTCCGGCGGGGGCAGACAGCCTGACCGTCATTCGATCGGCGACCCAAGCGCACAGCGCAACGATGCACGTGGATGAAAAACTTGGTTGCCGCCACCGGTTTTTGGGGGGTTTTCGGGGGCGGTTTAAAACTTCATAGACAAGAATCAAGGCCCTGACCAACGTTTCCGCTGGTCAGGGCCTATTTCCTGTCGGGACGGCCGGATTTGAACCGACGACCCCTTGACCCCCAGGCTCACAACGACTCTGCCGCACCATGTCGGCTCGTTTCCTCAGGTACAGGTACCTGCGAAGACTATCACCAACGCATGGGTCTGCGTGGCCGGCATTGACACCTTGTCCAGCCCCAGTTGATCTCCACTGTGAGCGAATCTGTTAGCGCGTCCAGTCAAGTGCTCCTTGCGGCTGGATTTCGACTCTCAGGCGCACAGAGGCCACATTGGAACCGACCACACCGACGCCAGGAGCTTCGCCTGCGATCGCACCGACCACGTCCCCTCAAACTGGCCACCCGAATGCCCATCGTTGCCCGGCAAGGCAGACAGCAGTACATCGACCGAGGCGAGAGTCGTGACCAGCAATATGCCGCACACCACGAGAGCCGCCGTACCCGCCGCTTCCAGGTCACACCAAAGAACTCGGCCTACTAAGATCAAAAACGTCCACATCCGCTCGTTCTAAATGATCCTCGAACACACTCCATCCACTCTTATCTACCATCGACACTTCGTCGTCCGAGATAGGTATAAGCTGAACGAAGACCGTCGCCGGATCAGTGCCGCTATACGTTCGAAACTCTTTCCTATGAAACACCGGAACTGAGCAGTACAACGCCGTTAAATGAGAATCTGGCAAAAGCGGCCCGGCTGGCCCAAGCACTGTGCCTCGATCTGGACCGACCCTCGAGGAGATCAGGTCACCAGCCACGGTCACCAACACTCCGGGTATAGGCATTGAGGAATCGCGTTCGCGGCAGGACAGAAGAAGCTCCATGCGCACGCTGCGACCGTTCGACAGTTTCAACACGACCTTACTAAGCCCCAACGTGGTGAAGGTTACAAGATCCGCGAAGGGGGTACCGAGAAACCGGACCACGTTGGCGGCAACAGGTCGACCGTCGAGCGTTTCGGACCAACCGCCCCCAATTGGCCCGAGCGTCTGTTCCATATGTTCAATGAGGTTCATGGTCACGTGCACTCCGCTTTATCATCGGGCGCCACGACTCCGGTTACACGTCGGGCATTCCAACCGCACACCTCGCTGATAGTCAGCGATCACCTCAGCGCGGGTGAGCTCGGGGTTCTCTCGCATCTCTGGCGTCCTTGTGCTCCACGGTGGCTGGTGATCAATATCCCAGTCTCGGCGGCCTCCACCTGGCGGCACCTTGACCTCAGCTCCGCACGTCGGACAGAGCCGGCCCCCATTAGGCCCTGGCTCGGCATCGTTCCACGCACGCTCAACGGTTTCCTTCCGGAACTTTGGACGCGGGTCGACTGGTCCGCAAGTTCCATTGGCGTTGTGTACCAGCACCGGCGAGTCGCCGGCTACCACATAGTACGTGTGGATGTTGGCAACGGTGAGGTTGTGGACTGTCGCGATGGCGCTGTAGGCGTGGATATCGATGACTCGAACGCGGGCGCCGTCCGGGGTGAGGAGTTCATCGCCGGGCCGGAGCGTTCCGGCGTCCTGCCAGGTGGCTTGGCTGTCGACCCAGAAGGGGTGGCCGTCGGTCGCGACGATGGTCTTGGTCTCGCCGTCTCGGCCGGTGGCGACGGTAATGTCGACCAGTTGCTTGGCGCCGCTGCCGACGATCGTCGCCATGACCTCCTTGGTGGCGGTCTGGCCCGTTTCCGGGTCGGTGGCTACGACGTAGTCGCCGACGACGAGCTGCTCGATCGGTTTGTGGCCGCCGCCGGCCATGAGCACAAGCGTGCCTGGCATGAAGCTGTTGCAGCCGCCCAGATGCCTCGCCGCTCCACCGGTGCCCTTGGCCGCCGCGTTCTTGGCGGCGTTCGCGGCGATATTCTTGCCCGCGCCTGCCACGCCGGTGGCTATGGTCTTGGCCGTCGCCGCTCCGGCACCGCCTGGTACGAACAGGCTGCCGACGTTGGCGGTGAAGACGAACGCGTTCTCGACGGCGCCGGCCCAGTCGCCCTTGCTCACTGCGGATGCTGTCGCCTTCCCGGTCTCCACTGTCTCCTTGACGAACGCCAGCGGGCTCGTCGCGATCGCCATGTCGATCTGGGCCTTGTATTCCATGACCTCGTGGAAGGCGTCACCCCAGGATTTGTCGCCGTTGGCGGCTGCGGTCACGTTGCTGTATGCGAGTTCGGCTCCGGTCTTGACGACGTTGATGATGCCCGCCAGGGGCTCCACGTTGACCCGCTCGTAGCCGCGTTTGTAGCCCTCCCAGACCTGGCCGAGCAGAGACTTCTTCTTCTTTTTCTTCGGCGGCGGTGTGGGCGCGGCGGGAGCCTGCGGGGGCGGTGATCCAGGCATGATGCCGCTGCCGCCGCCCTCGAGCAACAGGCCGCTGGGGTCGGAGTTGGTGATGGGGCTGTTGTTGGCGTAGGCGTAGGCGTTCCACTGTTGCGGGTCGGACAGGTCCATGACTGGGTCGACGGTCACGAACCGGCCTATGGCAGCGTCGTATTCGCGGGCGCCGAGGTGGACCAGGCCGGTCGGGTCGTTGTCCCCGCCGACGAAGCCCTTCTGGTTTGGCCAAGTGGTCGGTGCGGCCCCGCGCAGGGTTCCGTACGGGGTCTGCCTTCGACGTTCGACTGCGTTGGTTGTGGCGTTGATGGAGATGCTGTTGGTGCCCTGGTGGTCGGGAACCAGCCAGCTCAGCGCCGCCACGGTGCGGCTGCCGACGGTCACGCCACTGTGGCTGTAGAAGCGGGTGACGCTCTTCGTACCGGTGGCCGTGTTGTAACGGATCTCCTGGCCGGGCAGGTAGAGGGTGCGCCCGCCGGAGTCGCGGCGGACGAGGCGGTTGCCGTCCGCGTCGTAGACGTAGCTCGTCGTGCCCGTGGGGTCGCTGGTGGTGGCGAGCCGGCCTTCGGGGTCCCAGGTGAGGGTCTGCGCGCCGCCGGTAACGGGGCGGCCGGTGGTGTTGCCGGCGTTGTCGTACGCGTAGGAGACGGTCGTCGCGCCCGTGGTGGTGGAGGAGACGGCGTGCGGGCGGGCCGCGCCAGCAGCCGGGTACGCATAGGTGGTGGTGACGTTGCCGCTGGCCTTGTGGTCGACCTGCTCGGTGCGGTTGCCGATGGTGTTGATGTCCCAGCTGAGCCAGTACGGTGCTGGGCCGCCGAGGCCGCCGGTGGTGGGTGCGGTCGCGCAGTTCCCCGAGGACGGTGTCCACGCCTGGCGCAGGCGCTGTAGGTGGTCGTAGGTGAAGCATTGCGTGTCGGTGGTTGGGCCGACCGCGTCGTGGATTCTGGTGATGTTGCCGGCGTGGTCGTAGGTGTAGGCCAGGTCTTGCAGGTTGAACGGTGCGGCGGTGTCGCGGGTGGCGATGCTGCGGGTCAGACGGCCGGTCTCGACCTCGCGGTCATAGGTGAGGTGGGTGTTGTGGCCGGAGGTGGTGCACTGGTCGGTGCACAGGTTGTACTGGTCGATCTGGCCCAGGGCGTTGTAGTGGGTGGCGTTGACGTAGCTGAGGCTGGTCGTGCCGTAGGTGGACCGGAGCCGGGTCGGCAGGCCCAGGTCGTTGTAGTCGTGGTGCAGGGTCTCGGTGGCCAGGTCGGTGCCCGTGGCCTGGTACATCGTGGTGGTCGCGACGGCACCGTTGGGGTGGTAGCTGTATTCATACTCGTAGGTGCCGGCCAGACCGGTCTCCGTGCTGGGTACGACGACCTGCATTCTCTCGGGCTTGTAGTCGTCGGTGTAGTCGGGGAAGCGGATCTCGTAGTTGGCGTTGGTGCCGGTGTTGCGGACGGCTGCGTGGAGTTGGCCCTTGTCGGTGATGTCGTAGATCCAGAAGGCACGGGGGGTGCCGAGCGGGAAGTTCTGGAATACGCCGGTCTTGCGGTTGAGGGCGTCGTACCGGTAGGCGAGCCTGATGTTGCGGGCGTCGATCGTCAGGGTGAGCCGGCCGCCGTTGTCGTAGCTGGACGTCGTGGTGCCCTTGTCCGGGTCGGTTTCCGTGGTCTTGAAACCGCGCAGGTTGTAGCCGTAGGTCCACTCGTTGCCGACCGGGTCGACGACCTCGGTGAGTTGGTCCTTGCGGTTGTAGGTGAAGGTGGTGACGTCGCCGCTGTTCCACGGGGTCAGACGTGGGTATTGCCAGAGCTGCGTCTGGCGGCCGCGGGCGTCGACGACGGTGGAGGTGGCGGTGCCGCCGGCGGGTGGGGTGACGTCGGTGCGGTCGCCGGCGTAGTAGGTGGTGGTCCGCCACCGTTCAGTGTTGAACGGCTCGAAGACGCTCGCCACGATGCGGCCGGCGCCGTCGTAGACGGTGCGGTTCTGGGTCGGGATCTGCCCGGGTTCGACCGGCACGTGCAGCTGTGGGTTGGCGGTGGGGAACGCGCCGCTGTTGTAGTAGGCGCTGTACGTTTCCGTTTCGCGGCCGAGGCTGTCGTAGAAGGTGTTGGTCAGCAGCCGCCCGCCGTTGTCGTCTGGTGAGGCCAGTTGGGTCTGCACCGGGCGGACGAGGCCGTCGTGTAGGACGTGGCTGGTGATGTACCGGCCGGTGCTGCCGGGCCCGTTGCCGTTCGGGCTGAGGGTCCTGGTGGTGAGCACCGACGGGGCGGTCTTCTTGATGTCGTAGCTGAAGAGGCTGTTCGCCGGGTCTGTTCCCTTCGTGCGGCCGGGCTTCCAGACCGCGCTGAGCCGACCCAGCGGGTCGTACGACATGTCGGTGCGTTTGTTGTTGGGGTCGACGACCGCGAGTGTGGTTCCCCAGGCGGTAGCGAGTGTGGTCGTGGTGGCGTGTCCGAGCGCGTTGGTCACTGTGGTCGAGGTGACCGGGCTGCCGACCGCCGGGGTGTAGGAGGTGTCGGTCGCGTTGCTGTTGGCGTCGATGGTTCTGGTGACGCGGCCGTGGTCGTCGTAGGTGGCCTGAGCGGTGGTGACGTATCCGGGTGTGCCCGAGCTCCATGTGCTCAGCTCCTCGGTCTTGGTCGGGTCACCCTTGGTCGGGGCCGTGCCGTAGCTGGCTGGGTTGTCGTACCAGGTCCTGGTGTCCGAGATGACGTCTGCCTCGGTGAGGCTGGCCGGGGTTGCCGTCGCCGCGCAGTTGACGGCGAAGACTTGGGCGCGGTGCACCAGGGTGACGAGGTGGGCACTGGTGTTGCGTGGCTCGTATGTGCTCTTCGTGCACTGCTCGTCGCCGCTGACACCTTCCTCGCCGAAGTCCTCCACCTGGGTGGGCTGGCCGTATCCGTCGAAGGTGGTCGACACTCTCGTCACTCGCTCGCCTCGGCCGGCGTCGAGCGCGACGCGCGACCGGATGGTGGTGACGTCGGTGAAGCGGGCATGGACCGTGTACTCGTCCGGCGTGCCCGGGAACTCGGTGCGGCTAGCGGTGGGCGCGGAGGCGAACGGGTCCTTGAGGGTGCTGGAGACTTCCGGTCCGCCGGGTCCGTTGTAGACGATCTGTTCACGGGTCATGCCGGCGAGCCAGTCGTCGTCTCGCCAGGTGCCGCCTCGGGAGTCGGTGATGTTCACGCTGCGGGCGGGCTGCCCGGTGGGCTGTTTGTCGCCGTGCATGCCGCGGAAGTAGCGGGTTTCGGTGTAGGAGAGCACGTCGTCACTGTCCGGGTCGCCCGTTGTCACACCGACCCGGCCGTAGCCGCGCCACTCCGACCAGGTCTTGTAGTCGCGTTTGGTGATGCCGTCGTCGTCGGTGTAGTGCCAGGCCGGGCTGTCCAAGTAGTTGTATCGGTAGAGCACCTGCCGGCCGCCGGCGACCATGTCGTGTTCGCGGACCTCGTCCACCCGGTACTTGTGGAACCAGTCCGTGATGGGGTCCTCCTGGCCGTCTGGGACCCACCGCACGGGGTAGCAGCGCCGATTGTTGTTGTGTGGTGCCGGCTTGGCGCCGCCAGCGGTGCAGTCCCGGTCGCTGTACGTGACCGCGATGGCGCCGCCGGTGTCTGTGTCGATGCGGACCAGGCGGTGCCAGGCCATCGCGTCGATGCCGTCGATGCCGTCCACCCGGTTGTCCATCGACAGGCTGGTGAACGTGATGTCCGGGAGGCTCGCGGTGCCGCCGACCAGGCCCTGGTACGAAAGCTTGTCCAGCCACAGGCCGGCCTGAGTGGTGTCGCCTGGGTCGGGGAACGTGTGGGTGAGCGTCCACCGGTCGACGTTGTCGTAGCCGCCGCCGGCGTTACGCACCTGTGTAGTCACCGAGGCCAGCCGTTTGGTGGTCCAGAAGGTCGGAGACGTGGTGTCACAGGAACTGGCGGTGGTGGCGCACTCCTGATCCCAGGGCGTGTCCGGCCAGTTGTCCTCGTGGGTGCCGCAGTTGGTCAGGCACCGGTCGGCAGGTCCGAAGATCACCTTGGCTCCGGCGGTGCCGGCGAAGACCGTGTCCACGTTGCCGTTGCGGCGAGTGCCGTACGAGATGTGCGCCAGCTGCCCACCCCGGATGTAGGACACTGTGTCGGACGGCGTGCCGTTGCGGCCGTACTTGTTGCTCTCCGTCGTGTACCAGTACGAGGCGGAGTTGCCGTGAAGGTCCACGACGTAGTCGAGGTTCCACCGCCACGCCTGCACACAGTGGGAGGTGGCGAACGTGCTGGCGTGGCACGGCTCGTTGGCGTGGTTGCCGTACACCGGCACGGTCCAGGTGGAGTTGGTGACCGGGTCGTTCGTGCCACGACCGGGCAGCACCTGCCGGCCAAACCAGTACTGCGTGCCGTTGGTCGTGGTGACAACCCACCATTCGCCGTCGTTGTCACCGTTGCCCGCGCTGGTCTCCCGGGTCACCCGTGAGCCGTCGTCGTCGCGCAGGCGCCAGGTGTTGCCGGTGCTCTTGACCAACTCGTTGCTGGTGCCGTTGAGATTGAGTACCGCGTTGTCGGTGGCCCAGCAGAGGTCACCAGTGTCCTGACTGTTGTTTCCGCCAGTCTTGTCGTCGGCACAGGAACGATAGCTGCGCTCGATGTAACCGCCGGGCAACAGGTCGAAACCGCCGCCGGCCCAGCCTGGCTGGTTGTTGGACGCGGCGTGCCGGCCGTCGACCGCCTGCGAGTTGTAGCTCAACTGCACGACTGGCGCGAGGTTACCCGGAACCGGTGGCACCCGCATCGGGTACGACCAGGTGAACGCGCCGGAGTTACCGCCTGCGGTCCACGACGACGTGGGTTGCAGTGAAGTGGCGGTGAAGTCTCCCGACGGGCCGGACGGGTCAGCCATCAAGGCCACCAGCGAGCCCGCGGCGCTGGCCGTTGGGACGGCGCCGTCGACGAGGTTGGCACCAGCCCGATTGCGCGAGGAGGCCACCGGCTTCGCTGCGCAGGCCGCGCTGTCCGGGGTGGACAGTGCGCACTCCGGAAGGAGGTACATGCGCAGGCGGGATGCCCAGCTCGCGCCGAATGCGGTGCGGAAGGAGCGGTAGTCGACGGTGACGGCGACCTCGCCGCCGGCCCTTTCCCCCGCGGAGGGTCCGACTCGCAGCAGCAGCCCTCGGACGCCGGCACGATCGGTGGTGGCGCGGTCGTAGACGCGAACCTCGACTCGTGCCGGGGCGGTCTTGCCGGCGCCGGGGTGGTCTACCAGGACGGGCAGGGTGCCGGCTCGGGTCGGGCCGGCGGCGGTGGCTCGCCGGTCGGCCGCGCTGGGCAGCGTCGCCTGCGCCGTACCAGCGGCGGGCCACACCGGGTCCGGCGCGTCCAGCGCGCTCTTGACCGGCGCGGCCGGCGGTGCCGGCTGCGGCTTGACCGCCTTGACCGGTACGTCGGGCACGTCCTTGGCGGCCGGCGGTGCAGGGGGTTTCGCGGCTGTGGCGGGCGCCTGCGCGAGGCCGAGGAGCACGACGGTGGTGACGCCGGCCGCCACGACGGCGCGCAAGCGGGGACGGTACCGCAGGGGGCGGCGGATAGGGTACGTCGAGGACGGGCGCGGTCTCACCGGAACCTCCGAGTGCGGGGGCCTTGAGGGCGGGACGAGAAGGAGGTGGCTAGCTGGTGACTGGGTGCAGCAGCAGGCCGCGCCCGTTGACGATCACGGGATGCCGGTAGGTGTATTGCACGGCGAGGGTGCCGTCGGCGTTCTCCACACCGACGGTGGCCTCGCCGCCCTGCTCGTAGAAGTTGACGTCGACGCCATCCCAGACGATCTCGATATCGCCCTGTTCATGCAGGATGACCTCGAACGAGACCCGCGTGTTGGCGGTGTCCTGAAAAGACAGCACATTGCGCCATTCCACGATGAACTGCCGGTTCGGGGCGGTGCCGGTGGTGGCGGTGCGGATGCTGGCCGAGGCGTCCACTACCCAGTCGTGCCAGAACGGGTACACCGCCGTGTTCGGATGGTTGCTGTCCCATTCGGACGGCAGCGGCCATGGATCCCAGGGCTGGTTGGTGATCTCCTCGAAGGACAGCACGCCGTCGGTCGCCACCCATGCGGTGTTGTACGACTGCCCGTACAGCTTGGCCGGGAACGGCAGCGTCACCTGTGTGATGCCGTCGTCGCCGCTGTTCGGCAGCACCGTCGCGTTGGCGGGCACGAAGGTCCGCGGTCCTTCCGTCACCGTGTACCGGGTGCCGGACGAGGCTGGCAGGTCGAAGTCCACAACGGACGCCTGGTTGGCGGATACTGTCACCGGTTCGGCGGCGGTGCCGTAGCAGCCGCTGCCCGCGCCAGGTGTGGCCAGGATCGTGTAGGGGCCGCCGGGCACGTCGGCGAACGTATAGGTGCCGTCGGACGCGGTGGTGGCGGTGCGGCCGGCGACCTTCACGCTCACTCCGCTCGCCGGTGCGCCGGCGCAGCTCACCGTGCCGGAGATGTCGCCGATCGGTGCCGGCCCCGGTGTGAACCGCACTCCGTGACCGCTGGCCAGCACCGTCTGCTTGTAGGAGTGCACCAGGGCGATGGTGCCGTCGGCGTTCTCGATCGCTACCGCGCCGAGTGAGCCGCGTTCGCGGTCGCTGGCCGGGTCGATGTCGTTCCAGGCGACCTGGATGTCGCCGCCCTCGTGGAAGACCACTTCGAAGGTGACCCGGGCGGACGGTTCCGCCCAGCTGTGGACGTTGCGCCATTCGACGACGAACTGGCGGTTCGGTGCCGATCCGGTGGTGGCCGTGCGCACGCTGGCGGAGGCGTCCACGACCCAGTCCTCCCAGAACGCGTACACGGCGGCGTTCGGCTGGCCTTGCTGCTCCACCGACGGCAGCTCCGCAGGCTGCCACGGCGTACCGGTGTACGGGGCGAACGCGACCAGGCCGTCGATGTCGACCCACGCGGTGGTGTACGACTGCCCGTACAGCGAAACCGGGAACGGCACCGTGACCTGTGTCTTGCCGTCGTCTCCGGTCAGCGGCAGCACAGCGTCGTTGGCCGGGGTGAACGTGATTGATCCGGAGTGGCAGGTGTTGCCGTGTGCGTCGGCCAGCGGGGTCAGTGGCAGGTCCACGTCGGACGGTTCGTACAGATCGACGTCCAGGTGCAAGACCTTGCCGCAGTGTTCGCCCTTGAGAGCCGAAACGGTGTATGAACCTGCCTCCAGGTCGGCGAACGCGTAGTTGCCGGATGCGTCGGCGGTCACCGTCTGGCCAGTCTGCTCGACCGTGACAACAGCGCCCGGCTGGGCGGTGCCGGTGGCAGCGTCGGTGACCGTGCCGGTCAGGTCGACCAGCTGGATCGGGTTCGACAGCATCGGTGGAAGGAACGCCACGGCTTTGTCGTCGGCCAAAACCGGATCCAGGAAAGAGTATTGCAGGCCGACCATGCCCCCGGGGCTCTCGATACCGGTAACGGCTTCACCGCCACGCTCGGGGTCACTGGTCGTGCTGAGACCGGTGTAGCTGAAGAAGATGGCGCCGCTCTCGTCGAGGGTCAACTGGGCGGTGATCCGCTCGGCGGTGTTGCCCGCACGATGCGCGTTGCGCCACTCCACGATGTACTGCCGGAATGGCGACACGACGGTATCAGTGTGGATGCCGGCCGCCCCGTCGACAACCAGGTCGTCCCAGAACGGCGCAATGACGGCGTTTGGCGCGGCGGCGTTGGGGATGGTGGTCGAGTTGTTCGGCCGGGACGAGCCGGGGTTTTCGAAGGTCAGCATCCCGTTCGTGTCCACCCAGGCACTGGTGAACGACTGACCGTAGAAGGGGAACGCGAACGGCAGCGTCACCTGGGTGACGTTGTTGTCCCCGTTGAGGGGCAACGCCGTGCCTGTGACCGGGGTGAAGGGCTGGTCGAACACCTGACAGCCGTACCCGAAGCTGTCCGTAGCTGGCTCCATGTACAGGTAGACCTCGGACGCGGTCGTGACGGTGACCTCGGTGCTGGCAGCGATGCCACAGCCACCGCCGAAGCTGGCAGCCACGACGTAGTCACCTGGGATCAGCCCGGTGAACGAGTAAATGCCGTTGGCGCCTGTGATGACGGTCGCCCCGCCAGGCTCAAGCCGGACTTCGGCGTCGGGCTGGGGCAGCAACGTAATGGCGTCGAAGATCCGCCCGCTGATGGCTGCCGAGCCGAGAACCTCGATCGTGGCGTTCTCGTGCGGTCCCACGGGTCCGCCGGCCCCTGCTTGCGAGGCGGCGAAAACCGTCATGGTTCCGGCCGCGGTAGCAGGAACGGTCACCGTGGCGATGCCGCCCGCGCTGGCCAAGGCGACGGTCTGGCTCAACGTGGCACTGTTTACGCTGTACTTGATGTGGGTGACGTTGTTGTCGCCGCGCGCGTCGAAGCGGACCTGCACCTGGTCGCCGACTGTGGCGGTGCTGCCGCCGGGGAAGGTGACCAGCGGCGCCAACGGCTTGGCCAGCTCGGCCAACTCCCCCGCTGTCGCCACGAAGCTGTAGACCTGCACGTCGTCGACCGCTCCGTTCAAGAACTGCCCGAACGTGCCGGCGCCGGTCCTGGTCCGGCCGATACTCAGCAGGCTGCCGTTGCTGTGTGGGGCCCAGGCCGCCGTGGTCGAATGCGTCGCCTCCAGGACCCCGTTCACATACAGGCGCATCTGCAACGCGGGTGCGTCCCACACCATGGCCAGGTGCGTCCACTTCCCGGAAACCGCGGCCGACGTACTGGTCAGCGTCGAGCCCGGGGCACCGGCGGTGTCGGTGGGCACCACCCGGTAGACCCACCTGTTGTCACCGCCGTTGTACGCCAGCCGCAACGCGTGGTTGTTCGCACCGTCGTAACTGACCACGTTGCCGACCCCGCCACCTGTGGCCGACAGCCGCGCCCACGCCGTGGCGGTGAAGCTGCCGTTCGGCGCCACCGGCACGGGCACCCCGGTCGTCGGATGTGGCTGGGTAACCGTGCCTGCGGTCGCCGCGTAGCCGGTGGTGCCGTTCAACGACAGCGCGGTACCCACACCAGCGCGGCCAGGCGTTCGCCCCGCGCTGCCGCCCAAGGCGGCGGTGTTGCCGTGCCCGGTGACATCGCCGGCGCTGCCGCTGGCCTCGTCGAACGTCCACTCAGCCGCCGGCCCCGACCCCGATGCCACCTTGAACTCGTACGTCACCGGCGCATTCGAGAGGTTTTCGGCCAAGTCCTCCGACCACACCCGCACGACGTTCACGCCGTCCTTGCGTGGACGCACGGTGATGTCGGCATTCTTGGTCGTCGCGTTGGCGCTCACGCGAGCGCTCTTGTCCGGCACGACCGCACTGTTGAGCGTCCACCGGTAGTACGCCACATCCGCGGGCAGCGACGCCGGCGCGTGCACCCGCAGCGTGCCGGTGAAGCCCACACCCCCGCTGCCGGGCTGGTTCGGGTTGGCCGGGTTGTACTCCGGATAGACGCCGTCCGTCGACGTGATGTCGGAGGCGCCGTTCGGCCGCACGAAGTCCGCCGTGAACTCGCACGTACCCGACCACGTACCGTCGTTGACATTGTCGAACGTGTACGCCTGAAACACATAGGTGGTCCCAGACGCCAGCGCCGGCGTCGCGGCCGAGGTTACCGGCGCCGGGTTCGCCGAGGTCCCCTGCGCATACGCCGTACCCCGCGCCTGCCCCTGCGGCCAGTAGTAGAAGCGGGTCGTCAACGCCTGCTGGCCCGCGTCCGGGTCGCTCGCCGTCGCCGTGAACGTCGGCGTCGCAGTCGTCACATACGGCCGCCCCGCCCCGCTCGCACACGCCTTCCCCGTCACCTTGAGGTCGCGGGCCGCGTTCGGCTTCGAGTTGTACTCAATCGACAGGGCCGCATCGTTCTTGAACCGCTTCCAGCCGTACCGGTCCGACTCGTTCTTCGCCCGCAGGCCCAGGTTCAGCCCTCCCGTGCCCTTCGCGGTCAACTGGGCCAGCTTGCCGGTCACGTTGAACTCGACCTTCCGCGGATTACACGAATGCCCATACCGTTGGACAGCGTCCGAGGTGCCCAGCACCTCACCCCACCCCGACCCCGACGTATTCCAGCTCGTGTTCCACACCGTCGACGTTGAAAACCCCTGCTTCAGCCAACGCAACTCCGTCCGGCGGGCACCGGTGTAGCCGCAGGCCGCACCCGACCACTGCTGCGACAGCGAAAACGTCGCCTTGTAGATGTGCTTGTACGCGAACGGCTTGATGTCGAACGAGAACAGCGACCGGTCCCGCACCGTCGGGCTCTCCCAGTCGCTGTACCCGGCCCTCATCACCCCATAGTTCCCATCCGAGCTCGTGATTGACGAGGCCTTGTAATACGAGTTGTTCGGCCAGGTCTGCCGCAACACCGTCCACGCGGTTTTCGACGCCGTCTTCTTCGTCCACGTCGGATCCACGAACACCGGAAACACCGTCGCCGGATCGTCCAGCATCGCCGCATCCGGCACCAACGTCAGCTTCCCAGCCGACACCTCCGCAGCCACCGCACCCTCGCGCGGTTCCACAGGAGGCGGCGGCGGACCGTCCGCGGGCTGCTTCCCCTCCGACGGCCGCGACGGCGAAGCCTCTGCCGGCGGCGTCGTTCGGGAGTCCCACATGGACGGTGTCGGCCCTTCGAACACCACCGCCCCGCTACCATCGACCGCCGAAACCACACCAGTGCCCGGCTCGGTACGAAGCGACACCCCGGACAACTCCGTGTCCAACGCGATCCGCGACACCGCCGGATTGTCGGCGGCCTTCGCCGACCGGATCACCAACAGATGCGTGAACGAGTCCGCATCCGCCCGCACCTGCAAATCAACGCCGGGCAACACATCCCGATACGTGGCCGTATCACCAGACAGCATCGGCTCCGGCAACGCACGCGGCCACCGCAAACCCACCTGCCGACTGCCATCCCGCATCACCGCGAACGGGCCAGAACCGCCACCGGAAAACCGCACGTCCAACGTAGACGCTGCTGGCGACACCGTGCCATCACCGTTACGGCGCAACGTCGTATCGACAGCCGCCCAAGACCCGTCAGAACGCCGCACCCGCTGCGGACGCAGGCTCGTCTCCGTCACGAACGACCCGTCCGGCCGCGCGAACGTCAAGCTGTGCTCATCCCGCAGCGTCTCCACCTCGACCCGCTGCCTCGACGCCGCCGCCCGCGCCACCGCCACCGACTCATCCACAGCAGCCGGCCGGCCCGAATCCGGCGCCCGCGGCGCCGCCCAAGACCGTGCCGGCACGCTCAGCAGGGACGCCACCAACACAACGGCAGCCGCCACGCTGACCCAAGACCGCGAAACCCGAACCGAACCCAGCCACGCAGACCGGCCAGCCACCACGGCGCCTCCCCATACACACCGAGCAAACTGATCGTCACACTGCGCCACATCGGGGATTGCTGTCAATGCCTCCAACAGGAGTTTCCTTCAAAGTTCGACAATCCCCGAGACACATCAACATCAGATAGGAACGTTCGAACAACAGCCACCAGAGCCACAAATCCACACCCGCGAGATCAGAACAGGACCAGATAGGTCGTGGCCAACCAAACTGCCCAAGCAGCCCGCCAATCCTCTCCCTTCTTCGACGCGAGGCGGAGGCAATCGAGCATCAACTTGGGGAGCCACCCACCCAATGCACTCGAGGCCCTCCATAAGGAGCAGCGGGCGCTAACGCCGTAAGTGATTGGATCGCGCGCGGGGATGAACCAAGGCGACAGTGACGATTCCTCCTCCTGCCACCGCTGGCCTCGGTTGATATGGCGAATACGGTAATCCACCACAGGAAACGATCAAACGACCAGTTAAGAGTAAGATGTCTGTTTGTTCGGTCGCGATCACCGACAACCTCGCCAAACACACCTCACTGCGGAGGTACGCCGAACCCGCATGACATAAGCGACGGCACTGTCACTGGTGCCGTCATGTAGACAAACTCTGATCGCACAACCAAACACTGACAAAAGTGGATTGTGTCGTGCCGCACCCGGTCCGCATACGGATCGGCTGCGAATACCGCTCGCAGCCGCTCACGGAACTTGGAGCAGTCCAGGCCAGGTTCAAGATCCTCTGCACTCCCCTGCGCCCTGAGCAACAGCGCCGCTGTCGTCATCACGACTTGCGGATCCTTGTCTGCAGCACACATACCAAGACCATGAGATCGCCGCCTGGCACACCTGACGCAAGCATTCGAACGACGAGCAGCACACAAGCGCTTCCCGTCAACTGAGGATGAGCAACCTCTTTAATCGCGCGGCCCGACTAGGAACCGCCAACCGAATGTCATGAACTCGACAAAGGCCTTGGAGGGCTTGTCGAGTTACGCCATTCTCAGCGTCCGACAGTAGGCAGTAACGCTGTGTGATCTTGATTTGCGTTAAGCACAGGGGGCCCTCGCGCCCTGAGGCGACGAGCCGAAGTGGTAGGTGTTGTGCCGGATCGAGAGCTATCCGACGTACGAGTCTTCTGGGGTAAGGCCGGACGGGCGAGGCAGGGTGAGGAGTCGGTCCCTCATCCGCTCATCTGCCACACGATCGATACCGCTGCGGTCGCGGAGATCCTCTACGAGAGGTTGCTGGGGCCTAGCTGCCGGGCTCAGCTGTCGGAGGCTTTCGCACCGCTCGGTGGCGACACCTGCAGGTGGGTGGCGCTATTGTGCGGCCTGCACGATCTTGGCAAGCTCTCGCCGGCGTTCCAGGCCGTGCGGGCGGACGTAGCGGTAAAGCTGCTGCCGGAGTCTGCGGCCGCGGCGGTTGAACGCCTCCACAGTCGACGAACGCTCGGCGGGCGCACCGACACGTTCCACGGCATCCTGACGGCCCATCACGTCCGGAGGCTGCTTGAGGAGTGGGATGCCTCCGCACAGACCGCGTTGATGCTGGGTCAGGTGCTCGGTGCGCATCACGGCAGCTTCTTCTCCGACCTGTCCATTCAGAACGCCGCCCTGGCCAGGTTCGACAACGGCGGCGAGTTGTGGGCCGGGTGGGTTGAGGCGCTGGTCTGCCAGACCGCGGAGCTGCTGGAGCTGCCGGATCCTCGGACACAGCCCTGGTCCGAGGTGGAGATCGGGACGGGTGCCGCCGTCGCGCTCGCCGGTCTGACGACCGTAAGTGACTGGATCGCCTCCGGTTCGATCGACAAGAGCACGCACGCGGGTGCCGACGTCGACCTCATTGGGTACCTCAAGGTCTCCCGTGAGCGGGCCCGAGAGCAGGTGGTCGACCGACTGGGTTGGTCCACCTGGATGCCACCGGTGGACCACACCTTCGTGGGACTCTTCGACGAACAGCCCCGCCCGTTGCAGGCTGCGGTCGAGGGACTGATCGGGTCGAAGACACGTCCCGGCATCCTTGTCATCGAGGCACCGACCGGTGAGGGCAAGACGAAGGCCGCCCTACAGAGTCTTGTCAGCCTGCTCGGCAAGCTTGGCCTGGCGGGGTTTTTCGTGGCCATGCCGACCCGCGCCACCAGTAACCAGATGTTCCAGGAGGCCGAGGATCTGCTACAGAGGCTCGACAGCCTTCTGCCGGTGAAGCTCCTGCACGGTACGGCAGCCGAGTATCTGGCCGACCCGCAAAGGCGAGCGACGCGGACCGAGGCGATCCGCCCGGTGGACGTCGGCGGTGACGGGCCCGGCGGTGCGCAGGACGAGGTGGTACGGGAGTGGTTCACGCGGTTTCGGTCGCTACTCGCGCCGCTCGCCGTCGGCACGATCGACCGTGTGCTACGGGGCGGGATCAGATCACGCTGGGCACCCGTACCTCTGGTTGGACTCTCCAACCGAGTCCTGGTTCTCGACGAGGTCCACGGCTACGAGGTCTACATGTCGACCCTGCTGGACCGGCTGCTGTGGTGGCTGGGCTGGTTCGAGGTCCCGGTGATTTTGTTGTCGGCGACGCTGCCGGCGACACGGCGGGAGGAGTTGGTGCGCGCCTGGTACGCCGGCGCCCGCCGCTGCCGCCCCAACCAGGTCGACCTCGCTCTGCCGGATGCTGGCTACCCTCGTGCGCTCTGGCTCGACGGGTGGGGTGTCCCAGAGCTGGTGGAGGCCGTGGCGTCGCAGACGAACGCCAACCGCCGAGTCGCGTTGACGCAGCTGGCCGACGAGGAGCTGGTCGAGTGGGCGCTGCGGCACGCCGCGGAGGGCTTGGGCGTGGCGATCATCCACAATCTTCACCGCCGCATCTCGAGCACGGTGACCGCGTTGCGGAATGCGGTTGACGCGCTGCCGGAGCAGAAGCGTCCCAAGATCGTGGAGATCACCGGCCAGCTGCCGCAGGGGCGACGGGCCGCCATCGAGGCGGAGCTGAAGGCGATGTTCGGGCGCGGTGGCACGCGCGCTCCCGAGGCCGGGTACATCGTGGTGGGCACGCAGGTGCTCGAACAGAGCCTGGACCTGGACTTCGATGTCATGGCAAGCGATCCCGCCCCCGTCGACAGCCTGATCCAGCGGGCGGGGCGACTGCACCGGTTCCGCGCGACGGATCCGCGTACTCCGCCGACGCTCTTCCTCGTCGGTGTCACCGAGTCCAAGGCCGGGCCGCGGTGGCCGGCGTACACGACGAACGTCTACCACGACCTGGTGTTACTGCGGACCTGGGCGCTGCTGCGTGACCGTACGCGGCTGCGGCTGCCGGACGACGTCCCGGCGCTGGTAGACGCCGTCTACCCGGAAGCCGACAGTGCCGCTGACTGCCCACCGGGCTGGGAAAAGCGCTGGATGAAGGCGGTCGAAACGATGCGGCGAGCTCGGGACGCCGACCGGGCAATGGCGCGAAACCTGTTCCTGCCCCAGCCAACCAGTGAGGACGCACTGGTGGACCTGACCCGGCACCCGAGAAACAGCTTCCAGACCCGTAAACCGGACGGTCGAAGGACACGCCGTGACTGACGACGCCCCCGACTACATGCCCGGTTCGGGCATCGACGTGGTGGTCCTCCGCGCCGTCGGCAATCAGGTCGTACCGGTGGTGGGTGAGACCCTGTTCGACCTGGACGCCACGCAGGAGCCAACGCAGGCGCTGCTGTCCGAACTCCTGGGCTCGACCGTACGGGTCACGACCGCCGAAGGCGTCCCGCACAACATCCTGGCAGTGCTTGAGGACATCCCGGTGCCGCCAGCGTTCCTCGCCTCACCGTGGCTCGCCGCCAGTCATCCCGTCCTCGTGCGGAGCGACGGCACCGGCCGGATCGGGGACCTACCAGTGCGGTACAGCGACGACCGGGGCCTCCAGATCCTCTACCCAGACCCAGAAGACCGCGACGACGAATGGGACGGGTGACTCGTGCCTTCCTTTGACCTGACGAAAGAGCCGTGGCTGCCAGTCATATGTCTCGACGGCCGGCTCGAGGAGGTCAGCCTCACCTCGCTGTTCCACAGGGCGCACGAGATACGACACGTCATCGGCCAGACACCGCCGATGACCGCCGCCCTTCACCGGCTGGTGCTGGCCCTGGCATGCCGGGTATACCAGCCGCTGGACAGCAACAGCTGGACCGAGTTGTGGAGGAACGAACGGCTCCCGACCCAGCAGTTGGACGACTACCTGCTCAAGCACCCGGGGCGCTTCGATGTCTTCGACAAGCAGCGGCCGTTCTTCCAGTGTCCGGCCGTGGCGACGGTCGCCGCGTCCAGCGCCGCGAAGCTGGTGCCGTACCGGTCGACCGGAAACAACACGACGCTGTTCGACCACACCACGTCGCGGGACGAGATCATGCTGGCGCCGGCCGAGGCCGCCCGGTGGCTGGTCACATTGCAGGCATACGACCCGGGCGGGCTGAAGTCGCCGTACACGAAGGAGAAGTCGTCTCAGGCGGCGCCGGCCAACTGGTTCGGCATGGTGCTGGTCGAAGGCAGCAACCTCAAGGAAACCCTGCTGCTCAACCTGATGCCGTACGACCCGGACGGCGAACAGCCGCGCAACACGTTCCCGAAGGACCGCCCGGTCTGGGAGGCCGACCCGCCCGCACCAGAGCCGGACAAACGTCACCCGCTGGGTTGGACGGACCTGTTGACCTGGCCGTCCCGGCGCGTCTGGCTGGCACACCGGCAGGTCGGCGATCAGACGGTCGTGGACCGGGTGGTCATCACGCCAGGGACCCGGCTCGAGGCCGCGCCAGAGGACAACGAGTGGATGGCCGCATACCGGCGGCCCGAGGTCAGGAAGGGCCAGAAGTCGGCAGCCGCGGCCGGGTGGTATCCGATCCGGCTACGGGACCTGCGAGGGGTTTGGCGGCACAGCCGGGAACTGTTCCTCGCTCCCGAACTCAGCGAGGAGCGGCGGCGGCAGCGGCCGGCCACGCTCGACCACGTGGCGAGGATGGTGGGACGCAAGGTCATCTCTGACGACGCCGTCTACACGCTGCGGGTGTTCGGGCAGCAACTGGACAGCAAGTCGACGGTCGTCCACCAGGTCCTCGAAGAGGCCGTCGCCGCCCCGGTCGCCCTGCTCAAGGCCGCACATCAAGTCGCCGGCCGGATCATCGGGCACAGCATCGAGCTGGCCGACCAGGTCGGCAGCGCGCTGAACCAGATGGAACGTGAATACCGTGCAGAGCTTCACGGGAGTCCTGCGGCACCGTCCCTAGAACTGGCCTACTGGCCGAGCCTGGCGGTGCCGTTCGACAGGTTCCTCTGGGACCTCGCCAAAGCCCTCGAAGCGGACCAGAGCCCGACGAAGGCCACCAGGGAATGGGCCGATGATGTGCGGCGGATCGCGGAGGACGCCGCGAAACGGTGGGCCGAGAGCTCCCCTCGCCAGGGACGAAACCTGGAGGTGGCCGGCGCCTGCTACGGAAGGTTCGTCGGGCTGCTCGGCCACCACGTAAACGCCTACCACGGCTTTATCGCCCGCTACGTCGCCTAGGAGACAGCAATCTTGGAACTACCCACCACCCCCGACAGCCGGCGCCGGGCATTCGTTCGCCATCTCTACGGGGTGCACAACGCCCTCAACTCCGGCAACCCGCGGCACTGCGCCGAGGCACGCCAGACCCTGGCCCGGCTCCGGCGGGCGTTCTCTGGCCAACGACACGAGGCCGAGGCGTACGACGTGGTCTTTCCCCACAATCCACCGGAGCGCGAGCAGGAACTGTGGCTTCTGGTCGCCGGCCTCTTCGCACTGCACCCACACGCCAACAACGCGGCCGGACGGTCGATCGGGTCGGCGATGCGGCTGCTCGTGGCCGACCGGCCGTCAGCGGCCCGCCGCTTCACCCAGTTGCTGTCCGTCGACCCGGCCGCAATGCCGCACTACCTGCGGCAGACCATCCAACTGCTCCGCTCCGACGACGTCTCCATCGACTACCAACTCCTCCTCGACGACCTGGTCAAGATGCGTACCCCCGGCGAGGCGCACAAGGTGCGGCTGCGCTGGGCCCGCGACTACCACCGCCGGCCCGCCAGCCAGCAGGCCGAGCTCGCCGAGGCGGACCTTTCCGAACAGTCCAACGTCGAACCGGTCGACGCCTAACCAGGAGACCCTGTGATCATCGAACTGCACCTGCTCCAGTCGTTCCCGGTCAGCAACCTGAACCGCGACGACGTGGGCCAGCCCAAGACCGTGACCTTCGGCGGCCACCTGCGCGGGCGGATCTCCAGCCAGTCGCTGAAGCGGGCAGCCCGCCTCCTCTTCCAGGACTACGGCTTGACCGCTACCGAGACCGGCGTCCGCACGAAGCGCCTGGTGTCCAGCACAGCCGAGTTGCTTACCAAGAGAAGAGGCGGAGAGGAGGCCGAGGCCGCTGCCATCGCCCAGGCCGGTCTACGTGCGCTTGGCTTCGGTGTCGACGACAAGAAGCAGTTGACGCAGTACCTGCTGTTCGTCGGCAGCACCGCAGCCGAGTTGCTGGCCGACTACTGCGAGAAGGACTGGGACCGCCTCGCCTCAGACGCTGCCGCCCGGGCCAAGGCCGCCGCAAAGACCACCAAAGCCAGCAACGGCGAACGGCAAGCGGAAGAGAAGCAGGCAAAGGCGAAGCCGGACAAGCAAACCCTCGCCGAGGCGGCCCGGATCCTCGACGCCAGCCGGGTGGTCGACGTCGCGATGTTCGGCCGCATGATCGCCGACAACAAGGACTTCAACGTCGACGCGGCATCCCAGGTTGCGCACGCGATCTCCACCCACGCCGTGGTCAACGAGTACGACTACTACACCGCCGTTGACGACCTGAAGCCGCACGACGAGTCGGGCGCAGACATGATCGGCACGGTCGACTTCAACGCCGCCTGCTACTACCGGTACGCCAACCTGCACCTGGACAAGCTCACCGAGAACCTGCGCGGCGACACCGACCTGGTTGGCCGGGCCACGAGCGCCTGGCTGAACGCGTTCATCGACGCCGTACCCGGCGGCAAGCAGAACTCGATGGCAGCGCTGAACCCGCCGGAGACCCTGCTCGTCGTGGTCCGCGACCGGGGCGCCTGGAACCTCGCCAACGCCTTCCTCCGCCCAATCCAGGATACCGACCTGATGGACGGCTCCACCCGCGCCCTGCTCGGACACTTCGAACGGCTGCGCCGGTTCTACGGCAACGACGACCTCCGCGGCGTGGTCGCGGCCTCGGTCACCGCCGACCTGGATGGTCTTGCCGCGCACGAGGTGGCGCAGACCCGCAGCGACCTGGTGGCCCGCGTCCTGGCCGCCGCCACGAAGGACTGACCGGTGCCGGCGTACTCACTCGCGCTCTGCTTCGACGCCCCCATGCAGTCGTGGGGCGTCCGGTCACGCGGCTCGATCCGCGACACCGGCCGGGAACCGAGCAAGTCAGGCGTCATCGGCCTGCTCGGCGCGGCGCTCGGCATCGCCCGCGACAACCACGAGGCAATCGCCGACCTCGCCCAGCTACGCATGGGCGTGCGGGTCGACCGAGAGGGCATCCTCGAGCGGGACTTCCACACCGTGCAGAACGTGCCGACCACCACCGGCACCGGGCACCGCACCGCCGTCAGCCACCGCTACTACCTGGCAGACGCCCTCTTCCTCGTCGTGCTCCAACACCAACAGCCGGAAAAGCTCAACCAGATCCTGGCCGCCCTACACGATCCGATCTGGCCGCTGTTCTTCGGCCGCCGCGCTTTCCCCCCGGCGCGGCCCATCGTCTCCAGCGGGCGCCCCGGCGAACATCTGACCGGGTTGGGACTGCTGGAGCAGCCGATCGAACAGGTACTGGCAACCCATCCCTGGCTTGAGAATCGCGACGAGATACGCACCGCCCAACGGCGTCAGGAGCTCCGCAACCCCCTGCGGACCGTGGTCGACTGCACCCCCGACGACCAGGCCGCGGAGATCCGGCCCGACCTACCGCTCTCCTTCACACACGGCGACCGCCGCTACACCACCCGGACCGTCCGGACCGGCCACGTGCCGTTGACGGACAGGCTGATCAACACGGAGGCGGCCACGTGTATCTGAGCAAGCTGCTGGTCAACACCTACTCACGCGAGTTCCGCCGCGACCACGCCGACATCCGGGAAATGCACCGCACCGTCATGTCCGGCTTCCACAACCTCCCCAACGACAGCCCGGCCCGCCAGTCCGCAGCCGTGCTGTGGAGACTCGACGGCATCCACCGAGGCTTCGCCGCCTACGTGCAAAGCAAGTCCAAACCAGACTGGAGCCGGCTCCCGGCCGACTACCTCACCGAGGCACCCCAGGTACGCGACCTGCAACCCGTACTCGACGCGATAACACCCGGCCGCCGCTTCGCGTTCCGGCTCATCGGCAACCCCACCCGCACAATCCCCCGCCTGGGCAACCCCAAAAGCCCCGAGACCGGCAAGCGGACCCACGGCCAACGCGTCGCCCGCAAAAAGCCAGAAGAGCAACTCGAATGGCTCATCCGCAAAGGCGAACAGCACGGCTTCGTCATCCCCTCAGGACGCAACGGCCAACCCGACGTCTCACCATCGCCATGCCTCACCCTGACCGGTCAGAAACGATCCGAAGACAAGGGCACGATCACACTCGAACCCGTACGGTTCGAAGGACACCTCATCGTCACCGACGCCGCCGCCTTCGCAGACGCCTTACAGACGGGAATCGGGCACGGCAAAGCGTACGGATGCGGCCTCATCAGCCTCGCTCCCCCACAAGGTAGGTAGGTTCTGCTCCACGGCCAAACAGCCTCGCCACGCTCGTGTCACGCACGAACGTCCCCGCGACGCGGCTCGGCTTGACGACTGGCGACGGTGGTGCACTGGACGCCCGGCGCCCAGTGGCGGCACCCGGAGGGGCCAGGCAGCAACGTCGGCGGACGCGAGCGGCATCCGGTAACCCATGTGAGCCACGCCGACGCGCTGGCGTACGCCAAATGGGCCGGCAAGGCACTGCCTACCGAAGCCGAGTGGGAGTACGCCGCCCGCGGGGGCCTCGACGGCGCGGTGTTTCCGTGGGGCGACGAGTTCTCGCCCCGCGGCCGCACGATGGCCAACACCTGGCAGGGCCCCTTCCCGTGGCGGCGCGACACACCGCGATTCGACCGCACCTCACCGGTGCGCTCGTACCCGCCCAACGGCTTCGGGCTGTACGACATCGTCGGCAACGTCTGGGAGTGGACCGCGGACCGGTACTCGACACCAGGCGAAAAGCCCCCGGCCCCCTCCTGTTGCGCACCGCAGCCGGACATCGAATCGGCGCGGTACGTCATCAAGGGCGGCTCACACCTGTGCGCGCCGACGTACTGCCTTCGCTACCGGCCGGCCGCCCGACAGGGACAGGCCGCCAACTCCTCCACCAGCCACGTGGGATTCCGCTGCGTCGTCCGTCCTCAGCTTTGATCGAGGTGAAGCACATCGCCTCGCCACCATCGCCCGCCAGCCACCCGCGCTCCGCTCCCCACGAGGGGCCACTCCAGGCGAGACGGCACACCGATTCGAACTCGCTCAGCTAACATTCGACGACGTTGACGGCGAGGCCGCCGCGAGCCGTTTCCTTGTATCTGTCGTGCATGTCCCGCCCGGTGTCGCGCATGGTCTTGATGGCTGTGTCCAGGCTGACCTTGTGCGTGCCGTTGCCGTGGATCGCCAAGCGGGCGGCGTTGATGGCCTTCACGGATGCGATGGCGTTGCGTTCGATGCAGGGGATCTGCACGAGTCCGCCGACCGGATCGCAGGTCAGTCCCAAATTGTGTTCCAGACCGACCTCAGCTGCGTTCTCGACCTGGGCCGGCGTGGCCCCCAGCACCTCGGCAAGGCCTCCGGCGGCCATCGAGCACGCGGACCCAACCTCGCCTTGGCAGCCGACTTCCGCGCCGGAGATCGACGCGTTCTCCTTGAACAAAATGCCGATGGCTGCGGCGGTGAGCAGGAAGCGAACGATTCCGTCGTCGTCGGCGCCGGGAACGAACCGCGCGTAGTAGTGCAGAACGGCCGGGATGATACCGGCGGCGCCGTTGGTCGGTGCAGTGACGATGCGCCCACCGGATGCGTTCTCCTCGTTGACCGCCAGTGCGAAGAGGTTGACCCAGTCCATAGCTTCGAGCGAGTCGGCTGAGCTGGTGCCGGCGCGGAGGCGACGAAACAGCGCAGGCGCCCGCCGGGGAACTCGCAATCCACCCGGGAGGACTCCTTCGCGAGCGCATCCGGCCTCGACGCTGCTCGCCATGATCGACCACAGCTGGAGCAGGCCGGAGCGAACCTCGTCCTCAGCACGCCAGGCCAGCTCGTTGGCCAGCATGACGTCGGAGATCCGTAGTCCTTCCCGAGCGCAGGTGTCGAGCAGTTCCGCCGCTGTGCTGAACGGGTACCGCACGGGAGTGGTGTCGACGACGATGCGATCGCGTCCGAGTGCGTCCTCGTCGACGACGAAGCCACCGCCGACCGAGTAGTAGGTCCGAGTGCGCAGCAGGTTGCCAGAGACGTCGGACGCCACGAACACCATGCCGTTCGGATGTGCCGGCAGCGACCTGCGCCGGTGCATGACTAGGTCGTTGTCGGGATGAAAGTGGATCTTATGGGCGCCCGCGAGTCGCAGCCCGCGGCTCGCTCTGACGGACGTCTCCCGAGCCGGTGCGGTCTGGGTATCGACGGTTGCCGGGTCCTCGCCCTCTAGCCCGAGGATCACCGCTCTGGGCGTACCGTGGCCGACCCCGGTCGCTCCGAGGGATCCGAACAGCTCGACCCGGACTCGCGCGACCGAGGTCAGGAGCCCGTCCTCGACCAGTTCGTGGGCGAAGCGCCCGGCAGCCCTCATGGGGCCTACAGTGTGCGACGACGAGGGTCCGATGCCGATCGAGTACATGTCGAATGCGCTCAGGGCCATCACGCGACTCCCGTTGGCCGAACCGTGCGGGCTTCCATGGCCTGCCGGTAGAGCCGTCCGGCGCGGTACGACGAGCGCACCAGCGGCCCGGACATGACCCCGGCGAAACCGAGCTCCTCGGCCTCGGCCTGCAGCTCGACAAACTCCTCGGGCTTCACCCACCGCTCGATCGGGTGGTGGTGCACCGACGGGCGCAGGTACTGCGTGATAGTGATGAGGTCACACCCGGCGCCGTGGAGGTCGGCCAGCGCCTGGGAGATCTCCTCGCGGGTCTCGCCCATGCCCAGGATGAGATTCGACTTGGTGATCATGCCCGCGGCGCGGGACAGCGACAGCACCTCGAGAGAACGCTCGTAGCGGAACGCCGGCCGGATGCGCTTGAAGAGGCGCGGCACCGTCTCGACGTTGTGCGCGAACACCTGCGGCTCGGCGTCGAACACCTGCTGCAGCAGGTCGGCCTTGCCGGCGAAGTCGGGCGTGAGGATCTCGACGCCGGTGTTCGGGTTGAACTTGTGGATCTCGCGTATGGTCTCGGCGTACAGCCAGGCGCCTTCGTCGGGGAGGTCGTCGCGGGTGACCCCGGTGACCGTCGCGTATCGCAGCCCCATGGCCTGAACCGACTCGGCGACCCGGCGCGGCTCGTCGCGGTCGAGGCCGTCGGGCTTGCCAGTGTCGATGAGGCAGAAGTCGCAGCGGCGGGTGCAGTGGTCACCGCCGATGAGGAACGTCGCCTCGCGGTCTTTCCAGCACTCGAAGATGTTGGGACAGCCGGCCTCCTGGCAGACCGTGTGCAGGCCCTCGCGTTTCACCAGCGACTGCAGCTCCCGGTACTCCGGCCCCATGGTCGCCTTCGTCTTGATCCAGGACGGCTTCTTCTCGATCGGCGTCTCGGCGTTGCGCCCCTCGGTGCGCAGCAGCCGACGTCCCTCCGGCGCGACAGTCATGTCACATGCCCGGATAGAGCGGGAATCGTAACGCCAGCCGGTCCACCCGGTCTCGCAGGTCGCCTAGGCGGTTCTCGCTTGGCGCTGCGATCAGCGCGCCGGCGATGATGTCGGCGACCTCGCGGAACTGCTCGGCTCCGAAACCTCGTGTGGCCAGTGCCGCGGTCCCGATGCGCAGTCCGGAGGAGACCATAGGTGGCCGCGGATCGAACGGGACGGCGTTGCGATTCACGGTGATGCCGACAGCGTCCAGCCGATCCTCGGCCTGCTGGCCGTCGAGATCGGAACGACGCAGATCCACCACCACCAGATGCACCTGCGTCCCGCCGGTGAGGACGGTAATGCCTGCGGCCTGGACGTCGTCGGCCAGCAAGCGCCCCGCCAGGATGCGCGCGCCAGCGAGCGTTCTCTGCTGCCTATCCCGGAACTCCTCAGTCGCGGCCAGCTTGAACGCCACGGCCTTGGCCGCAATGACATGTTCCAGCGGCCCGCCCTGCTGGCCGGGAAACACCGCGCTGTTGAGCTTCTTAGCCAGGTCCGCTCGGTTGGTGAGGATCACTCCGCCTCGCGGACCGCCGAGCGTCTTATGCGTGGTCGTGGTGATGACGTCGGCGTGCGGGATCGGGCTCGGGTGCAGGCCGGTCGCGACCAGCCCGGCGAAGTGCGCCATGTCGACCATGAGATACGCCCCGACCAGGTCGGCGATCCGCCGGAACGCGGCGAAGTCCAGGTGCTGCGGGTAGGCCGACCAGCCGGCCACGATCAGCCTCGGCCGGTGCTCGACGGCGAGCCGTTCGACCTCGTCCATGTCGACCCGGTGATCGGTCTCCCGTACGTGGTAGGCCACGACGTCGTAGAGGCGGCCGCTGAAGTTCAGCCGCATGCCGTGGGTCAGGTGGCCGCCGTGGGCGAGGTCGAGTCCGAGGATGGTGTCGCCGGGGTCGAGCAGCGCGGCCATCGCCGAGGCGTTCGCCTGGGCGCCGGAGTGCGGTTGCACGTTAGCGAACTCGGCGCCGAACAGTTCCGTCACGCGATCGATGGCCAGCCGCTCGATCACGTCGACGTGCTCACAACCGCCGTAGTAGCGCCGGCCGGGGTAGCCCTCGGCGTACTTGTTCGTCAGAACCGAGCCCTGCGCTTCCATGGCGGCGACGGGCGCGAAGTTCTCGCTGGCGATCATCTCCAACGTCTGCTGCTGCCGGCGTAGTTCGGCACGGATGGCCGCGTGGATCTCGGGGTCGAAGTCCGCCAGCCGCTGATCCAGGCTCATCAACGGTCCTCACCCTCCGTCAGCGCCTCGTAGGCGGCGGCGTCGAGCAGGTCATGCGAGGCTGTCACGCGGACGCGGAAGAGCCAGCCTGCGCCGAACGGATCGGAGTTGATCAACCCGGCATCCGCGACGACTTCGCCGTTGACCTCGACGACCGTGCCGTCGACGGGCGCGAAGAGATCGCTGACGGACTTGGTGGACTCGATCTCGCCGCAGGTGGCGCCGCCGATGAGGGCGGCGCCGACCGAGGGCAGGTCAATGTAGACCACATCGCCCAAGGCGTCGGCGGCGAAGGCGGTGATCCCGACAGTGGCGACCTCGCCGTCGAGGAGGAGCCACTCGTGCTCAGGGGTGTAGCGCAGGTGCGCGGGGACGGACATCGTCTGGTCTCCTTGGGTACGGGTCAGGGACGGCGGTAGAAGGGCATCGGGACGACCACGACGGCTTCCCTCTTGCCGCGGATGTCGACGAGCAGCTTGGTTCCGGGCTCATGCAGCCCGACTGGGACGTACGCCATGGCGATGGGGTGGCCCAGGGTGGGCGACGGCGCGCCGCTGGTCACGTGGCCGACGACCCCACCGGCAGGGTCGATCACCGTGTAACCGCTGCGCGGCGCGCGCCGACCGGCCGACGCCAGGCCGGCCAAGACCTGACGTGCGCCTTCGTCACGACGCTGAGCCAGCGCCGTGCGGCCGACGAAGTCACCTGGCTTGTCGAACGCCACGAGCCGACCGAGTCCGGCCTCGAACGGCGTGACCTCCGGGTTCAGTTCATGTCCGTAGAGCGGCATTCCCGCCTCGAGCCGTAGCGTGTCACGACAGGCGAGACCGGCGGGGATTAGGCCGTCCGATGAGCCCGCTTCGGTGAGAGCAGCCCAGATCCGGGCAGCGTCGCCAGGGCGGCAGTACACCTCGAACCCGTCCTCCCCGGTGTAGCCGGTCCGGGCAAGCAGCACCTCGCACCCCGTCAGCGATCCGGTCGTGATCGCGTAGTACCGGAGCGCGGACAGGTCGACCGACGTAAGCCGTTCGACGATCGCGGCCGCCGCCGGTCCTTGGACGGCAATCAGTGCCCACTCGTCGGAGGTGTCGCGCACTGAGGTGTCGAAACCGGCAGCACGGTCCTGGAGGGCAGCGGCCACCACCGCCGCGTTGCCTGCGTTGGCAACGACGAGGTAGCGATCGTCGGCCAGGCGGTAGATGACGAGGTCGTCGAGGACGCCGCCGTCGTCGGCGCAGAGCATCGAATACCGAGCACGCCCGATCCCAATCTTCGACGCGTGCCCGACGATGGCATGGTCGAGCGACGCGCCGGCCTCGGGACCCGTCAATTCGATTTCCCCCATGTGCGACAGGTCGAACAGGCCAGCGCGTTCGCGGACCGATTCGTGCTCGGCGATCTCCGATCCGTACCGGACCGGCATCGACCAGCCGGCGAAGTCGGTGAACCAAGCCCCCAGCTCCTCGTGGAGTTCGGTCAATGGGGTGTACCTCGACATCAGCGTCCTCAGCTCTCGAATGTGGCCGGTGCCGGGCACGAGCAGACGAGGTTCCGATCGCCGTAGGCCTGCTCGATCCGGCCTACCGGCGGCCAGTATTTGTCCGGCGACGCGCCCGTGGGGAAGGCGCCGTGTCCGCGGGTGTAGCCGCGGCTCCACTCGTCGCCGGTCACCGCCGCCGTTGTGTGCGGCGCGTGCCGCAGTGCGCTCTCCTCGACGGCCACGACCCCGGCCGCGATCTCGTCGATCTCCCGGCGGATCGCCACCATCGCTTCCACGAAGCGCTCCAGCTCGGCGAGGTCCTCGCTCTCGGTCGGTTCCACCATCAGGGTGCCTGCTACCGGGAAGCTCATCGTCGGGGCGTGGAAACCGAAGTCGATGAGTCGCTTGGCGACGTCGTCGACCGTCACGCCGGTCGCGGCCGTCAACGGTCGCAGGTCCAGGATGCATTCATGGGCGACCAAGCCGTTCTCTCCGACGAACAGGATCGGGAACGAGGGCGACAGCCGTCGAGCGAGATAGTTGGCGCTGAGCACGGCCACCTTGGTGGCCTCGGTCAGGCCCGCGTCGCCCATGAGCCTGATATAGGCCCAAGCGATCGGCAGGATGCCGGCCGATCCGTACGGCGCCGCGCTGATCGTGCCGGCGCCGAGGCGGCGCCGGGGATCGGGGTGAAGCGGATGGGTGGGCAGGTACGGCACCAGGTGTGCGGCGACGGCGATGGGGCCGACGCCCGGCCCGCCGCCACCGTGCGGTACGCAGAACGTCTTATGCAGGTTGAGGTGGGAGACGTCGCCGCCGAACTCACCCGGTCTGGCCACACCGAGCAGAGCGTTGAGGTTGGCGCCGTCGACGTAGACCTGACCGCCGTATTCGTGGACGAGGTCGCACAGCCGGGAGATGCCGTCCTCGTAAACTCCATGGGTCGATGGGTAGGTGACCATCACCGCAGCCAGCTCGTCCGCGTGCTGGCGGCATTTCGCCTCAAGATCCGCCAGGTCGACGGCCCCGTCGTCCTGAGAGGCAATGACGATCACGCGCATCCCGGCCAGCACGGCCGAGGCGGCGTTGGTGCCGTGCGCGCTGGCGGGAATGAGGCACACGTCCCGCCGGGCCTCGCCGCGGTCGCGGTGATACGCACGAATCGCCAGCAACCCCGCCAGTTCACCCTGCGAGCCGGCATTGGGCTGCACGGATACGGCCGCGTACCCCGTGATCTCAGCCAGCCACGTCTCCAGCTGCCTGATCAGCCGCGTGTACCCGGCAACATCTTCCGGTGGCGCGAACGGGTGGAGGTCGGCGAACCCGGCCAACCCGATGGCCTCCATCTGGGTGGTCGCGTTGAGCTTCATCGTGCAGGAGCCCAGCGGGATCATGCCGCGGTCCAAGGCGAAGTCGCGGCCGGACAGCCGGCGCACGTAGCGCAGCATCGCGGTCTCCGACCTGTGCTCGTGGAAGACCGGGTGAGTGAGAAACCCGGACCGGCGGCGCATCCGTTCCGGCAGTCCGCCGGCCGTTTCCTGACGCGCGGCACACGGGGTTGCGCCGAATGCGGCCAGCACAGAACTGATGTGCTCGGCCGTCGTGATCTCCGAGCATGCGACCGCGACGTGATCGGCATCGACCAGCCGGAGCAGCAGACCGGCCTCGTGTGCCGCGTCCACGACAGCCGCGCCACGACCCGGCGCACGCACCGTGAGCGTATCGAAGAAGTGTTCGGTGACGACTGCATGCCCAGCAGCCCGCAGCCCGGCGGCCAGTGCCGTCGCATGGTCGTGGACCTGGCGCGCAATCGCGGTCAGCCCGGCCGGGCCGTGGTAGACGGCGTACATCGACGCCACCACTGCGAGGAGAACCTGCGCGGTGCAGATGTTGGAGGTCGCCCTGTCGCGCCGGATGTGCTGCTCACGTGTCTGCAGTGCCAGCCTGTATGCCGGGTTCCCGGCGGCGTCGACGGAGACACCGACCAGTCGGCCAGGCAGGTGCCGTTCGAGCCCTTTGCGCACCGCCATGAACGCGGCGTGTGGACCTCCATGGAACAGCGGGACGCCGAGGCGCTGCGCGGAGCCGACAGCGATGTCCGCCCCGAACTCTCCCGGTGGGGTGAGCAGTGTGAGAGCCAGCAGGTCAGTGGCTGCCGCCACCAGGGCCCCACGCTCGTGCGCCTGTACGACGAGCGGAGCCAGATCGCGGATCTCCCCCGAGCAGCCGGGATAGGAGATGACGAGACCAAAGAACTCGCCGCCGGGCAGCAAGTCCGTCACGTCGATGAGCTCGACTTCCACCCCGATCGCCGCCGCTCGCGTGCGCAGCACCTCGAGCGTCTGTGGCAGCGTGTCGGAGTCGACCAGGAGCCGCGACGACGACCCCGACGCACGCCGCATCAACATCATCGCCTCGGCGACGGCAGTGCCCTCGTCGAGCAGAGACGCATTGGCAATGGCCAGACCGGTGAGGTCGCCCACCATGGTCTGGAAGTTCAGCAGCGCCTCCAGCCGACCCTGGCTAATCTCCGGCTGATACGGCGTATAGGCGGTGTACCACGCTGGGTCCTGTAGCACGTTGCGACGGATGACGGCCGGCGTGATAGCCGGGTAGTAACCCAACCCAATCATCGGCACTGACACTCGGTTGCGAAAGGCCAGTTCGGCGAGTTCCGCCGCCACATCGGCTTCCGGCACAGGCTGTGGCAATCGCAGCCGGCGGGTGGATCGGATGGCGGCTGGAACGGCTGCATCGATCAAGTGGTCGAGCGTGCCGAAGCCCAGTTCGGCCAGCATCGTCGCCCGGTCACCGGCAGAGATGCCGATATGGCGGGCGGTGAAAGCAGGTTGAGCAGCGTCGGATTCAAGAATCGCGGCCACGTCGGAGGCTCCCTCTGTCCGGCACCACGACACAGTGATGCCATACCTGGTCACCTCCCCGCTCTGTCATCGGTACCTGAGAGCTTCGCCGCCTTGTCAGCAGCTTGCACCGTGGGCGCAGGACGAACTGGGTCCTGACTTTCCAGAGTCGCCTGGCCTGCGCGGTACTCGTGCCTGAGAGTTCTGGGGAGTCTTGCTCCTTCGGCGCCTCACCCTGTGTGGGGCGAGGACTCTCCCGCGCGGGCCGTGACGGCGCGATATGAAGTTGAATGGCAGGGACTCTACATCGGCCGCCGCCCGTTTGTCGCCGGGGTCATCGCCCCCGGCTGCCCTGACGGCCCTTCACACCTGGCCTCTGAGCTGAGAATCAGGCCGTCGGCGGCTCCGTTGACGTCTTCCTGAGATCTCGTCGACATCCCTGCCACCAAGGCCAGCGTTCTCCATTTGGAACGCTCGTACCCAAGGATGAACAACTGAGCGATCGTCCTGTAGGCTCCCCCGCATGGTGCTGGCAACGATCAACCCCGCTACCGGCGTCCGCGAGGACGAGTTCGAAGCCCATGACGCCGCCGAGATCGAGCGTCGTGTAGAGCAGGCCGCCCAGGCGCACTTGGAGTTGCGCGTGACCGGGTTCGAGGACCGTGCACGATGGACGCGCCGGGCCGCCGAGCTCCTCGAAGGTGACGCCGAGGACACCGCCAGAATGATCACTGTCGAGATGGGGAAACCGATCGCCCAGTCGCGCGCGGAGGTATACAAGTGCGCGAAGACGCTGCGGTTTTACGCCGATCACGCGGCCGAATTCCTCGCCGACGAGCACCTCGCAAATCCCTCGGCCGTCAACGCATCGCAGGCGTTCGCTCGTTACCATCCGATCGGCGTGGTACTCGCCGTCATGCCATGGAATTATCCGCTCTGGCAGGTCGTGAGATTTGCCGCGCCCGGACTCATGGCCGGCAACGCCTGCCTCTTGAAACACGCCTCGAACGTCCCGCGGTCTGCGATCTACCTGGACACGCTCTTCGAACGAGCCGGTTTTCCGGCAGGCGCGCTGAACACACTTCTCATCGGCGCACGAGACGTCGAAGCGGTGATCGCGGACCGCAGGGTTGCGGCCGTGACGCTGACCGGCTCAGAGCCTGCCGGCCGTTCGGTCGCAGCGGCGGCAGGCAGGTCGATCAAGAAGACGGTGCTCGAGCTCGGCGGCTCCGACCCGTTCATCGTCATGCCGAGCGCCGACCTTGAGGCTGCCGCGGAGACGGCCGTGCGCGCACGAGTGGCGAACAACGGTCAGTCTTGTATTGCCGGTAAGCGATTTATCGTGCACACGGATGTCCATGACGATTTCCTCCGGCTTTTCGTCAAGCACATGGCCGACCTCACCGTCGGCGATCCCCTCGATGAGGCGACGGATGTCGGCCCGCTAGCGACCCGCGGTGGCCGCGACGAACTCGCCGAGCTCGTCGACGACGCCGTTGCCAAGGGCGCGACCGTCCTTGTCGGGGGTTTTACACCGGACCGCCCGGGGTGGTTCTATCAGCCCACGGTCGTCACCGGCCTGACCAGCGAGATGCGTTTGGTCGGCGAGGAAGCCTTCGGGCCCGTGGCTTCGGTCTATCGGGCGCAGGATCGGCAGGACGCCGTCCGGATCGCCAACCAGACCACCTTCGGGCTGAGCTCGGCTGTGTGGAGCAACGATCGCGATGAGCAGGACTGGTTCGTCTCGGCGCTGGATGCCGGAGCGGTCTTCCTGAACGGCATGACGGTGTCATACCCAGAATTGCCGTTCGGCGGGATCAAGGACTCCGGGTTCGGCCGGGAGCTCGCTGCCGTCGGCATTCGAGAGTTCTGCAACCTCAAGACCGTCTGGCGAGCGTGATCGGCAAGCCATCATGTCGGACTATCCTGCTGGTGTGCACTCTGCAGATGGGGAAGATCACCCCAGCACCCTGACGGGCTCCGGTGGCGCCGACGCATCGAGTTCGGTCCGATCCGCCACCAGGGCGCTGCACATCCTGGAATACGTCGGAGCCGCCGGGCGCGGGGTCCGCCTCGCTGAGATCGTCAACGAGCTCGACATCCCCAAGACGAGCGCCCATTCGCTCATCAAGAGCCTGGTCAGCATCAACTACCTTGTGCCCGACCAGAATCGCGGTTATCGGCTCGGTCTGCGAGTGTTCGAGCTGGGAACTGCGGTCGACATCACGCAGGCACTCATCGAGGCCGGCCGTCCCGAGCTACTTGCCACGTCGCGCGCGACCGGTTGTACCTGCAACCTGGGCATCCTCGACGGCTACCACGTCTTCTACGTTGACAAGGTCCAGGACTCAGAGACCCGAATCCAGATCGTCACGCGGGTCGGTGGTCGTCTTCCGGTTCACGCTACGGCTATGGGCAAGGTTCTGTTGAGCGGGTTGACCGATCATGCGCTCGACTCGTGGATCGGCGGCATGACCTTCGAGCCGCTGGCCCTCCGAACGGTCACCGACCCCGCGATCCTCCGCGAGCAGGTGATCGCTGCCCGCACCAACGGGTTCGCCGTGGACGACGAGGAGTCACACCCGAACGTGGTCTGCGTCGCCGCGCCCGTCGTCGATGCAGCGGGCAAAGTCATCGCCGCTGTGAGCGTGACGGGGCTGCGCGATTCCATGGTCGTGGACGGCGATTACCCGGCGCGGCGTACGGTCCAGGAGATGGGTCGTCGAGTGAGCGCTGCGCTCAGGTAGTTCGTCCTGCGATCGCAGCATAGAAACGCGTCGCCCGAGAGCAGTCGGCCTCGAAGTCATCCCACTGCGCTTCCGCGGAGAAGCGGCCGTCTGCGCGAACCAGCTCCTGGAATCGAGCAATCCAGTCCAGGCACCACTGCGCGTCGTCGGCGCGCGCGATCTCTCGCCCGTCCACACGAACCCACACTGGGCTGGTGTGCGCGAAGACCGAAGGCTGGTCGCCATACAAGGTGGCACGCTTCCCGCCATGTGCCGTCGCCGCGAGCCAGGTCGGGGACTCGACCGCGAGCTCCACGCTCAACGATGCGCCATCGTCCGAGACGATCTCCGAGCGGGCGAGCGGCCCGTCGGGTCCCACGATGAGCAGTTCCTCCAGCCCGGCGCCGCTCACTTCGGCCTTCGCCTGCAGCCTCGCCCCTGGGCCGGCCTCGACGCAACCTCCGATCCCCACGTCGTTGACCGTCAGCTCGAGCCATGGTCCGTTCGTCACGAACGTTCGTCCGGCCGATGCCGCCTGCTGCCAGCGTCGGCTCGTCGGCTGTTCTGTACCGATCTCGGCGTACGCGCGGAACCAACCCGGGGGATTCGACAACTCGCCCCAGGCACTGCTGAACGACAGCAACACGTCCGTCCCCGCAGTCAAGGCAAAGCGCAGTCCGCAGTTGTAGAGGCGGCGTACGACCTCCATTGAACCGATGATGTGGTTCGGCCCGCCCACGACATCGACGCCGTCGACCAGGCCGAGCGGCGCATCCACCACCAGCGCCCTAGCCTCGCAGGATCGTGCCCGCGCACGAGAGAAGACCTCGTCCAGTCCGCCTGCGGCCGCGACATCGACGAGGAAGGGGTGCGTATAGGTGACGAACGCGCCGCCCTCGCGGAAAGCGCCGGCCGCTTGAGAGTTCGGCGGCCAGTCTACGTCGTGGGTGGCGCGCGGATGACCCGTGTGGAAACGCTCCGGTCGAGCATCGGGATTGAGCACCGTCATGTGACCGTACAGGTTGTTGCGGTACTCCACGCCGACTACGGTGCCGTCGTCGTCCGCGTGGTTGGCCTGCAAGGTCTCGGTGAGCAGAATGTCGTCGTAGATCAGATCAGTGTTCCAGTTCGCGGCGAGGAGGTTCATCACGTGCAGTCCCTCCCCCTGTCGCACCACCCGTCCACGCGCGATGTCGTTGACATGGTCGCCTGAGTAGTTCAGGTGGACGTGGAGGTCGGCACTCGCCCAGCCGCGCGCCAATCCGTTGTGGATGCGCTCGGGTTCGACGAAGAGTTCAATCGTCCGATCGGGCGCAATGTCAACCAGTTGCTCGACGGCCTTGAACTCGGTGCCGCGCGCCACGCGCACACGCGTGGGCCCACTCGGGACCCGTACCGTTGTCGCCCGTCCGTAGAAATACGGAACACCTTGAGCGTCGTAGCGGTGCGGTTGATCGTCGGGGAACCACGCACCGCCTCGCTCATCGAGGACCGTCCAGCGTGAGACGTATGCCGACGACAGTTCGAGGGTCCCGGCTGCGCTCGGTTCGGCGGCTTCGACCGTGTGACCGCCGATCACCACGCAGGGCTGCTCATAGCTCACGCGATGCACCGAATCACTGAACGATGCGTGCCTGTCCGGTCGAGAGAACACGATCAGGTCGAGGAGGCCGCCAGGAATCACGAAGGGACGTAGCGGGCCAAGCTTGGCGCACCCAGAGTCCCAGACGACGACCTCGGGAGCCTGCGGGTCACGAAGTGCGGATACCACGAAGTCCACCGGATCGACCGTGAGCTCGCCCCTGTGAAAGGCCTCGAAGAATCCCTCCAGCCAGGTTTCTCTACGGCAAAAGCGCTCGTATCGCGTGATCAGCCGGCGCGGGTCGTTGAGCTCGCGGCCCCAGTCGAATCCGTTCCGCTCCTGGAGCCTCCGGAGAGAGGCAGGATGCCTGGTAGTCATTCTCCGGCCCTGTTCTGGCCGTCGCTGTCGACCGCGCCCCACCATGACCGGAAGAGCTCGCCGACCCATTCGATGGTGTCGGTTGCCTCGTCGACGATCGCCGTCCAGCGAATGAAACCGTGCAGCTGGCCGACGGCCTCGCGGAAGACGGTGTCCACGCCCTCGTCGCGGGCGCGTTCCGCGTACTGGAAGCCCTCATCGCGGAGGGGATCATGAGATGCCACCACGACTGCCAGCCGCGGAAGCCCGGCCAGCGACACGGCGTTGATCGGGGATGCGTCCGGCGACATCCTGGTAGCCGGGTCTGGACAGTAGTGATTCCAGTACCACTCCATTCCAGCCCTGGTCAGGAAGTACCCATCCGCATAGTGCTCCACCGATTCGGTGGAGAGGCTCGCGTCGATGCACGGGTAGAAGAGTAGGTGTCCGGCGAGCCGGACACCGTCGGGCAGCGGCTGGTCACGTAGCCGCAGCGCCACGACCGCTGCCAGATTTCCCCCAGCGCTGTCGCCCGCGACCACGATCCTGTTCGGATCCACGCCCGCTGCGGATTGGTTGCCAGCGAGCCAGCGGACGACCGCCTCGGCATCGTCGGCCGCTGCGGGATAGGGGCACTCCGGAGCCCGCCGGTAGTCGACCGAGTAGACCACGCCCCCGCTGGCGTTGGCGATGCGGATGCACAGCTCATCGTAGGTGTCCACGTCGCCGACAACCCAGCCGCCACCATGCAGGTAGACGACCGCCGGCGCGTCGTTGGCCGGCGCATCCGCCGGCCGGTACTCGCGCACTCGGACCTCGCTTCCGGGACCACCGACCGTGAGGTCACGCATCGAGCCGATGTCCGGCGCCCCGGAGCCCAGCCGCTTGGTCGCCTCGATCTGGGCCTCCCGCGCCGCCGCCACGCTGCCGCCGTGCGGCGCTCGCGTCTCCCCCGCGCTTTGCGCGTCCAGGTACCGCTGAGCCTGTGGGTGAAGGTCCGGCCAGATTCGGCCACCGGTCATGGTCATCTGTTCCCCTTTCGCGATCATCATTCGGCAGTACTGCGCAACGCCCATACGTTCACCGTTCCAGTCGGCGAGTTCACATATCCGTCCACCGAAGACGCGAACGCATGGGTATTCGCGCGGTCAACGAGATAGACCACTGGAACCGTGTCGGCTGAAATCTCGGACATCCGGTCTCGAGCGGCCGCATAGTCCGCTTCCGACAAGGGGAGGCGAAGCTGCGCCAGAACCTCCTCGAAGGCTGCCTCGTGGTACCCGAAGGTGTTCTGATAGCTTTCACTCGCGTTGTATAGATTCATTTGATAATAGAGGTCGGCCACTGGTGGTGGCTCCATGTAGAGCATGAGCTCGTACTGGGCCTTGTTGAACCGATTGATGAACTGGCTGGCCGAACCTATGACCTCGAGGGTCAGGTCGATACCGACCTTGGCCAGTTGGTCCTTCAGTTGGACGGCGACCGGTTGGGCGTGCGCGCCCGGCCGTGATGAGCTGATCGTCAACGCGAGGTCGATGCCATCCGGGTATCCGGCCTCCGCGAGGAGCTCCTTCGCCGTCTCACGATCCAACTCGACCGCGCCTGCGGCGGATCCGTCGAGGTAGACCCGGCTCACGCCGTGGTCGGCGGGGAACCCGTAGCCGCGGTACGGGCCCTGGACGAGCACATCGCGGTCGATCGCCAGCGAGATGGCCCTGCGGACACGTGGGTCTGCGAGCTCCGCGGTCGCCTGATTCAGGACGAGGGTGTCGCGATAGTTGCTGAGACAGCTGATGACGTCGACGTCATCGGACTTCTCAAGGAAGGAGTAGTCCGCGAAGTCCAGCTTCTCGGCGTACTCGGCCTCGCCGACCTGCAGGACCTGAGTACGCAGCGACGACTCCGGCATCGCGCGAAGAATGAAGCGTCCGTAGTCGCCCGCGTTCTCCGCATTCCAGAAGTTCGGGTTCCGCTGCCAGACGATCTCTGTTCCTGGGGTGAACGACTCGATGGCCCATGGCCCGAAGTTGGGTATATGGGTCTGCAGGTAGGCGTTGCCCCACGGGTCGTCAGGAGTGGCGTGCGCTTTCACCTCCTCCGAATCCAGGACCATGAAGGTCAGATACTGGAAGATCGCCACGCTCATGGTCACCGGGCCGTTCGTGTGCACCCTGAACGTCCGCTCGTCGACTGCCTCGTAAGGGTCCTCTGCGCGGAAGTTGGCCAGGCCGGCCGAGAAGGTCCCGTTGGCGCCGTTCTCCAACGTGCGCTCGAAGCTCCACTCCACGTCGTACGCGGTCAGCTCGTTGCCGGCGGCGCTCAGGACGCCTTCACGGATCGTAAAATCGATGGCGTTCTCCGTGACGGTCCAGCCACTGGCCAGTCCGGGCTCGAGGTCATCCGTGCCAGGTAGCTCCTCGCAAGCCGCATCCGGCATCGCGGCAGAATCCGGTGTCACCAGCGTGGAGCCCATTTCGTAGCCCACGATCCGGCTACCGTCCCCTTCGAACTGGTTCCACATGTCCAACTGTTGAGGGACAGCCGGCGTCAGGTAGACGAAGCCCTCACCATTGGCGGACGTTCTGTCGCCGGAACCCACGTTTGGCCACGCGCAGACGGCCAGGAGAAGCAGGGCGACGGCACCGGCACCGACCGGACGCAGAACGGATCGCACTGTTCTGATCATTGTCAGTCACCTCGGGACAGATGTGTCATGCGACGGAGGATCGGTCGTCATAGCGCCGCCGCCGTATGCGCGGGTCAGGGCTGAGATACGCGTCCAGCAACTTGATCGTGTAGGGATCTGACGGCTGCCTCAGCACCGTCTCGGTGCTGCCCGCCTCGACGATCCGGCCGTGGTGCATGACCGCGACGTCGTGGGCGATGTGGTTCACGGTGGCGAGATCATGCGAGATGTAGAGATAGGCCATGCCATGGCGGTCCTGCAATCTCGCCAAGAGATCGAGGATCTGCACACGAACGGACAGATCGAGAGATGACGTCGGCTCATCGAGGACGAGGAAACGAGGATTGTTGATCGCGGCGCGAGCGATACCGACTCGCTGCTGTTGTCCGCCGCTCAGACTGCGGGGCCGGCGTTGTGCTAGCAGCGGGTCGAGCCCTACCTCCTCGATCATCTGCAGCACCCTCGCCTCACGTGCGGACCGAGTCAGATCGCGCTGGTGTACCAGCAGCGGCTCGGCGAGGATCTCGCCGATCGTCATCCGAGGATTGAGCGATTCGAACGGCTCCTGGAACACCATCTGCATCGCGGCACGCTTGGCCCGCAGTTCTGCGCGGGACAGGCTGCCCAGTTCGGTGCCGTCGACATGCACGCTGCCACCGTCGAGGTCGTGCAGCCGCAGCACGAGGCGCCCCGTCGTGGACTTGCCCGAGCCACTCTCACCGATGAGTCCGAGCGTGCGGCCTTCCTCGATCGTGAACGAGACATCGTCCACTGCCACCGTGACGCCCCGTGCAGTGTGGAAGCTCTTGCGCAAGGATCTTGCTTCGACGACCGGCATCATTCACCTCCGCCTTCCGGTTCCCGACCCTCTCCACCGAGCGCGCTACCCTCCACCTGAAGCGCCGTCGATTTGACCGCAGCCAGGAGATTGGCTGCGTGCGGAGAATCAGGCGTCACCAGCACCCGGTCTACCGGTCCCGTCTCCACGACGCGCCCGTGATGCATCACCACGACCGAGGCGCAGTACTGAGCCACGACTCCGAGATCGTGCGTCACGATCAGGAGTGATCGACCAGCGCCGGTGACGACCTTCGCCAGCAGGTCGAGGATCTGCACCTGAACGGTGGCGTCGAGTGCGGTGGTGGGTTCGTCGGCGACGACGAGGTCGGGGTCAAGGCACAGTGCGATGGCTATGACGACGCGCTGCGCCATGCCGCCGCTGAGCTGATGAGCGTATCCGCGCGCCACCCGCTCTGGGTCGCTCAAGCCAACCGCCTCGAGCAGTTCCACCGCCCGCTCATACGATGCCTTCTTGGTGGTCTTCCGGTGGGCGCTGATCACGTTGTGGAACTGCTTTTCGATGCGCAGCACAGGATTGAGCGCTCCGAAAGGGTTCTGCGAAACGAATCCGATCCGGCGGCCCCGGATCTCTCGATACTGCCGCGGTCGCAACTTGAGCAGGTCGGTCCCCTGGAACCTCGCGCTTCCGGCGACGGTGCGGCCGTTCTGGTCGAGCAGACCAAGCACCGAGCGAACGGTAGTCGACTTGCCGCAGCCACTCTCGCCGATGATCCCTACGGAGGATCCAGCCGGCACATCGAAAGAGACATCGTCGACGGCGACCGAGCGCTCACGGTGACGCTCGAAGACGGTCGTGAGTCCGCGAACCGACAGGACAGGTGTTTGCAGTTCGTGAGTCATTCGAGGTCACTCCGCTCCGAGGCCAGGAGCAATCCATCGGCGATAAGATTGAAGCTCATGATCACGATGAAGATCGCAAGACCCGGCATGAGGCTGACCCACCAGGCTCCGATCGTGATCGCCCGAGCTCCCTCCTGGATCATGTAGCCCCAGCTCGGCTCGGGCGGTGTCACGCCCGCACCGAGGAAACTGAGGGCGGCGATGACCACCATCGCGTGCGCCGCGGCGAGCGAGGTCTGGGCCAGCGTTACCGGCAACACGTTCGGCAGCAGGTGCTTGCGCAGCAACCGCGGAGTGCCCACACCCACTGCTTGTGCCGCTTCGATGAACCGTGTCTGCCGCAGCACGACGGCCTCCGAGCGGGCGAGCCGCGCGAAGCGGGGCACATTGATGATCATGATGGCGACAATAACCCCCGTGATCGCGTCGTCGAAGATGGTCACCACCACGATGGAGAGGATGACGATCGGGAAGGACTGGAAGACGTCCAGCCCTCGCATGAACGCGTCCGACCAGCGGCCGTTGGTACTGCTCAGGAGGCCGAGTGGCAGTCCGACCGCCAGCGACGCCAGGGTCCCGAGCAGGGCGGTCGGGATGTCGTTGGCCGCGGCCGCGATGGTTCGTGAGAAGACGTCGAAGCCAGATCCGTCTGTCCCCGCCCAGTGGTCGGCGCTGGGTCCCAGGAGGATGACCGCGGCGTCCGGGACCACGGGATTGTAGGGCAGCGGCGCGAACGCGCCGGCCAGCACGAACGCCACGATCACCGTCCCGCCGAGGACGACACCGAGGTGTCTGCGAGCGAATCCGCGGTTCAGGGCGCGCCGTAGCCGGCCGCCTTGCCTCACTCTGTCGGCTGCTGCGTTCGTCATTTCTTCGTCCTCGGGTCGATGGCGTTTAGTAGGAGATCGAGGCCCAGATAGATGACGATGGTGATCGTTCCGGTCAAGAGGACGAATCCCTGGATGATGGGGACGTCCTTGTTGAGGATTCCTTGCAGTGCCCATTGGCCGGCGCCTTGCCACGCGAAGATCGTCTCGATGATGGCCGCGCCTCCGATCAGGAAGCCGAGAAGTACAGCGAAGTACGTGATGATGGGTGGCCGGCCCTGCAGCCAGGCGTACCGCAGCACCTGGCGTTCGGGCAGGCCGCATGCCCGGGCGAACTCGACCTGTCGACTTGCCAGGCCAGCGGACAGCGCGGCCCGTGTCGTCTTGGCGAAGTAGGCGGAGTAGACGATTCCGAGGGTGAGGACGGGAAGTGTCAGTCGTGCGATTCCACTGTTCAGGATGTGAGCGTCGCCGAGCAGAAGGCCGTCGATGAGGACGAACCCCGTGATGGGCTCAAAGCCCGTTTCGCCGATTGGGAGTCTCCCGGTGGGGGCGGCAGCGATTCCGAGCAGGTAGAAGCCCACGTAGATGAAGAAGAGGGCGAGTACGAAATCAGGGATGGACTGGACGACGGTCACCGCGGTGCGCGCAGCGCCGTCGAGCGGACGTCCCCGGTGGTAGGCCGCGAAGGCTCCGATGCCGAACCCCACGACTGAGGCCAGGGCCAGCGCGAGAACGATGAGTTCGAGGGTGGCCGGGAGTCGCCGGAAGAGTTCCTCGGCGACGCTTTGATTGCTGTAGTACGACTGGCCGAGATCTCCCCGCAGGATACTACCGAGGTAGGAGGTGTACTGATCCCACAACGAGCGGTCCATTCCCAGCCGGGACCGCACTGCTTCGATGTCTTCCGGCGCTGCGTTCTGGCCGGCGATGGTAACGGCCGGATCACCTGGCATCAGGCTGACCAGGAAGAAGCAGATGGTCGCTAAGACGAAGAGCGACGCCGGGAGCGCGACGAGGCGTGTTGCGGCCATTCGCCAGAGCGACCGATGGCCTCTACGCAACCGGCGTTCTCCTCTGTCGCGCCTCACCGCATCGGATGTCCCGGTGAGCGGCGTTCCCGAGGAATCGGCCGGCTCGTGATGAACGTCTGCCGTGGCCTGGGTCCGCTCAGCCATGGTCGCCCTCCCAAGCGCGTTCAAGCACTCGTACCAGGCTCGGCTCGTCGGTGGGGCGGCGGTGATTTCTGAGCAGGCGGGTCCCGGTGGACGCGCGACGGGCCAGACCTGGCAGGTCGGCAGGCTCGACGCCGATCTCAGCGAGAGATCGCGGCATGTCAAGGACTGTTAGGAGGTCGTCGTACCAGCGCAGAAACGCCTTACCGGCAGGATCGGGCTCGATACCGACTGCGACCGACATGCGGACGAACTCATCGCTGAGCGCGTCCCGCGCGTCGGCGAGGCAATAAGGCAGGAGAAGGGCGACCCCCAGGCCGTGGGACGTGCCTGTGTCGCTACCAACTGGGTACTGCAGTGCATGCGCCAGCCCGTTGCCTGCGTGGCTGAACGCGACACCTGCGTGAAAGCTGCCGCGCATCACACGGTCACGTACAGCGATGTCGTCGGGCGATTCCACGGCCTGAGCCAGGTTCCCGGCGAGCAGCCCGAGCGCAGTGATCGCGTGGTCGTCAGTGACGTCGTTCTTGCCGATGAAGACATCGGTCACGGGGTCCCATTCGCCGTCGGCACGCGGCCGCGCGGTGAACGACTCGACGGCGTGAGAGAGCGCGTCGAGCCCGGAATGCACGGTCACCGCCCTGGGACAAGTGAGGGTGAGCACCGGATCGCAGACCGCGACCCGTGGGATGAGGTGCGTACTCGACACCCCCACCTTGGCGCCGAGTTCTGGGTCAGTCACCACGGCGACAGGCGAGCATTCCGTCCCTGTGCCAGCGGTCGTCGGCACGGCGATGACCGGAACCGACGGGCCAGGAAGGCGGGATTCGCCGTAGTAGTCCTCGAGTGCACCGCCGTGTGTCGTCATCGCGGCGACGAGCTTGGCGAGGTCGATCGCGGAACCGCCTCCGACGCCGACGAGCGCGCTCGGCCCGAATGCCTCGGCGACCTGCACCGCCGCCACGAGGTCGGCGACGGGCAACTCCGGACGTATCTCGGTGAACAACTCGATGACGAGGTCAGAATCCTTCAGAGCGGCTACGATGTCGCCGAATGCTGCCGATTGAGCAACCGCAGGATCAGCGATCACGAGGACTCGGGAGCCGAACGGCCGGCATAAGCGACCGACCAGGAATCGCGTCTGCTCGCCAAGGAACGCCTGTGACGGGCTGCGGACAACACTGAGCGTCATGGGGGTGTCACCTCCTTGTGTCTTCCCCCGCGGCGAGTTCTCGAATGGCTGCCCAAAGATCGGTGGGCAGGGTGATGCCATCGGCCATAGCGCGCGCTCGACGCGCCCGGGCGCCGTCGCCCGGAATCAACACGTCTTCGGACGTGCTCCCAGACGAGCGAATCTGTCCGAGATAGGCCGCGAATCGGTCCGGGTTCCAATCCGGGTCGGCGACGGCCGGGTCGACGACCACGAAGACGTCTCCCTTGGAGCTCGGGTGATCGCTGTCGAGCGTGCCTAGGACCTTCTTGCCTGTCGCCGTAGAGGTCAACGCGGCAACGAGGAGCTCGATCGCCAAGCCAAGCCCGTAACCCTTCGCACCGCCGAACGGACTCAACGCACCTTCGATAGCCTGTTCAGGGTCCGTAGTGGGCACACCGTGACGGTCGACAGCCGCGCCCACCGGCAGGGGCAAATCGCGGGCGCGGTGGTCGATGATCTGACCGGCGGAGATCTGACTCGTCGCCATGTCGAGCACCACGGGCTCCGGAGCCCCCGGGATTCCGACGGCGATCGGGTTGGTTCCGATCAGAGGCTCGCGCCCTCCCCACGCGTGTACGAGCGCCTCGCTGGTGGTGAAGCCGATCCCGATCCGCCCCTGACGCGCGGCGCTCTCGACGTAGGGCGCCAACATGCCGAGATGGTTGACGTTGCGCATTGCGACGATGACGACCCCAGACTCCTGGCATCGCTCGATGGCCGCCTTCAACGCCACAGTCCCAACGACCGGCCCCAGCCCACGCCTGCCATCGACGACAAGCAGCGATTCCGTGCGCCAGTTCAGGTCCGGTTTCTGCGTCGCCTGGGCAAGGCCGGCTCGTATCCGTTGGATCAGCGTAGGGAGGCGTTGGACGCCATGTGACGGACGGCCGCGCAGATTGCCCTCGATCAGCATGTCGGCCTGGGCGGCAGCCGCATCCGCACCGATCCCGGAACCAGCCAACGCGCGAAGAACGCAGGCCCGCAGCCTGTCAACGGGGACCACGACGCCCGGCGGCTGGCCAATCGCATCGGACGTCGACGACGTGGCAGTCATTTTCCGACCACCGGCGAAGGAACCGCCCCCTCGTCCCAAAGTAGATACAGCGCATGTTGGGCGTAAGGACCGAGTCCCGCTGCGAGGCCTGAACCGAACATTTCGGCAACTGCCGGATTCAGCCGAAGCTCCACCCCCAGGTTCGCGGCAAGGTCTCCGACGAGCCCAAGGTCTCTCCGATGAAGCTCGACTGTACCTCTCGGCGCGATATCCCCCGCGAGCATCCGCGGCCACGCGTCCCGAAGAACCCAGGAGTCAGCAGCACCGCGTGTCAGCGTGGTGAGCAGTGCGTTGGTATCGATCTGAGTAGCTCGTGCGAGGGCGAATGCTTCCGCGACGGCCGCGAAGGCCGCACCGACCAGCAGGTTGTTGATCAGTTTCGCCTCCTGTCCAGCACCGACCGGACCGAGACGCTCCGCAGCGCCCATCGCATCGACCACTCCTTTGCTGACCTCGGACAACGCCTCCTCGCTGCCCACGAAGATGGCCAGCGTCCCGTTTCGGGCAGCGGCCGGCCCTCCACTGACCGGTGCTTCGACGTAGGTGATGCCGGCCCCCGTGCACGCCTGAGCGAGGCTATTGGAGAGTTCTGCCGTACCAGTGCCGCAGTCGACTACGACCGACGGGCGGCCGTCGAGCTCGGTCACGGCGCGGACGACTTCGCCGGTGACGTCGGGGTGCAGCGAGAGCACAACGACTTCGGCGTCGAGCCAGGCACCCACGTGGTCCATCACTTCGAGGTCTTCGACCGGGAGATCCGCACCGCGCGGGTCGACACCTACGACCCGGTAGCCCGAGTCACGAAGATTCAGCGCGATGCCCAGGCCCATATTGCCGAGACCGACGACGGCGACGTCGAACGACCGATCCACGGTCAGACCCGTTCCTTCAGCCACTCGATGTCTTCTGGGCGAAGCCGGAAGTAGGGAACAGGATCCAGGTGGACCTGTTCACGGGACTCATCGATCCGAAGCGTCACGTGTGGGTGGCGAGGCTCGATCACCACGGACTCCCGGAACGCCCATTCGAGTTCGAGGGTGATGTCCGGCGATCGCGACAGGTAGACGTTCTTTCCCGTCTCGCGGCCGAGATTGTTGAACACCACCGCGACCGCCTTGTCGACATCGAATCCGTCTCGTCGGATCTCTTCAGTGCCGATGCGGACCAACGCCTCCGGCGAGATCGAAGTCCAGACCGGAACGTGACAGTGCAAGGCGCCGAGCTCCATCAGGTACTCGTAGGCCTGCGTCCAGTGCCTGCTGTGGAAGTATGCCCGGATCTCCTCTTCCTCCGACGGACTCGGATCCCGCCACGGATGACGCTCATAGACCTTGGCCATGAACTCGTCGTCCCAGTATTCGAGGCTCGTGTCGGGGTTGGGGTCGACGGCGGACGGCTCGAGGATCGATTGGTCGTTGAACCGGAGATAGACCTCCGAGTGCGGCATGTCAGTGCGGGGGTGGATGTTGTAGATATTCGCGTACCCACGGTCCTGCACGTGAAGCACGATGCGCCGCTGCTGCACGAACCCCCTGTTCTCGAAGAACGCCCGGAACACGGGGATCAGGTCTCGAGGATGAATCGCGCTCTGAGCGTAGGTGTGGAGGTGCCGGTTACTGGCTCCCCGCTGCATCGCTTTGAACGTCTCCGCCCAGTGCTCGCTGGAGAAGTAGGCAAGGACACCCTCGCGGACGACCATGTCGAACATTGGGCGACTCCGTTCTTATATAGGAACGCTTGTTCTTCATAAAGACCATCGACAAGATAGTTCCCCAGGAGCCAGCACGCAAGGCACTGCGCGCCAGACGCCAGCCCTGACCTGCCCTGATCGGGCGGCGAGGATCTCGGCGTCCGGGCCGTGCGCGATCACGCCGGTTTCGAACCCGTCGGTCTTCTCGTTCTTCCGCTTGGTCCGGTAGGCGAAGCTGCCGCCCTCGATCAGCTGGGACCGACCCTCGTGACCGACCCGGTGGTCGTGTTCACCGGCGCCACATCTGGCATGGCATCGGACGTGCCTGCGCCGACCTGTTCGCCGAGCCCGGGTACCGGGCTGTCGCGGTCGACATGAACCGCATACCGCCTGGTAGTCTGTCCACACTGGACGGTGCGGCGACGCTGACCGGAGATGCGACAGCCGAGCACACCAACACCGCCATGGTCCGGCTCGCCATCGACCGATTCAGCCGCCTGACACGCGGCACCGCATGTCCCAGGCGCGGCATCCATCTACCTCAGCGGCCACCCGACGGCCACGCCGGCCATCGTCAGACGCGGCGATCGTCCGCGCGGCGACCACCGGCGTGGTCACCAGCTCGGGCAGCAGCTCATCCAACCGCCCGCTCCACACTGGCGGCCTCTAGCTGTAGTTACCACGAGCGTTGTTGACGCGGCGTGGCGGCTTGATCAATGAGGACTCGTCGCCTGGGATGGTGGTGGCGCGACCGCCGTGGCTGGTCAGCACCGAGCGCTGGCTTCTTTCGCCTGCAAGAACAGCATGTCCCCGCTCGGCCCTTCCAGTGCGAGCAGGTAGCAGCGGGTGCCAACGCCGACGACACTCAGCGCGTAGTCGACGAGCCGGTACTGGGCCAACAGGTAGGCGATGTCTTCGCGAACGGTCGAGCGATACTGCGCAAACAGTCCCTCGAGCTCCTGACGGCTCGCGTGGTCGACGTGACGCAGGATCGGCGGCTGGTCAACGATGCGCGTCTTCCCGCGCCCGCTGCGCCGGAGTCGACCTCAAAACCGTGCAGGAACAAGTCGGCCACACCAGCATCGTGCTGACCGCCGACACCTACACCAGCGTCCTGCACCAACTGAACCTGAAGACCGCAGAAGCCACCGCCCGGCTGGTCCTGGCCGCAGCCGCCCGCAACCCCGGCCAACCCACCGTCATCGAACCGCTCCGCAGAAAACCGCCGCGCCCGAACCCACGCGCCGACCCAAACAGCGACGCCGCAAGCGATCCGGCAGGAAGAACGGCCACAGCAGGGCGTCCCGCATACGCCCCGCCGACGCCCCACAAGGATCGAGGCCGTATAGCCCAATGACTATACAGCCCGCTCGCAGATGGTGCGCCGCCAAGGGCTCGAACCGCGAACCCGCGGATTAAGAGCGCGGGCCGACCTTGAGCCGGGCGACATCCTCGTCACCGCCTACACGACCCGAACTGGTCGCCGCTGTACCTCGGCATCGCGGGCCTGGCGACGGAGGTCGGCGCCAGATGACCAACGGCGCGGTAATCGCCCGCGAGTACGGCCTACCCGCCGTCGTGAGCGTCGAGGACACCACCCGGCTGATCTGGGACAGGCAGCGGATCCGCGTGCACGGCAACCGACGGGTACGTCGAGATTCCTGCTGTGACCGGCCCGCCGCCGACTCACCCGCGCGCGGTGCCGATGTGTGGTAGCAGGCGGAGGTCGGCCTCGATGCGAGAAGCTGCGGCCACCAGCGGTGGTATCAGGTCGCGTCGGATCGACTCGATGGAGTTGCGGCTGGCGTGTGCCGGAATGTTTACCGCCGCGACCACGCTGCCGTTGCGGTCTCGGATCGGTGCGGCGACCGAACGCAGTCCCTCTTCCAGTTCCTGGTCGACGATTGCGTACCCCTGGTCGCGAATCCGGCCCAGCTCGTTCCGGAGCAGCGACGCCGAGGCGATAGTGCGAGAGGTGGGCCGTTCGAACGGGACGCGCTTGAGGTGGAGTTCGATCTCCTGCTCCGGCAGGTGGGCCAGCAGGACTCGGCCGACCGAGGTCAGGTAGGCCGGGAAGCGGGTGCCGACGGTGATCGACACCGTCATGATCCGTCTGGTCGGCACCCGGGCGACGTATACGATGGCGTCGCCGTCGAGCACGCAGACGGAGGAAGACTCGTGTACCTCCTGCACCAGCCGTTCCAGGTGTGGTTGAGCGATTTCCGGCAGGCCGATGGTGGACAGGTACGCGTAACCCAGCTCCAGGACCTGAGGGCTAAGCCGGAACATCCGGCCGTCGCTGTGGACGTAGCCGAGGTCGGTGAGAGTGAGGAGGAAACGTCGGGCGGCGGCCCGGGTGAGGGCACATGCCCGGGCCACCTCGCTGAGTGTCAACTCAGGATGTGCGGCGTCAAAGGCACGGATGACCGCCAGCCCACGTTCCAGGGACTGCACGAAGTGCGGCTCGCGGGATGAGTCGGTCATCGGTGGTCCTCCATGCTGTCCTGCTAATCGGATTAGCGTAGCCGGGCGTGCGCCGGTGGCCCGCCGCATCTGATGGTTCCGTGGGCGGGCCAGCGATCAACCCTGGTCGGAGCCAGGTCCGGCCGTCGTCTGCAGTGCGCGCAGGGCTGCGAGCTCGACCGGCGTGGGTGCCGTTACGGTCTCCGGCGGGTCGGCCACGCGTAGCGCCCACCCGGTCTCGGCGCGCACCTGCTCGACGGTGACCCCTTGGTGCAGCTGGGTGAGGGTCAGCTCGCGGGTGACCGGGTCGGGCTCCAGCACACCGAGGTTGGTGATCACGCGCACCGGCCCGCGACCGCGTAGGTTGAGTCGCTCCCGGTCGCCCGGCCCCTGGCCGTGTCCGACCGAGGTGACGAAGTCGACGCGCTCGACGAAGGCACGGCGGCTGTGTCGCGCGACGACGAACACCTCGCGGCAGGAGGCGGCGATCTCGGGCGCGCCACCAGCGCCCGGCAGTCGCACCGTCGGATGGTGGTAGTCGGCACCGATCACCGTCGTGTTGATGTTGCCGTACTGGTCGATCTGGGCCGCACCGAGGAAACCGACGTCGATGCGGCCGGGCTGAAGCCAGTAGTTGAACATCTCCGGCACCGAAACCACCGTATCGGCGGTCTCGGCCAGTACGCCGTCGCCGATCGACAGAGGCAGGCGGGTGGGCTTCGAGCCGATGGTGCCGGACTCATAGACCAGCACCAGGTTGGGTGCGTGGACACGGCGTGCCAGGTTGGCCGCGACACTGGGGCGGCCGATGCCGACGAAGCAGCGAGCGCCATCGTGCAGCGCCCGTGCCGCTGCGACGATCATCATCTCCTCGCCGGTCCAGGCGAGGGTCGGCGACGACGGCTGTTCGGCAGCTTCCAAGGTCATCTCGGCGTACCTCCATCCATGCTGGTCGCCCCGTACATGGTGTCGTCGAGCCATCCTTGGAACGTTTCGCGGTTTCGGCTGACGGCGTCCCAGGCGACGTAGAAGTTGTTGTCCCGGTCGCTGTGGTCGTGGGCGTAGGAGGGGTGAGCACCGCCCGGCACCTCGGCCACCATGGTGACCGCCCAGTGTGGGAGGACGACCGCGCCCGGACGGTCCTCCAGCCGGTCGATGATCTTCTCCACAGTGACCAGTGAACGGGTGGAGGCGAGGACCACCTCTTTGTGCACTCCGGTGATGCCCCAGAACTGGACGTTTCCGGACCGGTCCGCCCGTTGGGCGTGCACGATACCGACGTCCGGGTTGAGCGCGGGCACCGCGGTCAGGGTCTCCCCGGTGAAGGGACAGGTGATCGGCTTGATCGTGTCGGTCAGTCCGACGAGATCGGTACCGGAGTAGCCGCGCAGCACCGCGAACGGAAGCCCGGACGCCCCGGCCACGTAGCGGTTCGCCATGCCGGCGTGGCTGTGCTCCTCGATCTCCAGTGGCGCCGGCCAGCCACTCTGCACGGCGTCGCGGAACCGGTGCAGCGACCCCACCCCTGGATTGCCCGCCCAGGAGAAGATCAGCTTGCGTGCGCAGCCGGCGCCGATCATCTGGTCGTAGATGATGTCCGGCGTCATCCGCACCAGGGTGAGGTCTCGGCGGCGCTGGCGGATGATCTCGTGGCCGGCGGCCACCGGGATGAGATGGGTGAATCCTTCCAACGCCACGACGTCGCCGTCGTGGACCAAGGCCGCGACGGCATCACGCAGACTCGCGATCTCCCCCACCCAAGCCCTCCTTTGTGCGCTATATGAACATCGGTTCGCTGGATAGCAACAGTACGGGTAGCGAACAACGACCGTCAAACATGCACGTGGGCGGCGGTATATGCACGGGGCACGGTGTCGTAACGACCCCGAAATGAGTCGTTGACCAAACACGAGAAGCCCCGTACGTTCCCTGTGAGAACAGCCGTGCGGATTAAGCACGTGGCTTGAGCTCATCTAGGGAGGGTTCATGCGTCGTCTCGCAACCAGGCTCGCGGTTGCCGCGATCCTCGTGGTCGCCAGCGCGGCCTGCGGTTCGTCGGACTCGTCGGAAACTACGGCAAGCGACGACGGTCCTGCCAGCGTCAAGGTCGGGGTCATCCCGATCGTCGACGTGGCGCCCATCTACCTGGGTAAGGAGAAGGGCTTCTTCAGCAACCGGAACATTGATCTCACTCTGGAGACCGGGCAGGGCGGGGCGGCGATCGTTCCCGGCGTGCTCAGTGGCCAGTTCCAGTTCGGTTTCAGCAACGTGACGTCCCTGATGATCGCCCAGACCGAGAACGTGCCGATCAAGGCCGTGGTCAACGGGGTGGCCTCGACCGGGCAGCCTGGCGCCGACTTCGGCGCGGTCGTGGTACGGGCCGACAGCCCGATTCAGTCGGCCAAGGACCTCGCTGGCAAGAAGGTCGCGGTCAACACGCTCAAGAACATCGGGGACACCTCGATACGCGAGTCGGTCCGGAAGGACGGCGGGGATCCCAGCGGCGTGCAGTTCGTCGAGATCGGTTTCCCGCAGATGCCGGCCGCGCTGGACGGCGGCCAGGTGGACGCCGCCTGGGTGGTCGAACCATCACTCTCCGTTGTCAAGGCCAAGGGTGGCCGGGTCATCGCGTCCAACTTCGTCGACGTGGCACCCGACCTCACCGTCGCGCTGTACTTCACGTCCGCGAAACTGGCCCAGGAGGACCCGGATCTGGTCAAGCGGTTCGTCGAGGCGATGCAGGAGTCCCTGGCGTACGCGGACAGCAACCCGGACGAGGTCCGGCGGATCATCGGCACGTACACCCAGATCGACGCGGCGACCGTGGCGGCGCTGACGCTGCCGAAGTGGCCGGCGGAGTACAACCGGGCCTCGCTGGAGGCGCTGGCCCGACTCGGCCAGCAGGACGGTCTCTTCGGCAGCGCTCCCGAGCTGGACAAGCTGTTCTCATGACGATGTCCGACTCCGCCGGGGACGGGACGACTTCGGCCGTCGCCGTCCCCGGCGCGTTGACCGCCAGCGGCGTCAGCCCGCCGCGTCGCCGATCCGGCACCACCCTCGGCTACGGCCTGGCCGGACTGGCTGTCTTCTTCGGCGTGCTGGAGTTGCTCCCCAGGGTGGGAGTGGTCTCTGCGGACTACCTGCCACCCACCAGTCGGGTCGTGGAGGCACTCGCCGCCGAGGTCGTCGAACCGGCGTTCTGGGTCGCGGTTAGCGACACCCTGACCAGTTGGATCCTCGGCCTGGCGATCGCCACCGCGGCGGGAATCGCGGCGGGCGTGCTCATCTCCGTGGTGCCGCACCTGCGCGCGGTCACCGCTTCGACGATCGAGTTCCTCCGACCGATCCCGTCGGTGGCGCTGATCCCGCTTGCCGTGCTGCTGTACGGCACCGACCTGCGCTCGACGCTGCTGCTGGTGGTCTACGCCTCGTTCTGGCAGGTGCTCATCCAGGTGCTCTACGGAGTGCAGGACGTGGATCCGGTCGCGGACGACACCGCCCGGTCGTACGGCCTCAACCGGTGGGCACGCATTCGTCATGTGCTGTGGCCGACTGCTCTGCCGTACGTGATGACCGGGGTTCGGCTGGCCGCCGCGGTGGCACTGGTGCTCGCCATCACCGCCGAACTGATCATCGGCACCCCAGGGCTGGGCTCGCGGATCGCGGTGGCCCAGACCAGCAACGCGGTACCGGCGATGTACGCACTCGTGGCGGTGACCGGTCTGCTCGGCGTACTGATCAACGTCGGTGTGCGGCTGCTGGAGCGACGCGTACTGTCCTGGCACCAGTCCGTCCGTGGGGAGGTCGTCCTGTGATCCGGGTAGCTCGCCAGGTCGGGTTGATCGTGGGACTGCCAGCGGTGATCTTCACCGCCTGGTGGTTGGCCACCGCCGACAGCGAGAACTTCTACTTTCCCCCGTTGAGCGCCATCCTGGAGGCTTTCGGCGAGGTTTGGACCGGCCGTCGGCTCGCTGACGACGTGCTTCCCAGTGTCGCCCGGCTCGCCGTCGGTTACCTGGCCGCCTTGGCACTGGGCGTGGGGCTCGGCGTTGTGATCGGCTCCTATCGGCGGGTACGCGCGGCGACCGAGCCGGTGCTGGAGTTCCTCCGGGCCATTCCGCCACCGGTGCTGGTGCCGGTCATCATGCTCTTCGCCGGTATCGGTGACGGGATGAAGGTGCTGGTCATCGTCTGTGGCTGCATCTGGCCGATCCTGCTGAACACCGTCGAGGGGGTCCGCGCCGTCGACGGCGTGCTGGCCGAGGCGACCCGCTCGTACGGCATCCGGGGCTTCGGCCGACTGCGTCACCTGGTGCTGGGCTCGGCCAGCCCGCAGATCTTCGCTGGCGCCCGGCAGGCGCTCTCCATCGGCATCATCCTGATGGTGATCAGTGAGATGTTCGCCGCTAGCAACGGCCTCGGCTTCGCCATCGTCCAGTTCCAGCGCACCTTCGCCATCTCGGAGATGTGGAGCGGCATCCTTCTGCTGGGTCTGCTCGGCTTCACCCTCTCGCTCGTCCTCCGGGCGGTCGAGGCCCGGGCGCTCGCCTGGTACCACGGGCTGCGGCGCACGCAACGGTCGTCGTGAACGACGGTGTCGACCCGCGCGGACGGCACTGCCAGGAAAGGAAAACCATGCTTGACGTTCGAGGATTACAGAAGGTCTACGAGGGCCGCGAACGCCGGGTAGAGGCGGTGCGGGACCTCACCTTCTCGCTTGAGGCCGGTGAGCTCGCCTGCCTGGTCGGTCCCTCCGGCTGCGGCAAGACGACCCTCCTGAAGTGCGTCGCCGGACTTCTCGCCCCCACCTCTGGCGAGGTCCGGCTGAACGGCCGTCCGGTGGACGGACCGCCGCCGGGCATGGCGGTGGTGTTCCAGGAGTACGGTCGCAGCCTCTTTGCCTGGATGAACGTATACGACAACGTGGAGCTGCCGCTGCGGCAGAAGCGCATGCCCAAGGCGCGCCGCCGGGAACTCGTACACGACGCCCTGGCCGCCGTCGGGCTCGCCGACGCGCACCGTGCGTATCCATGGCAACTGTCCGGCGGGATGCAGCAACGGGTGGCGATCGCCCGGGCCGTCGCGTACGAGCCCAGCGTGCTGCTCATGGACGAGCCGTTCGCGGCGGTCGACGCCCAGACGCGCGCCGACCTGGAGGACCTGATCCGGGACCTGTGGCACAAGCTGCGGGTAACGGTCCTGTTCATCACACACGACATCGACGAGGCGGTCTACCTCGGGCAGCGGGTGCTGATCCTGTCCTCCTCGCCGACCGTGGTACAGGAGCAGCTCACGATCGACCTGCCGGACGAGCGCGATCAGCTGACCACCCGGGCCGACCCGCGCTTCACCAGCCTGCGTACCCACGTCTACGAGCAGATCCAGGCCGCCAAGCGCAACGCCGGCACACCGCAGGAGGAGGCGCCGGAGGTCGCGGGGTCCGACGACACCCGTCCGGACCTCGATCGGACGCCGGCATGAGCGCGACCGACGTCTACGTGCTCGACGCCGTCCGTACCCCGATCGGCCGGTACGGTGGAGCACTTGCCGGCTGCCGACCGGACGACCTCGCCGCCGGGGTGCTGTGCGACCTGCTGGCCAGGCATCCGGACCTGGACCCCGCCGGGGTCGACGACGTGCTGCTCGGCTGCGCCAACGGGGCGGGCGAGGACAACCGCAACGTCGCCCGGATGGCGGCGCTGCTCGCCGGGCTGCCGCCGCAGGTGCCGGGAGCGACGGTCAACCGGCTCTGTGGCTCCGGTCTCCAGGCCGTGATGGACGGTGCCCGGGCGATCGTGGCCGGTGACGCCCACCTGGTGATAGCCGGCGGCGTCGAGTCCATGAGCCGCGCGCCCTGGGTGTTGCCCAAGCCAGAGACCCCCTACCCGCGTGGACACCACACCGCCTACTCGACCACCCTCGGCTGGCGGATGGTCAACCCGCTGATGCCGGAGCAGTGGACGATCGCACTCGGCGAGAGTGCGGAGATCCTGGCCGAGAAGTACGACATCTCGCGGGAGGCACAGGACTCCTTCGCGCTCCGCAGCCACCAGCGTGCTGCCGCCGCGTGGACCGCCGGTCGGCTCACCGACCAGGTCGTACCCGTCGCCGGGGTTCCGCTGGAGTCCGACGAGTCGATCCGGCCGGAGACCTCGCTGGCCGCCCTAGCACGGTTGCGTACCTCGTTCCGGCCGGACGGCACGGTCACCGCCGGCAACTCGTCGCCCCTCAACGACGGAGCCGCAGCGATCCTCCTGGGCGGCGAGGAGGGCGCCCGACGCGTCGGCGCGCGACCGTTGGCCAGGATCGTGTCCCGGGCAGTCGCCGGCGTGGAGCCGCACCTGTTCGGTATCGGTCCGGTGCCTGCGTCGCGAACAGCTCTGGCCCGGGCCGGCATCGCCTGGTCCGACCTGGTCGACGTGGAGCTGAACGAGGCGTTCGCCGCCCAGTCGTTGGCCTGTCTGGCCCAGTGGCCGGAACTCGATCCCGAACTGGTCAACCCGGACGGCGGGGCGATCGCCGTCGGCCACCCACTGGGTGCCTCGGGTGCCCGCATTCTCGGCGCCCTGGCATGGCGGCTGCATCGTCGTGGCGGCGGCTACGGCCTCGCAACCATCTGCATCGGTGTCGGTCAGGGTCTCGCCGTCGTCCTGGAAGGAATCGGCTGATGAGCCCATTGGAGTTGCCCTCGTACGAGCGTCCCCGCGGCCTGCACCCGCCGCTGGCCAGTCCCGGCTACGGATCCACCCTCTTGCGGGCACCGACCCAGCCACTGGTGCTGCTCCCCCACAACCTGACCGAGGTGACCGGCCCGCTGCTGGGCGAGGGCCGGGTGACCGAGACGGACGCCGATCTCACCGCGGCTGCCGGCGGGGAGCCGCAGGGCCAGCGGATCATCGTGCAGGGCCGGGTGCTCGACGGCGAGGGCCGACCGGTGCCGCACACCCTCGTGGAAATCTGGCAGGCGAACGCGGCCGGACGCTACCGACACGCCCGGGACACCTGGTCGGCGCCGCTGGATCCGCACTTCACCGGAGTAGGTCGGGCGCTCACAGACAAGGCGGGCCGCTACCGTTTCGTCACCATCCGGCCGGGTGCCTACCCGTGGGGCAACCACCACAACGCGTGGCGACCGGCGCACATCCACCTCTCGCTCTTCGGCCGGGCGTTTACCCAGCGGCTCGTCACCCAGATGTACTTCCCGGACGACCCGCTGATCCCGCTCGACCCTATCGCCAACTCGATCCCCGACGAAAAGGCCCGGCAGCGGCTGATCTGCCGGTTCGACCTGGACGCAACCGTGCCGCACTGGGCCCTCGCCTACGAGTTCGACGTCGTGCTGCGCGGCCGCTCGGCGACGCCGATGGAGGAACCGCATGAGGACTGAGCTGACCGCGTCCCAGACCGTCGGTCCGTTCCTGCACATCGGTCTGCCCTGGCCCGACGGGCCGGACGTGGTGCCGGCAGAGACGGCCGGAGCGATCGTGATCAGCGGACGGATCGTCGACGGTGACGGTGCGCCGGTGCCGGACGCCCTGGTCGAGACGTGGCAGGCGGACCAGGACGGCAGGTTCGCGCATCCCGACGACCCGCGTGGAGCGGTGTACGGCTTCCGGGGATTCGGCCGCTGCCCCACCGACGAGAACGGCGTCTACCGGATCCGCACGGTCAAACCCGGGCCGCTGCCCACTCCGGACGGTGGGACCGAGGCGCCGCACATCAACCTCTCCATCTTCGGCCGAGGTCTGCTCGACCGTCTGGTCACCCGGCTGTACTTCCCCGACGAACCGGCCAACGCCACCGATCCGGTGCTCACGACTCTGCCCGATCCGGCCCGCCGGGCCACCCTGGTCGCAGTCGCCGCCGACGACGGATACGTTTTCGACATCCGGCTCCGGGGCGAGCCCGAGACCGTATTCTTCGATGTTTGACACCCTGTTCTCTACGCCGGCGGCAATCTCGGCCACCGACTCCCATGCCTGGCTCCGGGAGATGCTCCGCGTCGAGGCCGCGCTGGCTCGGGCCGGGGCGGCCGCCGGGCTGATCCCGCCCGATCGCGCCGCCGAGATCGAGGCCGCCTGCCTACCGGAGCGGTTCGACGCCGCCGACCTGAGCCGGCAGGCGGTCGCCTCGGCCTCGCCGGTCGTGCCCCTGGTGGCGGAGTTGAGGGCCCGGGTGCCGGAACCGACCCGCCGCCTAGTGCATCTCGGCGCTACCAGCCAGGACGTCATGGACACCACGCTGGTGTTGGTCTCCCGCCGGTGCCTCGTCCCGCTCCTCGACGACCTGTGGGCGCTCGGCGACCGGCTCGCCGAACTCGCCGACCGGCACCGTGACACGGTCCAGATCGGCCGAACGCTGCTCCAGCAGGCAGTGCCGACCAGTTTCGGCCTGGTCTGCGCGGGCTGGCTGGCCGGGGTGGCGGAGGCCGCGAGCGGGCTCGCCCGGGCACGCGATCGGCTGCCCCTCCAGTACGGCGGTGCGGTCGGTGCCCATGACGCGCTCGGGGCGCACGGTCCTCGGATGGCCACCGCGCTCGGCGAGATCCTGGGGCTGCCGGTGCCGGCCCTGCCCTGGCACACCCGGCGCGGACCCGTCGTCGACCTCGGTACCGCGCTCGGAGCGGTCTGCGGCGCGCTCGCCACCATAGCCACCGGCGTCGTCCTACTCGCGCAGAACGAGGTGGCCGAGGTGACCGAGGGGGCACCCGGCGGCTCCTCGGCGATGCCGCACAAGCGGAACCCCGCCCTCTGCACGCTGGTCATCGCCTGCGCACACCAGGCGCCGGGCGCGGTCGCCACCATCCTGGCGAGCCAACCGGTCGAGTTGCAGCGCTCCGCCGGCCGCTGGCAGGCCGAGTGGCCGTCCGTCACCTCGCTGCTGCGGCTGACCGCGGCGGCGGCCCGGCACGCCCGGACCGCCGCAGACTCGCTGCGTGTCGACGCCGCGCGGATGCGCGCCACCGTGGCCGGGCAGGCGAGCGGGACACAGACCACCGACCCGCCCGGCGTACCGGAAGCGGCCGGGCAGCTCATCGACCACGCGCTGGAGGCGTACCGTGCCGCTCGCCCATGAGGTGACCGGGCCTGCCGACGCTCCCGTGCTCGTCCTCGGCGGCTCGCTCGGCACCACCCGGGCGATGTGGCGTCCCCAGGTCATCGCGTTGTCCCAGCGGATGCGGGTGGTGACCTTCGACCACCGCGGGCACGGCCGCTCACCCACCCCACCCGGGTCGATCGGAATCGCCGACCTGGGCGCCGACGTGGTGGAACTCCTCGATCACCTCGACCTGGACCGCGTGCACTACGCCGGTCTCTCGCTCGGCGGCATGGTCGGCATGTGGCTGGCCGCGCACCGGCCGAAGCGAATCGCCCGGCTCGCGTTGCTCTGCACGGCCGCGTATCTGCCGCCCGCCGACGCCTGGCTGGCCCGGGCCGCCCAGGTCCGGGCACACGGCACGGCAAGCCTGACCGACATCCTGCTCGGCCGGTGGTTCACCGCCGGCTTCGCCGACCGTCACCCCGAGGTGGTGGCGCCACTCGTCGCGGACCTGGCCGCAGGCGAGAGCCAGGGGTACGCGGCCTGCTGCGAGGCCATCGCCGCCATGGACCTGCGACCGCTGCTGCCGGACATCACCGCCCCCACTCTGGTGGTAGCCGGCGCGGACGACCCGGCCACCCCGCCCCGCGACGCCCGCGTCATCGCCGACGCCGTGCCCGGAGCACGGCTGGCGATCCTGGACCGCGCAGCGCACCTGGCCAACATCGAGCGACCGGCACGGGTGACCGCGCTGCTGGCCGAGCACTTTCTGGAGGAGTGATGGACAAACGCCACGCGCAGGGGATGGCGGTCCGACGGGAGGTGCTCGGCGACGCCCACGTCGACCGGGCCGTCGCCGAGACCGACGGGTTCACCGCTGACTTCCAGGACCTGATCACGCGGTACGCCTGGGGCGAGATCTGGACCCGACCGGGCCTGGACCGCCGTACCCGTAGCTGCATCACGCTGACCGCGCTGGTCGCCCACGGCCATCTCGGCGAACTGGCGATGCACATCCGGGCGGCGCTGCGCAACGGCCTCGCCCCCGAGGAGATCAAGGAGGTGTTGCTGCAGTGCGCCGTCTACTGCGGTGTGCCGGCCGCGAACGCGGCGTACGGCGTCGCGGCGCGCGTATTGCGTGAAGAGGCCGGCGCCGGCTAGCCCGGCGAGATCAGGACGGCCGGCTGCCGCCCGGGCCCGTCTCCCCGGTGCTGCGCTTTTGCAGGACGTCAGCCCTCGGAGAGGAGGACAGGTGCATACCCAGGTCGCGATCGTGGAGGCAGGCCCACCGGACTTCTACTGTCCCACCTGCTGCACCCTCAGGGCATCGACTCGGTGGTGGTGGAGCGCCGCAGCCACGAGTACGTCGAGCAGCGGGTTCGCGCCGGCGTGCTGGAGCAGAGCACCGTCGACCTGCTGCGCGAGATCAGGCTGGCCCGCCGGCTGGACCGCGAGGACCTGCCGCATCACTGCATCACACTGCTCTTCGACGGCGTCGCGCATCGCATCCCAATGAGCGACCTGACCGGCGGACGGGCCATCACCGCCTACGGACAGCAGCACGTCGCCCGGGACCTGACCGAGACGCGGCTCGCCTCCGGCGGCGAGGTGTACTTCGAGGCCGACGAGGTGACCGTGCTGGACGTTGGAGAGCCCGACACCACGCTCCGGTTCACCAACAACGGGCGGTTGACGGAACTGAAGTGCGACTTCGTCGCCGGTTGCGACGGCTTCCACGGAATCGCGCGTGGCCTGCTGCCGCGTCGGCACGATTCCTGCAGGGCGAGTACCCGTTCGGCTGGCTCGGCATTCTCGCCGCTTGCCCCGCCCGCCGCCGACGAGCTGACCTACGCGTACCACGAGCGGGGGTTTCGCGCTGGCCAGCCTCCGGTCGCCGATGATCAACCGGCTCTATCTCCAGGTCGATCCGACCGAGAACGCCGCCGAGTGGCCGGACCAGCGCATCTGGGACGAACTCGGCACCCGGATCGGGGCACGGCGACCGGAGGATCAACGAGGGGCCGATCCCGGAGAAGTCCAACGTGCCAATGCGGAGCTTCGTGTGCGGGCCATGCGGCACGGCCGGTTGTTTCTCGCGGGGGACGCCGCGCACATCGTGCCGCTGACCGGGGCCAAGGACCTCAACCTCAAGGTCCACGACAACCTCGAACCGCTCCACGACGTGCATGTGCTGACCGGCGTGATGGCCCACTGGTACCGCACCAGCAACGCGACCGGGCTCGACGAGTACTCGGCCACCTGCCTGCGCCGGACCTCGCGGGTGCAGCTTCTCCTAATGGATGACATCGATGCCGCACCGCTTCCGCAGCATGACGCGTTCGAGCAGCAGTTGCAGCGCGCGCCGTTGAAGCACATCGTCTCCTCGCCGACTGCGGCGACCAACCTCGCCGAGAACTACGTCGGATTGCCCCTGCAGCTGAGCCACCGCGGCCATTATCACTCCGTCTCGTCTGAGGTCCAGGCCCTGGCCCGGCTGGCTAATCGGCAAGCCGAGGGGACGGGACGGTGCGGGTCGTCAGCGGTGCGGTCGTCGCACCGACAGCGGAAAGGGCGTGGGGCCGGCACTCGTACGGGTGCCGGCCCCACGCCCGTCAGATCAACGGCAGAAGGGCTTAGCGCCCATGGTGCTGAGGATGCCGTTGACGACGTGCTCCTTGAAGAACGTGTCGCCGGCCAACGGGGTGTCGTTCCAGGCGGCGCTGTCGTGCCCGAGGCTGGTCACCCAGGACCGTCCGCCGTCGTAGTACTGGCACCAGGAGACCGGGTGGAACTTGCCGTGACCCGGGTGCCCGTTGCTGCCCTTCGTGCCGCGCAGCATGGTCTTCTCCTCGACGGCGGCGAGGAACCGCACGTGGCTGGGGAAAGGCTCCAGGTTGTACCACTCGTCCTTGAAGTTGAAGCTGCGCGGCAGGGTCTTCGTCGACTCGTCCTTCTTGTTGAGTACGACCACCTCACCCTCTTGGTGCGGGCCGTGGTCGTAGAAGTGGGTACCGCCGAGCAGCCCTTGGAACCACGGCCAGTGGTACATGGCGCCGAGGGTGTTGTGGATGCCGACGAAGCCGCCGCCGGAGCGGATGTACTGCATCAGCGCCGTCTGCGCCGCATCGTCGAGGATGGTTCGCGAGTTGCTGAGGAAGATGACAGCGTCGTAGCTGCGCAGCCGGGCCGGAGAATTCAGCTGGGTGACGTCCTCGGTCCAGTCCACGCTGAAGCCGTACTCCTGGCCCCACTGGACCACCGCGCTCTGCGCGACGTGGGCCGCGGTCAGCGGCGGGTTCATCCCTGGGCCGAGCAGCGGACCGAGGTGGGCGTGCCGGGAGGTGCCGGTGGCGGTGTAGACCAGCACCCGCCGCTGGCCGTCGTTGCGAAACACGGTGTCCCAGTCGTTGTAGCAGGACGGGTCGGTGCCCCGGCACACGCCGTAGTCAGCGATCCCGTCGTCGTAGCGGGCGACCCCGCCCTTGTCGGAGGCGGCGCCGCTCTGCAGGCCGATCGTCACGGCGAGCGTGGCGGCCGTCGCCGCTGCCAGCGTGGCCAGGCCGAACCGCTTCCAACTCCGGGACGAAACCCCACTGCCTGTCGCGCGCATCAGTAGACCTCGATCTTTCCAGTGGGACGTGGGTCGAACGTGTCGTTGAAGAAGTACTCGCCCTTCTTGCGGAACGTGTACCGGAAGGACTCGCCGGGCTGCAGGGTCCGATTGAACAACCCCTCAAAGAACTGGGTCGCGCCGCGCGGATTCTGGTTGTCGGCGGGGTTGACGAAGGTGACCGTGGTGCCGACCGGCACCCGCAGGTGAGTGGGGGCGACGGCGGCGTCGCTGGTCGACTCGACAGTGCCGACCTGACCGGTGGCGACGTTGTAGGTGCGGCCGAGCACCACGGTGTTGTTGACCACCGAGCCTTCGACCGGTCCACCCCCGGAGACCGCGCGCCGTACATCCGGGGGCTGTGGCGCGGGTGCCGGCGGAACCTTTCCGCCAATCTTGAAGGCCCAGAGGAAGTCCCCGCGCGGTGCGCTGTTGCCGAAGGGCAGGGAGGTGCCGCCGGCGAAGACGGCCAGGTACTGCTCACCGTTCGCCTCGTACATGATCGGGCTACTGCTGATCGCCGCCCCGGTCTGGAAACGCCAAACCTCTCGGCCGTTGTGGACGTCCAGGCAGAGCAAAAAGCCGTCGGGCTGCCCGATGAACATCAGGTCGGACTCGGTGGTGAGGATGCCGTTGCCGTGTGCCATCGCGTACGGCATCCGCCGCCGCCAGCGGACCTTGTTGCTGCTCGGGTCGACCGCGACGATCCCGCCGGTCATGTACTGGCCGGGTGGGCGCAGACCCACCGAGCCGGTGCCGACCCGGGCGTGGGCTGACGAGACATACCCGTAAGCGGTGTAGACCAGGCCGGTGCGGTGGCTGAACGACTGGTGGTTCCAGTCGGCGGCGCCGCCGGTGCCGGGAATGGACAGGATCGGCTCGTCCCAATGTGGGGTGTAGAGCGGACCGTGGGTGTAGTTCGGTACCGCGCGGTTCGGCTCGCCCGGGATGGCGGTGCCGAGCGGCTGGTCCACCAGTTCGGTCGCCATCCACGGGCCCTGGGCCGGGATCGGCTGCGTGGGCCACGTCTTCTGCCGTGGCTCCTGAGGTACCGGGGTCTCGATGATGCCCAGCGGCGCCGAGCCGTCGGTGCGGTCGAGGATGTAGTACATGCCGGTCTTGCTGCCGTAGATGACCAGCTTGCGCTTGCGACCCTTGATCTTCGCGTCGACCAGGACCGGGGCCATCACGTTGTCCATGTCCCAAATGTCGTGGTGCACCGACTGGAAGTGCCAGCGGTACTGCCCGGTCTTGATGTCCAGGGCCACGATCGAATTGGCGAACAGGTTGAGCCCGCCGCGGTCGGAGCCGTCCTGCGCGCCGTTGCGGCCCCGCGCGTTGCCGAACGTCCAGTAGACGAGCCCGAGTTCGGGGTCTACGGCCGGGTGCATCCACGGGGTCGCGCCACCCACCAGGTAGCTGTCGCCCTCCCATGTGTCACTGCCGAACTCCCCCGGCTCGGGGGTACCCCAGAAGTGCCAGAGCTTCTCCCCGTCGCTGGCGCGCACGGCCAGCGCGGCGCCGCGCGTTCCGTCGTTGGTGCCGATGTGCAGGACGCCGTCGTGGTAGGTGACGGCGACCTTCTCCACGTTGCCGTAACCGCTGAACTGCCGGTCCCAGACGACCTCGCCGGTCCGCTGGTCCAACGCGATGACCCGGTTGGTGCGTCCCTGGGTGAAGACCAGACCCTCGCCGACCGCCACGCCCCGGCGGACCAGCGTTCCGCCGGTCTGGGTGTACTTCCACTTGGTGGCGCCGGTGGCGCCGTCAACGGCGAAGACGTTGCCGAGGGCCGATTCGATGAACAGCACACCGCCGACCGCGACGGCGGTGCTCTGGCTGTTGCCCGAGGCCAGGCCGTCCTCGATGCGGTTGAACCAGGCGCCACCGAGACGCTTGGCGTTGCCCCGGTGGATCCCGTCCAGCCGGGTGAAGTTCTGGTTGCCCAGGTTCCCGCCGACCTTGGGGAAGTCGGCGTCGCCGGGGGTATCAAAGCGGGCGAGCGCGGCGGCCGGTTCCCGCCGCTTCGGCTTTCCGCCTGCGGTGGCTCCGGTGGCGATCGTCGGGGCGACAATTGCGCCGACGGCAACGGCCGACGCCCCGCGAATAAGTGACCGGCGATCGATCTGTGACACGTGTTACCCCATTTCTGGCCGCGAACGACCATCGGCCCCAGAAAAGGTGGGGACGGCTCGGAAAAGGGTGTCCCCTGCCCTGCCGGCAATCGGATCGGCGCGGCGGATCAGCGGGGAGAGGCGGCGGGGGACGGGGGGGTTCCCGCGAACTGGTCAGTGCTGTTCCGTGGCGGTCCAGCCGGCTTCCGACGCGGCGGCCTGGTACACGGAGAGTTCGGTGGCGATGGTGCCGAGCATCTGGGCTCGGGACAGGGTGAACGACGGGGTGTCCGCCCAGAAGGTGGTGTTCAGGTTGACGCCCTGGTGGACGTACTCGATCTGGGCCTCGCAGGGCCCGGAGAAGCCGCCGTCGTGCAGGACGCGGAAGAAGTCGACCCAGGGCACGAAGCCCTGGCCGGCGGGAACCCAGCCGGCGCGGACGGCGCCGTTCGCCGCCCGGGTCACCGTGGAGTCCTTCAGGCCGACGCCGCGCACCCTCGGAAAGGCTGTACGCAGGTTGGTCTGCCAGGAACCGACTGCACCCTCGGCGACCAGGTGACCAATGTCGAAATTGATCGCGAGGGCGTCGGGATCGATGGTGTCCAGTAGGTGGAGCAGGTCCCAGACGGAGGAGCCCACCCGCCCGCCGGAGAATGTGTGGTAGATCCCGGTCATGCCGAGCCGCCGGCTCAGCACGGCCAGCGAGCGGACCTCCTTGCGTAGGTCCTCAAGCTGGGCAAGGACGGTGTCGCCGTAGGCGTCGGCGTCCCACCGATAGCTGAAGCTGCCCCAGCGGTAGTAGCGGATGCCCTGGTCAGCCGCAGTGGTGAGGACCTCGTCGGCGTACTCGGACGACCGGCTGGTGAATCCGGTGGTGATGTGCGCGCAGCGCACACCCGTGCTCCGCACGCCACGCAGCATGGGGGCCAGGTTCCGCCGGACCGCCGCGGGTTCGACGTGACCACCGGGACGGACCGTCAGATCGACGGCGGCGTACCCCATCTCGGCAGCGGCCTCACCCACAAGCACACCAGTCTCGTAGGGGTACTGGTGGGCGTATGCCTGAGTTGTGAGCCACTGCAGGTGGCGAGAGAAAATCGTCCAGGTGATCTGAGGTGGGCGGCGGGTGGGACCGCCCGGCCGGGAGGCCGGGGCGCCCTTGGGCGCGGCGGAAGCAGGTGACGCGATCGCCGCCAGCGGGGCGAGAGCGAGAAGCCCGGAGGAGCTGGCGCCGTAGAGGAAGTTGCGACGTCTCATCCACATCTCCTGGTGTTCGCATAGCGAACGATCGTACGTATTGCGCCGAGCGTATAACCGTGTTTCGGGCGTGTCAATATCCAGTGAACGAGTTGCCAAGACCGCGACTCGGGGCCGCTGAACTCGGAAAATGAGCCGACTCGACGTGGCTGTCCCGCGTGTCGGACGCGGGTGAACGGCACCGACCGCGCGGCTGCACGCCACCTGCACGACACAGCCACCCAGCAGGCGTGACCGGCCAGCGTGCGTGCACTTCACCGCCGTGCCGGCGACGGTGGTGCCCCGCCCCGCCGGCCTAGCAAATGTTCGTCGATGTTCTTCCAGGGTCCACTGGAGTGACCGTCACCCATGACAAGTGGTCGGCGCGGAAGCTCGTACCGGTGCCGCGGAGCTATGCGCGATACCTCTCAAGAAGGCGCAGCCACAGCTGTTAGCCGGCCCAGGTTAGGGCGGATACGGAGACCCAGGAGATCGCCGACAGCTCATCGAACGTGCAGTGGGTCTTCGGTTAGTTGTTGGATGGCGGTGTAGGTGTTTGGGGCCAGGTCTTCGGCGACCTCGGCGCCACGGGCTTGGATGAGGTTGGTGAGGAGAACGCGTAGCTCGGCGAGCCTGCCTTGGGCGTGGGCAACGCGCATGGCGTCGATCCAGGTGCGGTCGTCGCCGCGGTTGGGATCTGCGGTCCAGGCGCGTTCGATTGCCCATCGAGCGGTGGGGATGTCGCCGGTTTCGAGGCTGAGGTCGGCGAGTTCGTGGACGGTGTCGATGATCGCTGATGTCAGGGTGACTGGCTGGATGTCGCTGTTGGGTAGCCAGCTGTACGGGACGCGTTGTCCGGTGAGGTACGAGGAGCTTGCGCTGGTGAGCGGTTCGCCGCGGACGAGTTCGAGGGCGCGTCGTAGGTCGCTTACCCGTTCGGGTCCGGTGTGGGTCTCGCTGCGGGTGCGGAGTCGTTGGAACAGGTCCCAGTCGGTGAGGATCCCGGGTCGGAGGCGGTAGACGCGGTTGTTGCCGGGCGGTAGCCACGGCTGGCCGGCGGCGTCGCGTCCGAGCCAGCGGCGGACTTTGCTGAGTGCGACCCTGCGGGTTCAGGGGTTGACCTGTTGCTGCGGCCAGAGGTTGTCGTCGATTTGCTCGCCTGTCGCGCCGCGTTCTCCGCGTTGGGCGACGTAGACGATGATCTCGGAGTAGAAGCGCCTCCGTTCGTCTGGTGGCTCGCCTGGCGCTTGGACGTGTACGGGGCCGAGGATCGCGATGCGGGGCCGGTGCGGTTCTGGGCTGTACCAGTCGTTCAGGTCGGCTTCGAGATCTGGTTCGCTCTGGCCGCTTCTCGTGACAGTGGTGCGGTTTTCCCCGGCGAACGCGTCTGGTGGGAGCAGCGCTCGCGGTGGCACCACAGTCTGGTCCGGGACGGGCCGCGACGGGCCTGTGTCGACCGGCGCGGGTGGCGGTGCCTCGATGGCGAGGAGTGGACTGTCGCTGTCGTGGCCGGAAGCCGGCCTTTGGCTGCCGGTTGTGGTCTGGTCTTCGGGGTCCGTGGTGTTTGGTCGCGTGTCAGTACGGACCCTGTTGAAGAGGGCTGCCATCCCGGCGAGCTGAGTGGCTGGTAGTCGGCTTGCGGTGAGGTCGTCTGCGTCGAGCCAGTCGATCGTCAGGGTGCCGTCCGATGCGACCGTGACCTGCCAGGTGGTGGGTATGGCGGCGGACGCCACGACGGTTACCGCGCGTCCGTCTGCGCTTGCGAGGTATTGGCTGAGGACGCGAAGGGCGTCTTCGTTTCCGGCGGGGTCGGCGATCAGCAGGACGTGAGGCTTGCCGGTGTCGCCGCCGCGGACACGCCTGGCGCAGGTGGTTCCCTCATCGCTGTCTTGTGTTGCGACGGCGTTCTTTCCGGCATCGTCGTGGGCTTGGGCGATGGCGGCCGCGACGGAGCCGGCGGTGGTGATACGGGAGCCGCCGAGTGCTGCGATGTGTTCGGCGTCCGCGGCATCGAAGCCGGCCAGGACGATCTCCATGTCGTCGCTCCATTGGTTGGTGACGAGTTCGGCGGCCAGGTAGCGCAGTAGGTCGGTGCCACGTTCGCGGTCGCCGTTGATGGCCAGGACGCCGGTGCGTTCGAGGTCGATGAGCAGGTGGCCGTCGTTGTTGGCGGCGACGGTGGCCAGGGCCGGTAGCGGGGCGGGGCCGTCGCTGGGGCCGAGGCTGGCCTGTCGTGGGAGCGACCAGGTCGTGCCTGTGCTGTCGGCGATGAAGGGGGCCGGGGCCGCTGGGGTTGGTTGGGCCAGGACGAGGTTGATGTCGCCGTGGGTGACCCAGACGGCGACGATGTCGGGCATCGCTGTGTCTTCGCGGTGCCGCAGCGTCGGCGGCAGTGCCCGCAGCGCCCGGTCGATGCGTTCGACGTCCAGGGTGCCGGCGCTCTGGATTGCCGCACTGGTGGGCGGCGGCTGGGGGCGAGCGCGGTTGGGGCGGGGGCGGCGGCGTTGGTGAAGCCGGTACCGGATGAGTGCTGCCAGCACGGTGGCGTTGACCAGCACGGCGGTGACCGCGAGGAGTTCGTCGGCGCCGATGCTGCCGCCGCGTTCGGGTGGCCGGGGTACGGATTCGGTCGCGGGCGGGCCTTCGGGCTGGACCGGGTGCGGCGGACGGGTGGGTGGGCTGGTCGTCTCCGTCTTTGGCGTTGGTGGTCGGCTGGCGGCGTCGGCTGCTGCCGTGGTGGTGCCTTTGGCGTGTGGGCGGGTTCCGCGGTCGCGTGCCTCTGCGGGGAGGCGCAGCTGTTGGCCGGGTTCGATGTGGTCGGGGAAGCGGGGGTCGGCTCGTTCAAGTTGGGCGTTGAGCTTGGCGATCTCGTCATACCGTTGCGGGTCTCCCAGGAAGCGGCCGGCGATGGCCCACAGCCAGTCGGACTCGGCCACCGTGTAGAAGCCATGCGCCCGGGCGCCTGTACCGGCCGTCCCGTCGGCAGACTGCTCCTCGGGATGGTCGACTACCTCGGGGGCGACGAAGCTTGCCGCGCTCAGGCGGTCGGCTGCGGGCTGGCCGGTCGCGGGTTCCGCGCCGGCCGCCGCTGGTGGCGCCGCTGCGGCGACACCGCTGGCGGTGGTGGCGGCGGTCGCTCCGAGGACGGCGGCGGCCATGGCTTGCACCGGCCGGGGCATCGCCAGGCGTGGCAGCCGGAGCCGGCGTACGAGTTGGCCGTACAGGTACACGACGACCGAGCCGGCGAAGACCGCCCACATCAGCCAGGCGACGATCGCGGCGGCGGCTTTGATGGTGGTGAACGTGAGCGGCTCCGCGATCCAGGCGACTACCTGGTTGCGGTGCGGTGGCGTCGTGGGCAGCGGAAAGCCGGCCATCGGGATCAACACCGCCGGTGGTACGGCAAGCAGCAGCCCGTACCCGGCCAGGGATCCAACCGAGGTAATCGCACGCCGCATCCGGTCCCTCCCCTGGTTCGCCCCCGGAGCGGGATTCGCCGGTATCCGGCTACGCCGCCGCGGTGGCTACGTCGGTGACACCGGTGACGCTAGGAGCAGCGGTGCGTTGCCCCAGCGGGGTGTGAGATCGCCTTTCTGACCCGAATCTCACACGAGCCTTGCACCGCAGCTCAGCGCCCTTCTCGCAGCGGACTCGGCCACCCCGCGCGGTCCGTAGCGGGTTGGCTCAGGCGGGCTGGGCGCTGCGTACCGGGTAGGCGATCGGCGATGTCTGGAGGCCGGCGGCGGCCAGGTGCCGCGCGTGGTGGACGGCCAGGGCGTTGGCGGCGGCGTGGTCGCCGGCCGCGCGCAGGGCGGCGACGGCCCGCTGATGTAGGTGTTCGTTGATCGGGTCGACACGGACGGCGGCGGACAGCAGCGACGCCGCCTGGTCCGGGTGCGCGGCGACGAGTTCGGTGTAGGCGTCGAGCACGTCGCGGCGGGTCGCCTCTCGGTGGGCGGTGAGCCACGGCCAGTCCCACCCGGCGGCTAGCTCACCGGTGAACGTCTCGACGATCCCCCACAGCGCCGGCTCCCGGTCGGCTGGTCCGCGTGCTTTCGTCGCTGCCCGTACCAGCGTACGCAGTCGCCACAGGTCGACGTCCACGTGGGCGGTGTCGAGCTGGTAGCGGCCGTTGACGCGTTGGATGACGTCGCGGCCGCCGCCGGCGTCGTCGAGCGTCCGGCGTAGTTCGCTCACGGCGGTGTGGAGGCTGCCAGCCGCGGTGTGGGCCCGTAGGTGCGGCCAGATCGCCGCGGTGATCTGGGCCGACGTCGCCCCGCCGGCGTGGATGGCCAGGAACACCAGGATCTGGGTACCCGCGGTGCGCCGGATCGCCACCGGCATCCCACCACAATGGACGACCGGTGCTCCGAGCACCGTGATCTGCACCTGCCGGCTCCCGGCGTCCGCAGGCCCGCCGTCGGCGGTGGGCGCGGCCGCACGCACCGCCGCAGTGGCTGATGGGACAGCGTCAGGGCTCGCACGGCGAGCAGGCGCGGGACCGCTCGGGTCCGGCTCCTCGGCCACCGCCCGGTACAAGGCCAGCAGGTCGGTGGCCGCGGCGGCGGTCAGCACGCACAGCCGCCGGCTGGCCGTGTCCTGCGTGGGCTGGGTTCGGCCTGTCTCGTCGACGTGCCAGGTCGCCGCGATGGTCCATTCGCCGAGCAGGACCCCGGCCGCGCCGCGCTGGTGCCCGAGCCCGAGCAGAACGGCCAGGCGACGTGCCAGGCCGACGTCGGTTGGGGCGGTTGCCAGGAAGGTGACCGGCTCGGCCGGTGCTTGCTGTGTGGACGCACCTGACGATTGCACGCCTGTCTCAAGCAGTGCCTGTTCCAGCAGGCCGATTGCCCCCTCCAGGTCGTCCGCGATGTCGAGCCCGGGGGTTCGCGCGAACTGCTGGATTGTCGGCGAGCCGAGCAACAGCTGTAGGTCCGGCGCCGTGGTGATGACTCTGGTGCCGGCCTTGCCCGGTAGGAGTTGGGCGGCGAGGATGCCGCGCGCCGCGTCGTGGGCACCGGCACCGGTCAGCCCGACACCGCCGGCCGGCAGGTCCCGCGCCAGCAGCGGCGGCCCGGTCCGCTCCCCAAGGTCGGCCGCCGGTATCGGACGCGTGGGAAGACTGTCGTCCCCGCCGGTATTCCTGGTGGACGGTGACGGCTGTTGCCGCGCGGTCTGGATGGCCAGGACACTGTCCGGCCTGGACAGCAGGTCCGGGTCCGACCGGGACGACTCCTCCAACACACCCGGCAGGTACAGGCGGCGCCGGCGTGACCACACCCACGTCGCCGCGCCCGCGACAGCGTCGGCCACCGGCGCGGGAAGCCACCCGCCATCGGGCAGCGTCACCCCACCGCCCACCTCGACGCCGTGCGAGCCTCGCTCCTCCCCCGCCGGCGCGGTCGTCTGACCGGCGGACGGGGACGCCGCAGGCATCGCCGTCCCGGGAGTCTCCTCGAGCGCGGCGACCACGGCGACATCCGCCGCCGGTGCGGCACTGTGGCCGGCCGAGGTGGTCGCGGTGACCGCGGCGGCCCCGAGCACACCACCAGCCAGCGCCCGCAGCGGAGACGGCAGCGACAGCGGCGGCAGCCACCGCGCCTTCGATCCCAACCGGGATACGACCTCGGCAGCCACCGCATACACCAAGGCGAGCCAGAACAACCACCCGATGATCGCGGTCCCGGCGACGATGGTGGACCAGGTGAGCGGCTCAGCCACCCACTGCCGCACCTCCTGGTCTGTCGGCCATCGCGAAGGCATCCCCGCCCACCACAGCAACCCGGCCGGCATCCCCACCAGCAACACAACCAGCCCGGTCACGGACCGCAACGCCCGCGCCGCGTCGCGCACCCAACCACCAAAGTGGACCATCGCCGCGTACGTCAGCAGGACCCACACGATCCAGCCGGCGACCGCCGCCGCGTCCGCCTCGCCCGCGAGCAACCGTCGCGGCCACTGCCCGAGCCCGGACCAACTGTCGGGCAGCGGCCACCCCTGCCACCACAGCAACACCGCTGGCGGGCCGACCAACCAGGCCACCAGGCCGACCGTCCACACGCGCCTCACGACGCCTGCCCGCCGAAGAGCCAGATGGTGGCCACGCTTGGTTGGGACGAGCGCCGAGCGACGGACTGGTCAGCCATCGGGCTGCCAGTCCAGCGGCCGACGCTCGACCAGGTGCCACAACCGTTGCAGCCACCACACCATTACCGCCAACACGTAGATGACCCCGAGAACGCCGGTCGTGTCGATACTGGTGATCAGCGCGGTGGCGGCGCCAAGCGGCGCGGCCACCACGATCCGGTAAGCCAACGGCTGCGCCACCACCAGCGCGGCACCCACCCCGATCAGCAGACCCCCGAACCGCTCCACGCCCCGCGTGAAATCCGCACTGTAAAGCACATGCCAGTGCGAATACTCGATGATGATCATGCCCAGCGCCGCCACGGCCGCGGAACTCATCGGAAACCGCAACCACGCCACCCGGCCGTCGGCCGTCTACCCCAGCGGGCCACCGCCACAGCCGCCACCACCACGACCAACGCCAGCGGCAGCAGCGGCACCAGCGTCCACTTCAGAAACGGCGCCGGTGGCGCCACGATGTACTCCGCCGCACCCACCGCGTAAAGGCCCGCGACCGCCAACCCCATCACCAAAGCGGCCAGCAGCCCGCCACCGATCTCGACACCCTCCGACCCTCCGCCGGTACGCATCCCCACGTTCGCCGGCAGCACCGAAGCCAGCAACGCCGCCGCACACAGGCAGGCCACCAACGCCAAGCAACCCGCCATCGCCAACTCACCCCAGTTGACCTTCAGCGAGAAATCCCCCGGGCCGAACCCCCGCACCCCGGGCGGTAGAACTGGTACCGATACACCGAGTTCTCCTCGCCGCCGTTGCGAGCCTTCGTCGACAGAAAGTCGACCATCAACGCCACCGACGCCAGCGCCGGCACCCCCAAGGCCGCGAACCGGCGAAACGCCGGCACCCCCGTCCCGCCACTGGCTGCCCCGCCGCCAGCAACCGCCTCGCCGACGATGCCGACCTGGGCCGCGCCCCGCACCGCGGCCGTACCCGGCTCGGCCACCACCAACGGCGCACGCCCAACCGCCTCACCAACAACCTGCGCCGCCAACGGCATCGTCGCGCCCCCACCCGCGAGCACCACCGCCGAAACCTGATCCAAAGACAACTCGGCCGCGTCCACCGCCTCAACCGTCAGCTTCGCCGCACGCTCCAACACCGGCCTGGCCACCGCCTCCACCTGACCAGCTGTCAACACCATCGGCCCATACGGCGCCGGCCGCTCCACCACCACCGTGGCAAACGCCGACGCACTCTCCTTACCCGCCCGCGCCGCCGCCAGCATCTGCCACCGCACACCACCCGCCGACGCACCCACCACCTCGCGGCCCGGCAGGTACCCGTTCAAACTCGCGACAACAAGATCGTCGACCCGATGCCCTCCGGCCTCCGGATCCTCCAACGTAGACAAAACCTCCAGCCCCGACGGCCCACGCCGCAACACCGTCACCTCAGCACCCGCACCCAGATCACACACCACCAGGTACGCCCCAACCGGGAACTGCTCACCAGCAGCCAACAGGTGCTCCACAACCGCGACCGGCGCAACCACCAAAGAGACCTCCGCCAAACCAGCCCGCCGAGCCGCCTGCCGCAACCAGGTACACCGCCGCGGACCCCAAGACGCCGGCACCACCAACCGCACATCCCGAACCGCACTACCAACGACCCGCGACGCCTCCCCCACCACGCGACGCAACGTCGCCGCGACGAGATCCACCGCAGGCACGTGAATACCGGCCAGCAAAACCCGGTCCTCGCCCACCCGACTGAGCGGGAACGGCTCAAACCCATCAGGGGCAATCGCTGCCGCCCGCCACGCCTGCTCCCCCGTCACGATCGACCTGTCCGACGACACGTGAACCGCACTCGACAACCAAGGCCGCCCATCCCACTGCAACGGCAGCCACCCACCACCCGACCACGCCACCCCAGCAACCGCAGTCACCCGGCCGCAATCGACAGCGAGCACTACCTCCCCAGGCCGCATAGACCACAGTCATACCACCAGCAATGACCCACCGTCACCCCACCGACGCAATTCACAGATCATCACCATCCTCGATGGATGACTCTCCCGAGGCCACGAGTACTCCTCGCAACGTCGGCCCGATCCACGATCACACCCCATCGGCCTCCTTCAGGAACCGGGAAGGATCGGGCATACCGTCGGATCCCGCCAGTGTCCATCCCCGGCGTGGTGTTGGCCGAGGTGCTGGGAGCATCCCCGCGTGCGCGGGGAGCACGGCGAACATGGCGCCAATCAGGGCCAGGACCAGGGACCATCCCCGCGTGCGCGGGGAGCACGCAACCGTTGGTGCGTTCAACCAATACCGCAAGGGACCATCCCCGCGTGCGCGGGGAGCACCTTCTTGACCTGGGACTTTACGGCCCGCCAGCCAAGATTTCATTCACTTTCTCCGGCTGGCGACGAAACGTCAGACGGTTGACAATCACCGGATCAGAACCGAACGCCGAGGCTAACGTCGGGCTTGACGATGACCTTGCCAACCTGATCGCCTGGCATAGGCGTGCCGGTTGGGTAGGCGACAAGGTGCGGGTCTGCGGTGCGGTCCTGATCCCAGGCTGCGATCTGCTCAACGATATTCGCGGCGAGCTCGTAGCCGGCAGGGCCATGTCCGATCGCGCCGAGCTGCCATCGTCCCGAGGTCCCGGTACGGCGGATCGTGAAGTAGGCCAACGAGTCACCATCCACGAGAGCAGGGCTGCGGGAGGCGATCGCCGGTGTACACAGCCCAGTCGCGACCGCTTTCTGACCGGCTTGGATCCGGGCGGTGCCGTCGTGTACCGCGGCGAGGTGTAGCCAGACGCGGTCGAAGGGTTCCTCGGCGTGGACGGTGGCATCAGCCCACACGGTGGTCTTGTCACGTTCGAGGACGCCTTGCAGTGCCTCGACGTCTACCGGCTGGTCAACGTCGTAGTGGATGGTGACCCAGCCGTCGGGGTCGATCGTGGCGTTGCGTTCGCCGGGCTGGCCGAGCATGGGGACGAAGCCGCAGAGGAAGACCCAGTCGGATTCGAAGTGGTCACCGCGCTTCACGAACGCGACCGCGCGGGTCGTGCCGCGCCAGCGTAGTGGCAGGACGAGCCGACCGCCGGGCAGGAGTTGGTCCACCATGCCGGTGGGATGTCCCAGGCGCCCACGGTGACGATGATCCGGTCGTACGGCCCATGCTCGGCCGCACCGAACGCGCCGTCGCCGGTAATCATGGCGACGTCCTGGTAGCCGGTGTTGTCGAGGTTGCGGCGTGCGGCCGCGGTCACGTCGGCGTTGATGTCGATCGTGGTGACCGTGCCGGCGGCCTCGGTCAGGGTGGCCAGGAGGGCGGCGTTGTAGCCGGTGCCGGCACCGATCTCAAGAACTCGGTGACCCGGCTGGACGTCGAGGGCGTTGAGCATCGCGGCGACGACGGTAGGCCCGGACGCGCAGCTGAGGTGGGTGCCGTCGGGGAAGGTGTGGGTGATGACCGCCTGCTCGTCGTACGCGTCGCCGACCGAGGCATCCGGGACGAAGCGGTGACGCTCGACCTGTCGCAGGGCGGCCGCGACCGCGGGCGCGATTTGGTGTCCGGCGAGAATGCGGTCGACCATACGGGCGCGCAGGGCCTCGGGACTGGTGTCGGTGGCGGTGTCGTTCATCGGTTCGTTGACCTTCTCTGAGTTCGGCGAGGTGTCGTCAGCTGACCAGCAGGAAGGTGTCCCATCGCGGCTGGCCAACAGACGGGCTGATGTCGAGGAGCCCACGCCGGTTGCGCCTTCTAGGAGGCCGTCGCCGATGGGTGGACGCTGGCCCTTCAGATGTTGGCGCATCGGTCCTGTAGCAGCGGCCGCCGTAGTGGCTAGATCACTGTTGCCGTGTCGGCGGCGACAGCCCGAACCGCCGTAACCCTGACCATTCAACCTGTGTAGCAAGTCACTCCGGACCATCCCCGCGCCCTCGGCATTACCGGTAACGCTTAGCAACGGTCTTCACGCCCAGCATGAACACGCCGTTGTCAGACTTACGTTCCTGTAACGAATCGGCGAGAGTGGTGTAGGCGGGCCGTCGGCGCTACTGCCCACCCGAACCGCGTACCAGCGGCCGGGCGGGCAGCAGGTCGAGCCTCATCCACCGTTAGCGTCTGCGTCGAGGCTGGTGGCTACCGGTTCGGCGGTTCTGTGGTGTGGGTGAGGCCGGCGAGGAAGGCGCGGTAGTCGCCGAACAGTAGTTCGGCGAGGTCTTCGCACTGGCTGGGGTCGATGGTGATGGCGTGTTTGTCGGCGTAGGCGGCGATACGCTGCGCGCCGACCGTGACGGCTGTCCGTGATGCTTCGGTGTCGAAGGGGATCATTTTCATGGGGGTGTCCAATCTGTTGGGGTTCAGGCTGCGCGTGTGTCGCTGTTACTGGTGACAGGTGTGGGGTCGGCGAGGGTGGCGATCAGGGCGGACGACTCGGTTGGGCTCAACGCGACCTCGCGGAGTTTGTCGAACGCGTCCCTGTAGCGTTTGGCGGCTGCGGCTTCGAGGATGAGGCGGCCGTCGAGGTGATGTACCAGGGCGACTGGTGGGTAGGGGCGTTGCATCTCGCACAGGGTGAAGGCGCCGTCGATACCCGCGTGCCAGCCGACCCGGGTCGGTACGATCCGAACCTTGATGTGGGGCCGCAGTTGGGTCAGCCGGGTCAGGTGCTGTAGCTGTTGGCTCAGCACGGCCTGCCCGCCCACTGGGCGGTAGAGCACAGGTTCCTCGATCAGGATATCCAGCCGGGTGGCTGGCTTCTTGTCCTCCAAGGTTTGCTGCTTGTCGATCTGCCGGCGCACAAGCTTGTCGACCAGCATCGGCTGCTGCACGCTGCGGGCGAGGACCGCTTCGGTGTAGTCGCGGGTTTGGACCACCTCCGGGATCGTCAGGTTGGCGTAGACGCACAACTCCACGGCCCGCTGCTGTACCCACCAGTCGTCGATGACCACCTCGCCGCCGCTGGGGTCGGGTTGCTGGTGGTCGGTGGGTTGCCAAAGGTTGACCCTCCACGCCTCCTGCGCCAACTCAACCAGGTGGACGCGTGCGGCGTCGTCGTACACGCCGTACACGTCCAGCAAGGCGATCACGTGGTCGCGGCGGAACGGCCACTCGGCCCGTTCGTACCGCGCGAGCGTGGAGAACTCCACGCCGAGGTAGGCGGCGATGTACTTCAGTGTCAGCCCGCGGTCCTCCCGCAGTTGTCGCATCCGGTCCCCGAGCACCTGGGACCGAACGGTTTGCACGAACTGCTTTCGCTCGGTTGGCATCGTGCGACACCTTCTCCTTTCACCTCATCGAATGCGTGGACAGCTCTTGCATCAGGTCCATGATCAGCCGCGTCGAGTCCGCCGCCGATAGCGCCGCCTCCCACAGCCGGTCGAACGCGTCCGCGTACCACCTGCCGGCGACACCGTCGTGGATGGCGACGCCGCCTGCGTGCGGGCTACAGGCGACCGTCGGTACATCGGCCCGGGGCAGGTCGAACACGGTGAACGAGCCGTCCATCCCCGGTGCGTAGCTGGCTGCGGTGGGCAGCACGCGCACCTGTACCGCTCCGCCCTCGCGACCGGTTGCGAGGCGGTCCAACTGGGCCCGCCGCGCCTCCTCTGCCGCACCGACCGGACGGTGCAGCGCCGCCTCCGCGACCACTGCCTGCACGCCCACCGGCGGCCGACGATCGAACACCTCACGCTGACGGCGGCTGTACGCCCGCGCCCGCCACGCCAACTCCTGCTCGGACACCTGCGACCCGTACTCCCGCTGGACCACAGCCTCCGCATATCCCGACGTCTGCAACAGGTCCGGCACTATCACGGCGCTGTAACAGCGGATCCGCTCCGCCACGGACTCCAGCCACAGACTGTCCAACAACGACACCTCAAGCGCAGGGGCGTCGAAGTCGCCCTCCCACAGAGGCAGCCGAAACGCATCCCGCGCCAACCCGACCAGAAACTCACGCTCGCCTTGCTCATACACGCCATACAGGTCAAGCAGCTCGACAACCTCACCCTGATGAGATCTCCGCAAGCCGTGTTCGACCTCCCTCACGTGGTTGTAGTCCCCGCCGAGGTACTTGGACACATACCGCAGCGTCAACCCCCGGTCCTCACGCAGCGCCCGTAGCCGCCCGCCCAGCAGACAGGGCCCGCAACGACGGCTCGGACTGGTCTTTCTTGTTCCGCACCGTCAGCTCCCCCAATTCAGTAGCCGTCGAGGTAGGGCACGGCAGTAGCGAAGTGTCGATGACTGCCAGCAAGTGGTGCGGTGCGCGGCATGACGTCTGGAGCTGAACCTCGTCCAGACGCGGAGCTTCGCAAGGAATGTGCCTGCAACCTCGCCAATGCTTCATGCTCCGATTCCCATGGGTCGTCTCCTGATTGGTGGCCCGCGCCGCACCCTGGTGCGGGCCACCCACCTGCAGCCGCAGCCCCTGATGGCAGTACGGCAGCAGGGACGACCCCGAGTATGTTCAGCATCTGGAGATCAGATCAAGCATATGCAGGTTTATGCTCTGCCAACTCAGTCCAGGCACCGGACTGTCCTAGCATTGCGATCGCGATGCCCGGTCGCGCATACTGCGTGTCAGTCGGGCAACACCGCAACGCCGAGGAGGCGCGCAATGCACCTGACCTTCATCCGCAAGGATTCCAACGGCGGCCAGAGCCCTACGCTGTATCGGACCGACCGCGGCACGTTCGTCGTCCAGGGCTACAAGATCGATGACCCCCAAGCCCTCCACACCCTGAACCTGCCCAGTCACGAAACGGCTGTGGAAGTACCAGAGGCGCTGCTCAAGGAGATCGCACGGGAACTCGGCTGACCATGAAAAGGCTCGCCGGCGAGGACTTCAACCGGCTCTTCAGCACCTACGTCCACACGGCATTCCGGTTGGAGACGCGGGATCATTATGCCGTGTCCGACGAAGCGGAGGCCTTCCGGAGGTTCCTCGCTGGCGAGCCCTACGACCTCGACTGGCACCAGACCTGGTTGGCCGGCATCCGCAGCATCACCGCCTCCGGCCGGAGGATGCAGCGGGTCCGCCTGGTCAGTAAGCCGCCTACGGACTACCAGCGGTTCGAACTCGCCGTCACACCAGCCAACTTGGAGGCCGGCGAAGACATCCGCATCCTGCCACGATCAAGAGTTGCTGGACTCGGCCTACCCGACTACGACTTCTGGCTCTTCGACGACACCCTGCTGGGCATCATGCACTTCGACGCCGACGGCCTGTTCCAGGGCATCGAGATGATCGAGGACTCAACGACCGTGGCGGCCCACAACGCGGCACGCGACCGAGCAATCCGCCACGCGATCTCCTACGCCGACTACAGCGCCAGCAACCAGTTCGGCCTCTGAACGAGACCAGCCTTGTCCGACTTTCAACGTAACCGCGAGTTGCTTGGAGTCAGGCTGCGCGAGCTACGCCGCAACGCGCGCATTACCGGCGTCGCCCTAGCCCGCCAACTCGGCTGGGTGCAGTCGAAAGTCTCGCGACTTGAGTGTGGCAAGCAGACAGCCACCCGCGAAGACATTGAGGCATGGGTCGAGGCCACCGAAGCTCACCCGGACCTCGTCCAAGACCTCACGTCACTCCTGACCAACATCGAATCGGACTACGCGGTCTGGCGGCGCGAGTTCCGCTCCGGCGTACGCCGAAAGCAACTCAACTTCCTCCGCCTCGAAGCCCGCGTCACGATGATCCGTGGTCTGGAGACCACAGTGGTCCCCGGCCTACTTCAGACCGCTGACTACGCCCGCCATCGCATCGCCGAACAACCCGACCTGCACAACATCCCCGAAGACGTATCCGCAGCCCTGACCGCTCGGATGCAACGGCAACAAGCCCTCTACGACACCAGCAAGGCGTTCCACTTCATCCTCATGGAGAACGTCCTGCACAACCGGCTGTGCCCACCGGACGTTATGCGTGGACAACTTGACCGCCTCACCATGGCATCCGGGCTGCCCAATTTGAAGCTCGGCATCCTGCCCTTCACAGCACGCCTTCCCGTCGCGCCACTCAACGGCTTCTGGATCTTCGACGATGCCCTTGTGACCTTCGAGACCATCGCGGCAGAGATCCATGTACGCGATCCAGACGAAGTCGCGCTGTACACCAGCGTCTTCGACCGCTTCGACCAAGCAGCCCACTACGGAGACAACGCCCGCGCGGTCATCGCCGCAGCGTTCAAGACGCTGTAGTCGCACGACTGCCGTCGCGGCAAGGTTACGCGAATCGTCTGTGCACGCCGAGCCGCTCCCAACGCACGCGGGGATGGTCCCTCGACCTCGTCGCCGAGCCTGTCGGCGTGCTCCCCGCGCACCCGGCGGATGGTCCCTCAAACTTCAGGTCCGCGTCGGCGTGCGCGTTGTGCTCCCCGTGAAGCCGGGACCTTGAGGCAAGTCGCGCAGCACGGCGCCACCGCTTGACAGCGCCGTGGCGGTTGAGGACCGCCGTGGACCATCCCCGCGTGCTCGGGGAGCACGGCCCGGCGAACGGCGGGGCCACACATCGGCGGATCATCCCCGCCTGCGCGGGGAGCATCGCTCCACCCGCATGCCGGTACAGCGGCTCCTTCATGCCGGTCACGGCTCACCCCCGCTCATCCGGCCCGCGGATCGTGGGCCACAACCGCTGGCCCACGACCGTCTGGTCATCAGGTCAGCTACTGGCGCACGTAGCAGCGCAGTTGTCGCTGGTGTCGCAGCACCGGACGGCGTAGCCGTCAGCCACGTCGGACCTCACCTGAACGTCCAGCTCGAAATCGGCCGACGTGTCCGGCTCGGCGTGGTCGGCCCGATCGAGGACGGCGCTGCTGATGCGGAATCTGTCAAGATCATTGAGACAAGATCTTTTTAGTTATTCTGTGTAACCACTTCCAACGTCGGCCGGTTGATCCAGACCGCTTTCGGCAGTGCTGGTGGTCGGGGCGGGCGCCGGAACCGGTCGGGGTGGCGGGCGTGGGCGGCGTTGAGGACTTCCGCGCGTAGTGCCCGGACCTCGCCCGCGGTGCCGTGGTGGACCGACGCCGGGGTGTGCAGGCCGATGCCGCTGTGGCGGTGCTCGTGGTTGTAGTAGGCGAAGAACTCCTCGCAGAACGCGCGGGCGTCGGCGATTGAGCCGAACCGGTCGGGAAATGCGGGGCAGTACTTCAAGGTCTTGAACGCTGATTCGCTGTAGGGGTTGTCGTTGCTGACTTTCGGGCGGCTGTGACTGCGGACCACGCCGAGGTCGGCCAGCAGCAACGCGACGGGTTTGGACGTCATGGAGGTGCCCCGGTCGGCGTGCACGACCCGTGGCGGCGCACCAGCGGCGGCGATCGTGTCGGTGATGAACTCCTTGGCCAGGTCACCGGTCTCGGTCGGCGCGACCAGCCAGCCAGGGACGTAGCGGGAGTAGATGTCGATGATGACGTACAGGTCGTAGTAGACGCCCTTCGTCGGGCCGTGGAGCTTCGTGGTGGGTCGGACCGGGGCGCGGTTCCGGCATCTCTGCCGGCCCGTTTCCCCGGCCCGCCCTCCGCACCGGACGAGCCCGTTTCCGTGCATCCGGCGCTCCACGGGTTCCCGTTGGCTACGCGGTTTCGACAGTTCGAACGCTGGTCCATGGTGTGGGGATGCGGTATCCGCGCCAGCGGTAGCGGGTGATCTCTACCTTCTGGCACATGAACAGCACCTCCTTGCCCTCGGCCGGGCGGTGTCCTGGTCTTGCGGTCAGGAATCGCCGGTAGAGGTCCTTCCAGGTGATCCGTGCGTGTCGTTTGAGCAGCCACCGGGTGACCCGGTTCCAGACGAACTGGTCCAGGTAGTGGAAGGTGGCCCCGGACACGCCGTGCCGGAAATAGTTGCACCATCCCCGCAGCGCCGGGTTGAGCTGGCGCAGCAGGTCGAACAGCGTCTTGTGCCGCGATCTGTTCGTCAACGCCCGCACCTTGCCCGTGATCGAGGCAAGGGCCTTCTTCGACGGGTAGGTGTAGACGTACTTCTTCTGCGTTCCTCTCTTGCGGCGTCGCTGGATGTGAAACCCCAAGAAGACGAACCCCTCGTCCAGGTGGCAGACGCGGGTCTTGGCCGGTGACAGGCGCAACCCCAGCGGGGCCAGCACCTGCGCGACCTCGTCCCACAGTGCCTGCGCATGCGTCTCGGAGCCGTTCACCATGATCACAAAGTCGTCTGCGTAGCGGACGATCTTGTAGGTGGCTCCGCCGCGCCGGCGGTGTGCCGCCCGCCGCCAGTCCGCGCCGTGGGCGTCCCACTTGGCGCAGAAGTGCTCGTCCAACACCGAAAGCGCGATGTTGGCCAGCAACGGGCTTGCGATACCGCCCTGGGGCGTGCCGGTTACGGAGTCTCTGACCTGGCCCGTCTCGGCCATAATGCCGGCCTTGAGGAAGGCTTTGACCAGGGCCAGGACGCGCTTGTCCCCGACGCGCATACCCACCCGCTCAAGGATCGCGGAGTGTGACAGCTCGTCGAAGCACGCCGTGATGTCCGCCTCGAACACCCAGTGATAACCCCTGGAGCCGAAGTGGTGGATCTCGGCGATCGCGTCCTGACATCGCCGTCGAGGACGGAAGCCGTAACTGACCGGCTTGAACGTCGCCTCGAAGATCGGCTCCAGTACCAGCACGAGGGAAGCCTGCACGAGTCTGTCCATCGTGGATGGTATGCCGAGCCTTCTCAGCTTGCCCCCACTGCCCGGCTTGGGAATCATGCGTTCCCGCACCGGCAGTGGGGTGAACGTGCGGGACTTGAGCTGCTCCCGCGCGTCGGCCAGGAAGGCGACCACGATGTCTGGGCTCGCGGCGACCAGCGCCGGGGCCACCCCGTCGACGCCCGCCGTGCGTGCTCCCTTGTTCCCGTTCACCCGTTCCCACGCCACCGTGAGAAAGTCCGGGTGACAAACGAGGTTGAACAGATCTTGGAACCGGCGACCAGGATCTGCGGTCGCCCATTGGTGCAGTTTGGTCTGCATCCGCCGTACCCGTGGCCACGCCTCATCCGGGTGTGGCCACGGTTCACCGGTATTCACCAGCGCCTCCAACCCTTGCAGTGCCTCACATGCGTGAACCCGCTGGGCCGCTTCGCCATGTGGACGGCTTTCCCCTCCTCGGACTACTACCAGCCCTCCGCCCCACCCCGAGGCCATCGGCGGACGACGCACCAACCCGCCGTGACCTGCCCGGCCGGCAGGCCCCGGACGGGAACCCCAGGGTGGTTCCCACGTTCACCACGAACCGATCGACAGGTGAGGTGGCCAGCTATGCCCCTGCGGCATCGCCACGGCTACGCCGCAGACCTTCACCGTGACCTCCCGACCGGCGACATCAACCAGCCCAGGAGTTCCCCACCCCCATCAGGGGCGGGTACGCACCGCAATCCAGCCCGCATCCACCGGGTTCGAGCTGGCGGTAGCTCTTGAGGGGCTTTACACCGCTGGTTCCTCGCGTCCACCTTCCCGCCTCGCTTGCCGGACCCGCACCGTCCGGTAGTACCGGTGCGTCCCGTCGTTGTCGGGGCTGCTTCCCACCCTCCCCGGCATCTCCCGGATCAGGCTGCCCCCTGCTTCACCGCCCTGCTGCGACAGGACAGCGGTGGCGGTCTCTCACCCCCACCCGGTTCGCGGCGCCTCGTGGCGCTCGATATCCCATGACCACACTTGCCCCGGCCCGTCGGCGACGAGTTCCGGCCGGGTGCGTGGCGGATGGGTGGCCTGCCGGCGACGTTCGCGCACTCCGCCGTGCTCGCGCAGGATCCGGTACATCGTCGACTCCGAACACAGATAGGTGCCCTCGTCCAGCAGTGTCGCCCACACCTGCGCCGGTGACTTGTCCACAAAGGACTCATGGTTCAACGTTGCCAGGACACTCGCCCGCTCAGCCGGCGTGAGCGCGTTACGCGGCACCGGCCGCGGCGCCCGCGGCCCAGCGGGAGCCGGTTGTGGCCGCTGCCGGCGGTAGTGCGTGGCGCGGGACTTGCCGAGCACGGCACACGCCCGTGTGGCTGAGGTCAGCTCGGCCAGGTCGACGAAGGCGACATCGATCACCTGCTCGACGGCGGATCGGTGTCCGCGCTCTCGGAGATCAGCCCCAAGAGCGCGTGTGCTTTTCCCACAACATCAAGCGCAGCCTTCGTCCTGGCCAGCTCCGCACGCAGCCGCTCGTTCTCCGCCCGCAACCGCTCAGCGTCCCGATCGGCCTGGCTACGGGCCGGCCGCCTCGGCTTGTCCGCCACCCCAGCGAGCGCGCCGGCGTCACGGGCGCGCCGCCACTGGATGATGTGCGAGGAGTACAGCCCTTCCCGCCGCAGCAGCGCACCCTTCGCGCCCGGCTCGGTCGCCGCATCGTACTCGGCGATCATCGCCAGCTTGTACTCGGCGGTGAACGACCGCCGCTTCGGCTGCTCTGCCCGAGGACCCATCGGTCCATCATCGGTCACCCCGGCCCTACGATCGGCTCGAGTCATCGTCAACGTCAATCTTCCTGTACTCGCCCTGCTCAGACCATCTTCAGACCACCTGTCTCATCCCAGCCTGGCAGGGGTCGCGGTCGGGTCGAACACGGTCGCCAAGCTGCTCAAGACCGCTGGGTACGACACACCACGAACCAAGATCAACTTAAGGTGCGTGGCATTGGGTCTCGACCACCGCGGACGTCGCGGTAGCTCAAGGTCCCTTGAAAAGGCGCCGATCACGGCGACCCCTCGAAACGGATCCTCCGTGGCTCCGGTCGGAGTCTCTCGTGCACCTCCTCGCCGCCGGACTGGGCGAGCGTCCGCGTGAGTGCCCTGCCGAGTATGACGAGCTTTCGCGCGCATACGATTGCGCAATCGAGTGCGCGGGCGGCATAATACGAACGAGCCGCTGAGGCAACTCCGAGGTCGTGACCATTACGGTATGCGCGGAGCGCGTGTAGGAGGTAGACCCTGCGTGATCAACGGAACTATCATTCACCCGGATATCCTGGCGGCGCTGGCACGCAGCGGGCACACCGGAAAAGTGCTCATTGTGGACGGGCACTTCCCTTCGTCCACTTTTCTGGCCCCCAGTGTCCCTAAGGTTTTTTTGAACCTGCGACCGGGAAGCCTCACCGTAACCGAGGTGCTCGCCGCGGTTCTCGACACCGTCACCGTGGAGAGCGCTGTGGCGGCGACGTTCGAGGACGATGAAAAGCCCGATATCTGGGCCGACTACGAAAAAACTCTGCCGCCCGGTGTCCCGCTGGTGCCAGTCAAGGGTTCGCAGATCACAAGTGCGTTCAGTGACCGGGATACAGCTCTCGCGATTATGACCGGTGACACGCGCGCCGCGGCCTGCATCGTGTTGTCGCTCGGCCTGAGGGCGGCGTAAACGGTGCCCGAGACTAGGAAAGAGGTTGGGTGATGACCGAGCTTGACGGACGAGTCGCGATCGTTACCGGAGCGAGTCGGGGTATTGGCAGGGAGACCGCGATTCTCCTCGCGGCGCAGGGTGCGCATGTCGTCCTGACCGCCCGCAAGCAGGCGGAGTTGGACGACGTCGTGGCGAAGATCCAGGCCGCTGGCGGCGCGGCGAGCGCGGTGCCCGGCGACGCGAGCTCTCCCACGGACGTCACCCGTGTGGTGGAGCACGCGCGCGCTGTTCCTGGGCGGCTCGACATCCTCGTCAACAACGCGGGTGTAGGCATCCTGGGCCCGTTGGCGGCCATGTCGGTCGAAGACTTCGACACGCAGATGGCGATCAACGTGCGGAGCGTCTTTCTCTACACACGTGCCCTGATCCCGATTCTGGAAAAGCTGGGTGGCGGCAACATCGTCAATGTGGCATCGATATCCGGACTGGCCGGATTCGCCGGCGCGTCCGCATACTCCGCAACCAAATGGGCGACCGTCGGGCTGTCCCGCGGCCTGGACAAGGAATTGAGTCCCAAAGGGATCAAGGTGACCGCCGTGTGTCCGGCGGGAGTGGACACCACCTGGGCCTTCAACACCGGGATCGATCCGGCGGAGGTGGCGAATGTGGAGCGGTTGAAGCCACAGACGGTTGCGGAGTCGATCGCCTTCGCAATCAACCAGCCGGCCAATGCCCGTCTCACCGAACTCGTCGTGTATCCTATGAGCGAAAACGGCCACCAATAAGGGGTCGATCCTCGCGCGAATGAGCCCGTCCCCGATCCTGTGGTACAGCACGGCCAGCACGCCGGGCAGCCGCTCGGCGAGCGCCGGCCCGGCCGGCACCAAAGGCCGGGGGCGGGCTCGCGAGTTCAGCGCCGGTGACGGCGGTGCAACGCCGCGGGGCCGCAGGAGTCCCGGTGTTCGAAGGTTGGCGGGAGCCTGACGACGCGCGATTCGAGGTCGCGGTCCTTCAGACGTTCGAACAGCATCTGTACGGCGCGGCGGCCGATCTCGTCGGCGGGCTGGGCCATGGCCGTGAGGCGAGGCGCGAAGAGGTCTGCCCACTCGAAGTCGTCGAAGCAGACCAGTGCCACGTCATCGGGCACCCGCCGTCCGTGCCCGCGTAGCTGCTGCATCACGCTGATGGTCATCTCGTTGTTGCCCGCCACGATCGCCGTCGGCGGATCCTCGAGATCGAACAGCTGGGCGATTCTCGCCGGGGTCGGATTCTCCGGCGTGCCACCGGACGTGATCAGCTCGTCGTCCGCCTCGATCCCGTTGCGCCGCAGTCCTTCCCGGAAACCCTCGAGTCTCTCGCGGGTGGTGGACAGGGCGGAGTTGGGACCGACGAACGCGATCCGGCTGTGCCCGATCTCGGCCAGGTGGTCGACCAACTGCGCGGTCGGCTCGGCGTTTTCGACCCCGATCGCGTCCATCCCCCGCCGCAGCGGGTCCGGCGGCACCCGGTCGATCAAGATCGTGGGTACGTTGTGCGCGGCCAGCTTGTCCAGGGCCGCGACCGAGCCGTTGGTCGGCGCGACGATCATCCCGTCGACCCGGAGCGCGAGGATCTCCTGGACGGCGCGTGCCTCGCGCTCAGGGTCGTCGTGGGTGTCCGCCAGGACCAGGGAGAAGCCGGAACGGCTGATCTCCTTCTCGATGGCGTGCACGAAGGCCGCGAAGTAGGTGTTGGACAGTGCCGACATGGCCAGGCCGATGGACTGCGTCGTGCCGGTGCGCAGTGAGCGAGCTATCCCGTCGGCCAGGTAACCGGTGGACTCGATCGCGTCGAGCACGGCCTTGCGGGTGCTCGGGCTGATGTACCTGGTGTTGTTGATGACGTGGGACACCGTGGAGCTGGAGACCCCGGCTACACGGGCCACATCGGACATCGTGACCGCCGAACGTCCCCGACTGGCCACTAGTCCCTATCCAGCAGTGCGAGATCTTCCACGTTGATCACCAGGTCGGCGAACGCCCGCCCAGCGTCGATCAGGCGAGCGTTGACCTCGTCGCTTCCGTGGGACCAGAGCAAAGCCTGGTCCCGACTCTTGCCGAATGCTACATGCCGCTCCACTAGCCGGGACAGCCTCAGCTCGGAAGCGACGTCGATGAACCAGACCTCGTCGAGCTGTGCGCGGGCCGAGCGCCAGACCGGGGGTTCGGCGAGCAGATAGTTTCCCTCGACGACGATGTATCGGATGTGGCCAGGAACGCTGATCGCCGCCGCGATCGGATCCTCGATTTCCCGGGCGTAGCGGGGTGCGTGGACGACGGCTTCGTCCGCGCTACGCAGCCGCCTGAGCAGGTGGAGGAAGCCGTCGGCGTCGTACGTGTCGATGGCCCCGCGCCGCGCCTGAAGCTCGGTGCCCGCGATCACCTCGGCGGCGAGGTGGAACCCGTCCATCGACACGACCGCCGCGGATCCCGCTTCCAGCCTGTCCACCAGCGCCTGCGCGAGTGTCGACTTCCCCGCGCCGGGTGCTCCGGCAAGACCGACCATCACCCGCCGGCCCCCCTCGCCGAGCGCGCGCAGGCGCGATATCAGGGGGTCCAGTGAGGACAGTCGCTCGACATCGGCCGGGCGGTCCATGTGGTGCTCCTCTTGGTCGGTATCGGGTTCCTACGTCCGGAAGGTGCCGGCACGATGGGGCCGCGTCAGCACCTTCCGCGCCTGGGTCAGCCGGTGAATTCGGACAGGTTCTCCTTGGTGACGAGTTTGAAGGGCAGGTCGACGGTCTTCGGGACGGACTCGCCATCGAGAATCTTCTTGGCGATCTCCATCGCGGTCTTGCCCTGCCCGACCGCGTCCTGGAACACGGTCGCCGTCATCAGTCCGTCTCCGACGGACTTCAGGCCGTCAGCGGACCCGTCGACGCCCATCACGATCTTGAAGTCGTTCTGCCGGTTCGCCTCGGCGATCGCCGAGGCCGCCCCGATCGCCATCTCGTCGCTCTGGGCGATCACGGCCTGCACCTGCCCGCTGGGGTACTTGCGCAGCAGATCTTCCATGATCGTCTTAGCCTCGGCGCGCGAGCCGTGCGCCTCGAGCTCCGTGACGACCTTGATGTTGGCGTTGCCCTTGATGACGGACTCGAAGCCCGCCTTGCGACGCTCGGTGCCGGCACCGCCGTACTGGCCGACGAGGTAGATGACGTTTCCGCCCTGGGGCAGCTGGTCCACCAGGTACTGGCCCTGGATCTCGCCGGCCTTCGTGTCGTCGGAGCCCACGTAGCTGACGTACTCACCCGCGAAGTCCTCGAAGGACGTGTTGACCAGCAGGAGCGGGATCTTCGCCTCGTTCACGCGCCGCGCGGCCGCCTGGCTGATCTTCTGGTCCACGGGGATCATGACGACGAGATCCACCTGCTTGGTGATCAGGTCCTCGACCTGCTGCATCTCGGTCGAGGTCTGCTGGCGCGGATCGAGGGAGATGAGTTCGAGGCCCTGGGCCTCGGCCTCCGCCTTCGCCGCCTCGTTGAGCTTCACCAGGAACGGGTACTGGAGACTCAGCAGAGTCGCCCCAACGGTCTTCTTGTCCGAGCCGTCGGCCGAGCCGCCGTCGGAACAACCGGTCATGGCCAGCGTGAGCGCGACGGCGGCCGCCACGGCTGTCACGGCGCCGTGTCGGCGCGACAAGAATGAGTTCTTCACATCATTTCTCCCTCGAATCGCTACGAATTTCTTGAGTACGAGATCGGAGTTGTCGTTTTACAGCGGCTTCCATCGGTTGAGCAGTACGGCGACGACAAGGATCAGTCCCTGGATGGCCTGTTGGTAGTAGGACGAGACGTTCAGCAGATTGAGCCCGTTCATCACCACGCCGACCAGAAGCACACCCAGCACCGTGCCGCGTATGGTTCCGATCCCGCCGAAGAGACTGGTGCCGCCGATCACGACCGCCGCGATCGCCTGAAGTTCGTATCCGGTGCCGGCCAGGGGATCGGCACCGTTCACCCGCGCGGTGAGGACCACACCTCCGATGGCGGCCAGGACGCCCGCGATGATGTACACGCGGGCCAGAACGGCGCGGACCGAGATGCCGACCTTCTGCGCCGACTCCTGGTTTCCGCCCACGGCGTAGACGTGCCGGCCGAAGCGGGTCCGGGACAGGATGAAATCCGCTATCAGCGCGCAGGCCAGAAACAGGATCACCGGCACCGGAATGGACGCGATCTCCCCGGTCCCGAGTGCCTGGAAGCGTTCGCTCAGCCCGGCTACCGGTTGACCGTCGGTAAAGATCAGAGATCCACTCCGGACGGCGGCCATCACCGCCAGTGTCGCGAGGAACGGAAGGATCCCGCCGAAGATGATCAGCGAGGCGTTGATCGCCCCGACCAGTGCACCGATCGCGAGCCCGAGCAGGATCGGAAGCAGGAATGCCGCGCCGTCACCCGGGGCCATGGTGGCCGCGACGACGCCCGACAGGCCGACGATCGAGCCGACCGACAGGTCGATGCCGGCGGTGATCATGACGAAGGTCAGGCCCAGGGCGAGGAACCCGACCATCGACGACTGCCGGACCACGTTGACCAGGTTCGTGACCGTGAGAAAGTTCTCCGCGCTGATCGACAGATAGACGACCACGAGCAGGAAGACGATCGGCAGGCCGTACGCGCCGACGAAGTTCTTGACAGCCGTCGCGCGCGACTTTTCCGGCAGTGGGGCTGGCCTGAGGATCCGCATGAGCGGTGCTGAGGTGGGGGCGGCCATCACCGGTCTCCGGCCGGCTGGATGGTGCTTCCGAACAGGCGGCGCTTCGACCCGTCGGGCTGCGCGCCGTCCTGCTCCGGCAGGGCACCGTGTGAGATGAGATGGGCGACCTGCGTCTCGGTGACGTCGCCGGCGGCGAACCGGCCGACCACGGATCCCTGCCTCATGACGGCGATGCGGTCGGCCACCGCGAACGCCTCGTCCAGACGGTGCGTGATGATGATGACCGCGATCCCGAGCTTCTTGAGCCGGGCCGTCACCTCGATCAGCTTGTCCACCTTGGCGACCGACAGGTTGGCGGTGGGTTCATCCATGATCACCAGTCGGGCGTCGAAGGCGAGGGCCCGGCCGATGGCGACCGCTTGTCGTTGTCCGCCGGAGAGCCGGTGCACCTTCAGCCGCGGATTGATTTCGATGTCGAGCATTTCCAGCACTCGCTTGGTTTCGCGCTCGGTAGCCTTCGTGTCGACCACTTGGAGAAAGGGCCCCAGGATCCGGCGGCGTGGCTCCCTGCCGAGGAATATGTTCGCCCGGACGTCGAGGTTGTCGCTGAGAGCGAAGTCCTGGTAGATCATCTCGATTCCGGCGTTGCGCGACGACGCCGGCGTCGGGAATGTCCTCTCCACGCCGTCCAGCTCGATCGTGCCGGCATCGGGTTGGTAGACGCCGGTCAGCACCTTCATGAGGGTGGACTTGCCCGCGGCGTTGTCGCCCAACAAGCCGAACGTCTCGCCAGGCATCACGTCGAGGTCCACGCCGCGCAGTGAATGCACCGCGCCGAACCGTTTGTGAATGCCTGTCAGCTTCACCAGGGGAATCGTTGGATCCATGAAACGAGTCCTCGTCGTCGGGAACCGGCCGACCGGGGCCGGATTGTGATCAGGTTGAGTCAGCGAGAGAATTCGATACGCGATCGTTTGCCCTGCCGTTGCGTACCGCTGACGGCAACGAAGGGACTCGACTTCGAGCTATCTGTCGGTGACGTGTCGTACGGGTGAGGACCGCCGGGGCGGCAGGGAGGCGGCGCGATAGACGGCGTCCACCAGTCCCATCGTGGCCACGGCGTCTGAACTGTCGGTCGGTAGCGGGGTTCCGTACCGGATGGCACGCAACACCGCCTGCAGTTGGTAGGTGTAGGAGGAGCGGCGTCCCAGTCGCTCGACCCGTTCGCCGCCCGGCCAGGTGACGGTCAGGCGGTCGTCGATGTGGGGAAGGATGAAGTTCTCCGCCCGCGCCGTGGCACGGGTGCCGGTCACGGTGAGGCTCAGCTCGGTCCGGTCACCAGCCATCCAGCAAACCGCGTGTCCCTCGGCCCCGCCGGGCAGCTCGAAAAGGGCCTCGACCCTTTCGTCCACCCCAGGGAGGTCCGGGAACTCGCGTCCGCCGGCACCACGCAAGGTCGCCGTGCCGTCGAGCGCCGCGCTCACGAGCGAGACCGCGTGGAGTGCGTAACAGCCGCCGTCCATCAGCGCTCCGCCAGCGAGGTCCACGGACAGGCGAAGGTCTCCCGCGGGTGGCCTAGGGATGACGACGATGGCCGTCACGTCCAGCACGTCGCCGAGCTCACCCCTCGTCACCAGCTCCAGCAGACGCAGCGTGACCGGGTGATATCGATAGTGGAACCCGTCCGCGACCACGACGCCGGCGCACTCACCGGCGTCCCGCACAGCCGCCGCCTCGGCCGCGTTCGCACTGAAGGGCTTTTCGGACAGCACATGCTTGCCCGCTGAGATCGCGGCCAGGTTCCAGGGGGTGTGCAGCGAGTTCGGCAGCGGGTTGTAGACCAGGTCGACCGACTCGTCGGCGACGACCTCGGCGTACCCCGGCAGCACTCGCTCGACCCCGTGGTCGGCGGCGAAGCGACGAGCCCGCCCGGTGTCGCGGGCGGCGATCGCCGTCAATCTCGATCCGGTGGCCCGCGCCGGCGTGACGACGGCGTCGGGGGCGACGCGGGCGGCGCCGAGGATCCCGATCCGTACCGGCTCCAAGACCGTCGCCATCTGTCACCGCCTCCGTCGCTGAGTGATTGCAGCCACGTTAGCGGCTGGTTACGACCGACGCAATCGAATGCGCAATCGAATTTCTCAGCGCCCAGGCGCGCTCAACGACCGTCGAACCTGGAGCACGGTTGACAGAGTGTGATGGCGGATCAGCGAAGCGTCGTCAGCCCGCTGGAGCCTGCGAACCAGGAACTCGCCCGCCACGCGACCCTTGGCCGAGAGCGGTTGGTGAACCGTGGTCAGCCCCGCGGCGGACGCCTGGGGAATGTCGTCGAAGCCGACGACGCTCAGGTCACCCGGCACGTCCAGCCCGAGCTCGCGGGCTCGGGCCAGCGCGCCCAGCGCGAGGACGTCGGAGAGACAGAACACGGCAGTCAGGTCCGGGTGCCGGGCCAGGATCGCGGAGAGCGCCTCGGCGCCTGCCCGCTCCGACGACTCGAACCTCTCCTCGACCGGCACCTGGGCCGCCTCGACCCCGAACGCCGCCACAGCCGCACGAAATCCCTCGATCCGTTGCCGGCGGAGGTAGTACGTCGAACCGGCCAGATCCATCACCGGCCCGTTGCGCCGGCGACCGCTCAGGCGGGCGGTGATGACGCCGATGCGTCGATGGCCCGCCTCCCCCATCAACTGGCCGACCCCTTGAGCCGCGGCCCTGTCGTCCGGACCCACCCAGTCCCAGTCGGGCCCCGCCGCCGGCTGGTCCACGACGGTGACCGGCAAGCCGCGGTCGCAAGCGGCCCGCAGGTGGGGATCGTCGTCCGCCACGGAGTAGACAATGAGTCCGTCCATCGACGCGGTCCGGATCGACGATGTCCGCTGCGGCTGGTCGGGCGCGCCCGCGGGCAGCAGCACGAGGTTGTGGCCACTCCACGCGCACGCTTCCGCCACCCCGGCCAGGAAGCCGACCGCGGCCTGGTCGCTGAAGGCGAACGGCAGTTCGTCGGTGAGCAGCAGCCCGATCGTGTCGGTCCTGCCCCTTCGGAGGTGCCGGGCGGCCGGATCCGGTCCGTGGTAGCCGACCCGCGCCGCCTCGCGCAGGACCCGCTGGCGGGTCTGTTCGGCGACCAGCTCCGGCCGGTTGTAGACGTTCGAGACGGTTGCCGCGGAGAGGCCCAGCGCTGTCGCGATGCTCTGCAGAGACGCCCGCACGGCCGCGCCCCGCGAGGCGCCTCGTCCGCGTGGCGGTGGGGGGACCATCCCTGGCACGGTAGTCGCCGGAATTTAACCCTTCAAGGCTGTTGCGCGGCCAGTTGAGCGTGAAGTTCAATCGATTAAATGAGAAGGGGCAGCAGATGAGCGGCACGTCGACCGATCCTGGCAGGGCCGGCGACAGCACGACCGAAGGGCTGAGCGCCGACTACGTCGTCATCGGTAGCGGCATGGGTGGAGCGGTGACGGCGCGAGCCCTCGCCGAGCGCGGAGCCGACGTGCTGATCGTCGAACGCGGCTGGCGGATGCCACGCGAGCCGCAGAACTGGTCACCCACCGAGGTGTTCCTGAACCGTCGCTACAAGCCCGACGAGACGTGGCTGGATCATCGCGGCCGTTCCTTCCGGCCCGGCGTCCACTACGTGGTCGGCGGTAACACCAAGGTCTACGGCGCCAGCCTGCCCCGTTTCCGGGAGAGTGACTTCGAGGCCGTCGAGCACCACGACGGCACGTCACCGGGCTGGCCCTTCTCCTACCGGGACATCGAGCCCTTCTACGGAGCGGCCGAGACGATGTTTCGGGTCCACGGTCGGGTGGGCGAGGATCCCACCGAGCCATGGCGCAGCACACCGTTCCCGCACCCGGCGCTGGAGCACGAGCCGTACGTCGCCGACCTCGCCGGACGTCTCCGCGAGGCCGGGGCGCACCCCAGCGCCAACGCCATGGGACTGGACGTCGCCGCGGGAGGGTCCTGCCTGCGCTGCTACACCTGCGACGGTTTCCCCTGCATCGTCGACGCCAAGAGTGACGCCGAGACCTGCGCCATCGCACCCGCGCTCGCGACAGGCAACGTGCGGCTGGCCACCGGGGTGCGAGTGACCAGGCTCGTGGCCGGCCCGAAGGGGACGTCGATCCAGCATGCCGAGGCGACCACCGCCGACGGTCCGGTGCGGATCACGGCGCGGAAGTTCATCCTGAGCGCCGGAGCGGCCAACTCCGCGGCGCTGCTGCTCGGCTCGGCTGACGAGTCACACCCGCACGGTCTGGCCAACTCGTCAGGCCAGGTCGGCCGAAACTTCATGATGCACAACAACGCGCACTTCGCGGCCGTCGACCTGAGCCGCAGGAACGATGTCGTGTTCCAGAAGACGCTCTCGGTTCACGACTGGTACCACGACGGCGGCGACGGCTACCCCCTCGGAGTCATGCAGCTGGTCGGAAAGGTGCAGGGAGCCATGATGAAGTCCTACGCGTGGGCCGTCCCGACGTTCGTCCTCGACCAGGTGGCAGCCCGCAGCGTCGAGTGGCTGATCATGGCCGAAGACCTGCCACACCCCGAGAACCGCGTCACCGTCGCCCCGGATGGCCGCATCGTGGTCTCGCGAAAGGCCCGAGGCACCACCACCCACCGCAAGCTGATGCGCAGGTCGCGCAAGCTCCTGCGCGCGGCGGGCTACGACCTGATCGCCACCCAGCCCTTCGACATCAGCATGAACGCCCACATGTGCGGCACCACCGTCGCGGGAAACGACCCCGCCACCTCAGTGCTGGACGGGTACTGCCGCAGCCACGACGTCGAGAATCTCTGGGTGATCGACGCCGGGTTCTTCCCTTCGAGCGCGGCGATGAACCCGGCACTCACGATCGCGGCCCAGGCCCTGCGCGTGGTGGCGGAGTCGGAGCTGGCCACGTGACCGCGGCACCGGCTGCCCGGTGGCCGACGTTCGTCCACGTCATCCACCTGGTCCCGGTCGCAGCTGCGCCGGCCCTGCCGGGCAGGGCTGCTGATGTACCAGCTAGGCGTGCACGACGAGGCGTTCGTAGTTGTCGAACCTCGGGTTGCACGTGGTGAGCGTGAGCATCGCGGCCGTCGGCCTGGACCGGCTCCGGTCGGGCACTGGCGCGACGACCCACGGCGGTGAACGCCGCGCCGGCCGCCGCCGACCAGGGCATCGGTACGTCGTTCGGCAGCCCGGACGGGACGGTCTGGGGGCGCGTGACGTTCTACGACACCGGGTACACAGTCAAGGTCGAGGGCTCTGTCTACGGTTGAGCACTAACCCGGGCTACCTGGCGCAGGCGATCTACACGACGTGAACACCCGGATCGTCTGCCGGAGCACCGTGACGCGCAGCAACCGGGTCGACGGTACGGTGCGCAGCTTCTCCGACAACATGGCCTGCCTGACCGGCAACATCGAGGTAGTCGCGTTCCTCTACTACAACAACGGCTACCGCTACACGCAGTACGTCGACAACCCTTGGGTCTGAAGGATGCGTTCGATAAAACTGCGATCACGCGGCTGGGCCGCCTTGCTGGGTGCCGCCGCCGTCACCGCCGGGATATTCGTCGCGCCGCAGCCGGCGAGTGCGTACGGAATCACCGAGTGCTCCTTTCATCCCCGTGGATCCGCAGCTCGGTCGACAGCCGCCGCCCTGTCCGGCCGGCTACACGCCGCGCGGATCGCGGCAGATCCGGATACCGATGAGTGTGTCGGTAGTGCACGCCGGCTCGGCTACGCTGCCCAGTTGTGGAAGCCCAGTTCGATGTTCATGCCGAGCTTGCCCGTGGTGGCGGCAACGTCGCCGGCGGACGGCATTGAATCCGCCTGTTCGCTGCGGAGTGCCCGCGCCCGATCGCGGCCGGCGACGGTTGGGACTACGCCGATTTACGTTAGGCGCAGACGCGGCTGGGTTTCTCGTTGCCGACGTCGATGCGTACGGCGTAGGGGCTCATCGGCAGGCGTTGTGATTTCACCAATGGCTTGGGTCGCCTTCCTGCTCCACATCGAAGTGCCAGTATGTTGTGGAGCGGGCGTACCTGTCGGCGATGCTATTACCGCGACGGTGCGTGACGCCCGAGGAGGCCGAGAACGGGTCGGCATCGCGGCTTGGAGTCAGCCGAGTACCTGCTCGGTCGCGCTGTGACTCCATCTCTCACGCAGTGGAGTGCCGGCCAAACCAACGGTTTCATGTCGTGTGCTGTCGGATCCGAGGCGACCCGTTCGTAGCACGGTGGAGAACTCGGCAGAGGGTCGGGTCAAAGGAAGGTTGATCATCATGACTAATACGTCGGCACGACAGGCCAAGTCGTTGCGGTTCGGAGTCGTTGCTCCGATCACAAGCGACGTGCCGACGTGGCTTGACCAGCTGCGTGGGTTGGCCGACAGCGGCTACTCGACGATCTTGATGCCCGACGTGCCGCAGTGGCAGCCGGCACCGGGCCCTGCACTGGCCGTTGCGGCGACGATCACCGATCTGCGAGTGGGTACCTGGGTGTATGCGTCCCCGGTGCGCCCGGCTTGGAGCACTGCGTGGGAAGCTCATTCGCTAACCGTGCTCACGGGCGGCCGTTTCGAGATGGGCATCGGCACTGGCCGGCCGGGGATTGCGGAACAGCTT
>NZ_JBHLUH010000022.1:0-15562 GCF_042433955.1 Phytohabitans kaempferiae | reverse complement strand
CCACACCGTCCTGGGCCAAACCCTGCTACCCGGTACCGGCTACGTCGAACTCGCCACGCGCGCCGGCCACGAGATCGGCTACCCACACCTGGAGGAGTTGATCCTGACCGCGCCATTGGTGCTGCCCGAGCAGGGCGCGGTTGCGGTGCAGGTGCGGGTCGCCGCGGCGGACCACGACGACCGGCGGGCGGTGGACGTGTACTCCCGGGCCGAGGGCGCGCCCGCGGACGGCGCGTGGCTGCACCACGCCGGCGGCGTGCTGACAGCGGCCGAGGCGACCGACGCGGTGCCGGCTTCGCCGGTGTGGCCGCCCGAAGGCGCTACGGAACTGGCGGTGGGTGGCGCCTACGTAGCGCTGGCCGGCGCCGGGCTCACCTACGGCCCGACATTCCAAGGTTTGCGGGCGGCGTGGCGCCACGGCGACGAGGTCTTCGCCGAGGTCGCGTTGCCCGACGGCACGGACGCCCGTGGATATGGCATCCATCCGGCGCTGCTGGACGCAGCCCTGCATGCCGCCGCCCTCGCGGAGGAGACCGGCCAGGGCGGGCGGCCGATGGTCCCGTTCTCCTGGGCCGGGATCAGGCTGGCGGCGCACGGCCAGTCCGCCCTGCGCGTACACGTGCGCCCGGCACCGGGCGGAGCGGTTTCGGTGTGGTGCGCCGACGCCACCGGCGCGCCGGTGTTCGCGGCCGACTCACTGGTGGTACGCCCGGCACCCGAGGCCGGACCCCCGGACCGCGCGGGTGACTCGCTGCTCACGATGGAATGGCTGCCCGCGCCGCTACCGCCGGTGTCGGTGCCGGATCCGCGGACCTGGCTGCCGGCGGGTCGTGGCGCCGTGGCTGTGCGAGCGTCGAGCGCGGCGGCCTTCCCCGACCTGGACGCGCTGCGGCAGGCCTTCGACGGCGCCACCCCCGCGCCGGACGCGGTCGTGGTCGCCGGCTCCGGCTGGGCGGACGCCGGCCCGGGCCCGGCCGGTGTGCACCAGGTCGTCACCGAGATGCTCGCCCTGGTACAGAGCTACCTCGCCGACGAGCGGCTGGCTGGGTCGCGGCTGGTGGTGCTGACGCTCGGCGCGATGGCGGCGGCGGCCGGGGAGTTCGTCCACGACCTCGCCGCGGCGGCGGTGTGGGGCCTGGTCCGCTCCGCCGAGGTGGAAAATCCCGGCCGGTTCGTCCTCATCGACCTCGACGGCGCGGACGACTCGGTGCGCGCCCTGCCGGCGGCTGTGCGACTGGGCGAGCCGCAGCTCGCGCTGCGTGACGGCCGAGCGCTGGTACCCCGGTTGGCGCGATACGGCGGCCTGATGCCGCCATCCGGCTCGCACGCGTGGTCGCTGAAGACCACCGGCGCTGGAGCACAGGCCGCCAGAGCGGTGCTGGTCGCCGAGGCCAACACCGCCGTGCCGCTATCAGCGGACCGGGTCCGCGTCGAGGTACGGGCGGTCGGGATACACCGCAGCCGTACGCTCAGCGTGCGCGGCGCGACACCGAACGAAGACCTGGCCGTCTTCGACGGGGCCGGTGTGGTCACCGACGTCGGCGCGGAGGTGTCCGGACTGGCGCCGGGCGACCGGGTGATGGGACTGTTCGCCACCCCGGCCGGTCCCGCCGCGGTCGCCGATCACCGGCTGCTGCTCCCGATCCCCGCGGGTTGGTCCTTCGTGGACGGAGCCTCGGCGGCGCTGGCGTACCTGACGGCGTACCACGCGCTGGTGGACCTCGCCGGGCTCAAACCCGGCGAGACCGTCCTGGTGCGGCCGGAGACCGGCAGCGCTGGGCTGGCGGCAGCCCGGCTGGCCGAATGCATCGGCGGTGACGTCGTCACGCCGGACAGCGACGCGTCGGCCGCCGGCCAGCCAGCCGACGTGGTGGCCGGTGGGCCACCGCCACCGGCGGGCGGCCGCCTCGCCGACGTCCGCACGGCTGTGCGGATCGCGCCTGAGCACGCCAGGCGGATGCTCGGCGAGCTGGCCCAGCTGTTCGCGAACGACGTCGTGAAACCGTTGCCCGCGACCGCCTGGGACCTCGGCCACGCGGTCGACGCGGTCCGCCACGCCGCCGCACCGGAGCGGTCGGGCACGGCCGTCGTGCGCATGCCCACCCGGGTCGATCCCGCCGGTACGGTGCTGCTGACCGGCGGTACCGGCGAGCTTGGCGGCATCATCGCCCGGCACCTGGTGACGGAGCACGGGGTACGGCAACTGCTGCTGGTCAGCCGGCGCGGGCCGGACGAACCGCGCGCCCGCGACCTGTCCGCCGAACTGTCCGCGCTAGGCGCACGGGTACGCGTCGAGGCGTGCGACGCCGCCGACCGCGACGCCCTGGCGGCCGTGCTCGCGTCGATCCCCGCCGAACACCCGCTCAGAGGGGTGGTGCACTGCGCAGGCGTGCTGGACGACGGCGTCGTCGGCTCCCTCACCCCGCAACGGATGAGCGCGGTGCTGCGCCCGAAGGTCGACGCCGCCTGGAACCTTCACGAGCTCACCCGAGACCTCGACCTGTCGATGTTCGTGCTGTTCTCGTCGGCCGGCGGTACCTGGGGTGCGCCCGGCCAGGCCAACTACGCCGCCGCCAACGCGTTCCTCGACGGACTCGCGTCGTACCGGCACCGCCAGGGCCTCGCGGCGGTGGCACTGGCCTGGGGCATGTGGGGCGGCCGAGGGATGGCCGGCGAACTGCCGGAGACCGACCTGGTCCGGATGGCGCGCGCCGGCGTGCTGGGGCTGTCCGCCGACGAAGGGCTGGCACTGTTCGACATCGCCCTCGCCGTCGGCGGGCCGGTACTGGTACCGATCCGGCTTGACCTGGACGCGTTGCGCACGCACGAAGGCGCCACCCCGGCCATCCTGACCAGACTGGCCGGCGGCGCCGCTCGGCGGGTCACGGCGGCGGCGGGCGACGACGCGACCGCCCTGCGCGCCCGGCTGGCGGCGCTGCCCGAAAACGAAGCCGGGCGGGTGCTGGCCGATCTGGTCCGCGCGCACGCGGCCACGGCGCTCGGCCACACCCACTCGGCGGCGATCGACGACACACAACCGTTCCTGGATCTGGGTTTCGACTCGCTGACCACAGTGGAGCTGCGAAACCGGCTGGCCGCGGCGACCGGAGTGCGGCTGCCGGCCACCGTGGCCTTCGACCACCCGACCCCGGCCGCGCTCGCCGGCTACCTGCATCGCGAGCTACGGCCGGAGGGCGGCGCGGGACCGCCCGACGGCGACGAAGCGCGGCTGCGTGCGGCATTCGCCGCGATCCCCATCGCGCGGCTGCGCGCGGCCGGCGTCCTGGACGTCCTGCTCGGCTTGGCCGGCCTGCACGACGGCGAGCCCGCCGCCGACCCGGACGACGACGGGATCGACGACCTCGACATGGCGAGCCTGATCGACATGGCGTTCGCCGATGACGCGCGCGGACTTGGAGACCCCCAATGACTGAGTCGCCCGAACGGCTCGCCGAGGCGCTGCGCAGATCCCTCAAGGAGGTCACGCGCCTGCGGCAACAAAACCAACGACTGGCTGCCGCCTCGCTGGAACCGATTGCGATCGTCGGCATCGGCTGCCGGTACCCCGGTGGGGTCGATTCGCCCGAGGCGCTCTGGCAGCTGGTCGACGGGGCGCGCGACGCGATCACCGGGTTCCCCACCGACCGGGGGTGGGACCCGGACGACCTGTACGACCAGGACCCCGACCGGGCTGGCAAGACCTACGTGTGCGCGGGCGGATTCCTGACCGACCCCGGCGCGTTCGACGCGGACTTCTTCGGCGTCGGAGCGCGCGAGGCGCTGGCGATGGACCCGCAGCAGCGGCTGTTCCTGGAGTGCGCCTGGGTCGCGCTGGAGGAGGCGGGAATCGACCCGACCACGATCCGGGGCAGCACGACTGGCGTGTTCGCCGGTTGCAGCATGCCCGACTACGGCGACGCGGCGAGCGCCGGCGCCCAGGGCGTCGAAGGCTTCCGGGTGACCGGCACCGAGCTGAGCATGGTATCCGGTCGGGTGGCGTACACGCTGGGGCTGGAGGGCCCGGCCTTGACGGTGGATACGGCGTGCTCGTCGTCGCTGGTGGCGTTGCATCTGGCGGCGCAGAGCCTGCGGCGGGGGGAGTGCTCCCTCGCCCTGGCGGGCGGGGTGACCGTGTTGGCCACGCCGGAAGCCTACGTGGGGTTCTCGCGCCAGCGCGGCTTGGCGCCGGACGGCCGGTGCAAGTCGTACGCCGACGCGGCCGACGGCACGGCGTGGTCCGAGGGAGTCGGTGTGCTTGCCCTGGAGCGGTTGTCCGACGCCCGGCGCAACGGCCGCCAGGTGCTGGCGGTGGTGCGCGGCTCGGCGGTCAACTCCGACGGCGCGTCGAACGGTTTCACCGCGCCGAACGGGTTGGCGCAGCAGCGGGTGATTCGGGATGCGTTGGTGGATGCGGGTGTTGACGGCGTTGATGTGGATGTGGTGGAGGGGCATGGTACGGGGACGGTGTTGGGTGATCCGATCGAGGCGCAGGCGTTGTTGGCGACGTATGGGCGGGGTCGGCCTGCTGGGCGTCCATTGTGGTTGGGGTCGTTGAAGTCGAATATTGGTCATGCGCAGGCGGCTGCTGGTGTGGCTGGTGTGATCAAGATGGTGTTGGCGTTGCGGTATGGGGTGTTGCCGAGGACGTTGCATGTGGATGCGCCTTCGTCTCATGTGGACTGGTCGGCCGGTTCCGTCGAGTTGCTGACCGCGTCACGCTCGTGGCCTCGGCCGGCTGGTGGGGTGCGGCGGGCGGGGGTGTCGTCGTTCGGTTTGAGCGGGACCAACGCTCATGTGATCGTGGAGGAGGCGCCGGAGCCTGTAGAGCCCTTGGCGTCGGCGGAGCCGGTGGTGTCGTCGCTGCCTGGTGTGGTGGCGTGGCCGGTGTCTGGTGTTTCTGGGCCGGCGTTGCGGGCACAGGCCGCTCGGTTGTTGGAGTTCGTTGCTGGGCGTGGCGAACTGGATCCGGTGGACGTGGGTTGGTCGCTGGCGACGTCGCGGTCGATGTTCCGACATCGTGCGGTGGTTGTCGGCTCTGACCGTGACGAGTTGTTGCGTGGGTTGGCCGCGCTTGTCGACGGGGAGCCTGGTGCCGTTCAGGGCACCGCTGGTGGTGGTTTGACGGCGTTCTTGTTCGCTGGTCAGGGTGCGCAGCGGTTGGGTATGGGCTCGGGGTTGGTGGAGGCGTTCCCGGTCTTCGCGGAGGCGTTCGACGGCGTGTGTGCCGAGCTTGACCCGCATCTGGACCGCCCGTTGCGCGAAGTGATCGCCGACGGTTCGGGCGGGCTGTTGGATCTGACTGGTTGGGCGCAGCCGGCGTTGTTCGCGGTTGAGGTGGCGTTGTTCCGGTTGTTGGAGTCCTGGGGTGTGGTCCCTGACCTTCTGTTGGGGCATTCGGTTGGTGAGTTGGCGGCGGCTCATGTGGCCGGTGTGTGGTCGTTGCCGGATGCGTGCCGTCTGGTGGCCGCTCGGGCCAGGTTGATGCAGGCTCTGCCGTCCGGCGGTGTCATGGCCGCGATCCAAGCCTCCGAGACGGAAGTTCGTGGGCTGCTGACTTCTGGTGTGGATGTCGCGGCGGTGAACAGTCCCGGCTCGGTGGTCGTCTCCGGTGACGAGGAGCCGGTCGCCGCGGTCGAGGCCCATTTCGCCGGTCTGGGTCGGCGGGTGAAGCGGTTGCCAGTCTCGCATGCGTTTCATTCGGTGCGGATGGAGCCGATGCTGGCCGAGTTCGCCCGGGTGGCCGAGTCGTTGTCCTATGCCACGCCGACGTTGTCGGTGGTGTCGAATCTGACCGGTCGGGTTGCCGCGCCTGAGGTGTTGTGTGAGCCCGGGTATTGGGTGCGTCAGGTGCGTGAGCCGGTCCGGTTCGCCGACGGGGTGGCTACTCTCGCTGGGCTGGGCGTGACCCGGTTCGTCGAGGTTGGTCCGGATGCCACGTTGACCGCTCTGGTCGGGGAGTGTCTGGGCCAGGACGCTGTTCTGGTGCCGGTGTTGCGCAAAGACCAGCCCGAGCCGCAAACCGCGGTGACGGCTCTGGCCCGGCTGCATGTGCACGGTGCGCCTGTCGACTGGACGGCCGTGTACGGCGGGGGCCGGCGGGTACAACTGCCGACGTACGCCTTTCAACGCGAGCGGTACTGGCTGCCACCGGTGCCAGCCGCCGCCGACCTGACCGGCGCCGGTCTGGACCCGGCGGGCCATCCGCTGCTGGGCGCGGTGATGGAGTCACCTGACTCCGGCAGCCTCGTGCTGACCGGACGCCTCTCCCTGCGGGCTCTACCATGGCTTGCCGATCACACGGTTGGCGGCACGGTGCTGTTTCCGGGCGCCGGGTTCGTCGAGATCGCGATCCGCGCCGGCGACGAAGTCGGGTGCGGGCGGCTTATAGACCTCACCGTGACGGCCCCGCTGGTCCTCGACCGGACGACAGGCGGGCGGATCCGAATCGTCGTGGCCCCACTGGACGGCGCCGGGCGTCGGCGCGTCGACGTGTACTCCCGGGCCGAAGACGCGCCGTCCGCCCCGTGGACGCTCCACGCCTCCGGTTCGCTCGGCCCTGCGGCAGCGGCCATCGATGCGGTCGGGAAGACACCCTCCGAGGCACCGGACCCGTCCGCGGCCTGGCCACCGGCCGGCGCCGACGAGGTCGACCTGGCGGGCGCATACCAGCGACTGGCCGAGCACGGCTACGGGTACGGACCGGCGTTCCGCGGCCTGTACGCGGCGTGGATCTCGGGTCCAGACATCTACGCCGAGGTGATGCTTCCGGATGGACTCGACCCGGCGGGATACGGCATCCATCCGGCGTTGTTGGACGCGGTGCTGCACCCACTCGCGCTCGCCGCCGGCCTCACCGACGCCCCGATGGTCCCGTTCGCCTGGTCCGATGTCGAGCTGCACGCGTCGGCGGCCACCAGCCTGCGGGTCCGGTTGCGGCCGACCGGCCCGGACACGGTCGCGGTGGTCGCCACCGACCCGGTCGGGCGGCCGGTGCTGTCGGTCGGGTCGCTGGCATCGCGCCCGATGGCACCCTCAGACGAGCAGGGCAGACCCACCCCGCCGCGGGACGCGCTGTTCCGGGTCGATTGGGTGGCGTGGCGCGGCGCCGAGACACCGACGGTCAGCTCGTGCGCGGTGCTCGGTACGGCCGACCCCGACCTGCTTACCGCTCTCACCGCCACGCACCACCAGGTGCGGAGCTTCACCGACCACGTCGCACTCGCCGCCGACCGGGTCAGCGGTGCCGCACCGGATCTGGTGTTCGTCGCGTTGAGTGCCGATCCGGCCACTGTGGGCGGCCTGGCTGAGGCCGCGCGGTCGTTCACGATCGCCGCGCTGAACCTCATGCGGGAGTGGGTATCCGACAGCCGGGCCGATTCGGGGCGGCTGGTCCTCGTCACCCGGGGAGCCGTCGCCGCCGTACCCGGCGATGCGGCCGACGACCTGGTACATGCTCCACTGTGGGGACTCGTGCGCGCCGCGCAACAGGAGTACCCGGACCGGTTTTCCGTGCTCGACCTCGACGGCCTGGATCTGCCGGCGGCGACTGTAGTGGCCGCCCTGTCGTCGGGCGAACCCGGCCTGGCCGTGCGTGCCGGTCAGGTACTCGTGCCGAGGCTGGCCGCTGTCGCGCCGCCGCCCGCCACTGCCCTGGACTTGGACCCGGACGGGACGGTCCTGGTCACCGGCGGCACCGGCGCCCTCGGTGCGGTTGTCGCACGGCACCTCGTCACCGCGCACGGCGTCCGGCACCTCCTGCTGACCAGCCGGCGCGGGCCGGACTCGCCGGGCGCCGAAACGTTGCGGGTCGAGCTGGCGGAGCTCGGGGCGACCGTGACCCTGGCGGCCTGCGACACGGCCGACGAGGAGGCAGTGCGGCGCCTGCTCGACGGCGTGCCCGCGCGGCGGCCGTTGACCGCGGTCATCCACGCCGCGGGAGTGGTGGACGACGGCGTCCTGACAGCGTTGACACCGGAGCGGATGGACGCGGTGCTGCGCCCCAAGGTCGACGGGGCATGGCACCTGCACCGCCTGACAGCGGGCCTGGACCTGCGCGCATTCCTGCTGTTCTCCTCGGCCAGCGGCACTTTGGGCGCCGCGGGCCAGGCCAACTACGCGGCGGCGAACGCGTTCCTCGACACGCTCGCACACCACCGGCGAGTGGCGGGTTTGGCGGGGCAGGCGTTGGCCTGGGGGCTGTGGGCCGAGGAGGGCATGGCAGGTGGGCTCCAGCAAGCCGACCTCGCCCGGATGGCCCGCTCTGGTGTGCTCGGCCTGGCAACCCGCGACGGTCTCACCCTGCTCGACGCCGCCGCCGGCACCGACGCGGCGGCGCTGGTACCCATCCGGCTCGACCTCGCGGCGCTGCGTCGCCGGACGGCCGAGTTGCCAGCGATCCTGTCCGCGCTCGCCGGTGCCCCAGCCCTCGCCCGGCGGCGGGTCGCGACAGACACCGGCACCGAAGCGGACGCCTGGTCGCGGCTGGCAGGGCTGTCGGGTGTGGAGCTTGAACGGGCCCTGCTCACCCTGGTGCGCGCGACCGCCGCGGCAGTGCTCGGCCGGGACCAGCCGGCGTCGATCGACCCGGAACGGGGCTTTCTGGAGCTCGGGTTCGACTCGTTGACCGCTCTGGAGTTCCGCAACCGGCTCGATACGGTCACCGGGCGGCGGCTGCCGGCGACCCTCATCTTCGACTACCGGTCACCGGTGGAACTGGCCGCGCACCTGCACGCCGAGCTCGTGGCGGCCAGGCCGACCGAGCCGTCCGGTGTGGAAGGACCGGAGGCCATGGCGGCGCTGGAGGAGCGGTTGGCCGCGCTGGAGGCCGCGCTGGAATCCGCCGCGCCGGACCCTGCCGCCCGCGCCCGCCTGGGGCACCGGCTGCGGACACTGGCGGCGGCGTGGACCGCGACCGGTGACACGACCGGCGCCGAGGCCGGCCACGACATCGGCGCGGTCAGCGTCGAGGAGCTCTTCGGCATCCTGGACGAGGAGCTGGAGTCGTCGGCATGACCCGGAGCTGTGATCGAGCCCGGCGACGCGGATCAGGGTCAGGCCGTCGAGGTGAGCTGCGTTGGCAGCTCGCTGCGGCCCCGGATGCCGAGCTTGCGGTACACCCGGGTCAGGTGCTGCTCGACGGTGCTGATCGTAATGAACAGGCTGTTGCCGATCTGGCGGTTGGTCTTGCCCGACGCGGCGAGTTGCGCCACCCGCAACTCCGCCTGGCTCAGCGCCGACGATTCGGCGGTCTCGCTGTCTGGGCCCGGTAGCCCGGCCGGGTCCACGACGTCGGACACGGGCGGTCTTGTCGCGACCGCGGCTCTGGCCTCGGGCGCGGGCGGCCTGGTCATGGCCGCGATGCCCGAACCAGATGCCCCCGCGGGGGCCGCGGAGCGTGCCGTCCGCTGGCCCGGAATGCGGACCGGTTGGGCGGATTGACCCGGCTCCGGCCGGCGTGGTGGGTGCTGGCCCGACCCGGGAACCTTGAGAACCCGGGCCATCTCCAGCCGGTCGCCGGACCGTTCGAACTGCTCCAGCGCCTTGGCGAGCAGCGCTGGGCGCTCGGCGGGGGAGCCGGCCAGCGCGAGAATGCGCAGCGCGGCGCCCCGGGAGGAGGCGTCGGCCTCGGTCGTCTGATCGATCTGCTGCTGTGCCAGCTCCTGGGCCAAGGCGACGTTGCCCAGCCTGAGGTTGGCCTCAGCGAGGTCCGTGCGCCACGGGACGAGGACCGGCAGGTCCATGTTGCGCCGGACCATCAGCCGCCGGCACTGCTGGAAGTCACTGATCGCGGCGAGCACCCGGTCGGTGGCAAGGTGGTACCTGCCGCGCGCGCGCAGGTACCGCAGGCCGCCCACCGTCTGGAACATGGCGTCGGGCACCGGTTGCCGCAGCGTCCCGGCCGCCGCGTCGAACGCTCCGGTCGCGGTGTCCGCCATGAGCAATGTGGTCAGGGGGTGGCTGATCGACACTCCCCAGCCCTGGGTGCCGAGCAGGGCGAGCGCGGCACGGGCTCGACCGGCGGCTGTCTCCACGTCGCCGTGACGCAGCGTGACATTGGCCCAGACGCTGTCAAGCAGTGCCTGCCACGTCACCGCACCGCGGCGGGCCGCTTGCTCGCTCAACGTGGCGCACCAGTACTCGGCGCGCTCCACCCGGTTGTCGTAGGCCAGCGCGAGGATCGCGGTCGCCAGCGCCTCCAGTGTCGTGTCGGCGAGCGGGCAGTTGCGAAGGATCCGCTCGGCACTGGCCGTGGTGGCGTCGCCGGGCCCCACGGTCCAGACTCGGGCCAGCGTCGCGGCGGTGTGCTGCCACGGATCACCTCGCCGGGCGGCCAGGTTGGTGTTTTCGGTGCCGGCCCCGGCGCCGAAATGCCAGTAGCAGGCGAGCCCCAGCTCCGCGTCGGTGCGTGGGTCGCTCGTGTCAGGCGATTCCCTCAGCATGTCCATGGCCCGGCCGAACGTCAGGTCGTCGCCGTTCCACAGCGATTGCCTGGCCAGCGTGACAGGTTCGGCGAGTTCCGGCGGCGCGGCCGGGTCGGCCTGGTGCAGAGCCGCGAGGTACGCCGCCGCCGCCGACGGGTTGACGCGCCACGTGATCCGGGCCAACGAGCTGAGTATCGCGCGCCGTTCCGCCGTATCGGTGGCCGCCGCGGACGCCAACTCCAGGCACTGCCCGGCGAAGCGGACGTTGTCGGCGAGTGCGGCCTGCTCGGCCGCCTCCCGCAACACTCGGATCGGCCAGCCGCCGGGCGCCTGCCCTGCCGCGATCAGGTGGGCCGCCACCTCTTCGGCAGACGAGGCCCGGTGGTGTTTCACCTCCGCCGCTCGCAGGTACAACTGTGCGCGTGCCGCCGGGGACAAGCTGTCCAGGGCCGCCGCGGCCGCGCTGGCGTGCCGAAAGCTGCCGTTACTCAGCAGGCCGACGCCGGCGAGGATGGTCATCATGTCGCCGGCCACGTCGGCCGTGACCTCGGCGAGGCGGGCGACCAGATCCGGCGAGCTGGGCTCGCCCAATACCGCGATCGCCCCGGCGACCTCCCGCAAGGGCGAGTCCCATCGGTGCAGGAACGTCAGAACCGCGTGGCTGAACGCCGGACCGACAACCAACGAGCCGTGGCGGTCGCCGCCACGGTAATCCTCGATCAGCGCGTTGACGAGCATCGGGTTGCCAGCGGTCAGCTCGTGCAGCCGGGCCACCAGCTCGCCGTTGAGGGGTACGCCCAGGGACTCGGCGGCCAGATCGCCGATGGCCTGCTCTGACAACGGCGCCAGGCGGATGTGGTGGTGCGGCAACCTGGTGAGGTGCGCGTGGAGCGTGGGGTCGGCGGTGTTCGGCGGATCGCACCGAGCCAGCACGATCAGCATCCGGACCGACCGGATCCGGCGCTGTAGCTGCAGAATCAGCCGTAGCGAGCTGTCGTCGGCGAACTGCACGTCGTCGACGGCGAGGACGACCGGCCGCTCCCGGAAGCAGCGGAGCAGGATCTGGCAGATGCCCCGCGTGAGCGGGATCATCGGCGTCGAGGTCTGGGGACCGGACTGGTGCTCGGCCGGCCGAATCGCATCGGTCGCGGCGAGAATGTCGGCGACCTGGTCGGCCATCTCCGGTGGCAGCGCGGAATTGGTGAACATCTGGTCGATCACCCCGGCGCTGAGCCGTTGCTCGTCCGGTGCGCCCGTCGCGGTGAGGGTCAGGACCCCCGACTCCGCCGCATGGTCCAGAAACTCGTGCAGCACCCCGGTCTTGCCGCTGGCGACACCGCCACTGACGAGCACGACCCGGCCGGAGCCGGCCGCGCTTAACGCGAGCTGCTCGCGGAGGAACGCCTGCGCTTCGCCCCGTACTGACACGCTTGCCGGCCTACCGTCCGGGTATGGCGTCAAGCCCTTGGCGACCACCGCGTGCTTGAGTACCGCGTCGATTCCACTCATCCCCGATCCGGTTGATCCAGGCGGTCGCTTCGGCGTTTCCGCCAACGTGTCGCAGGCCGCTGGCTTTGCTTGTTCTGCGCTTTTGTGCAAACCGCCAGGTGAGGCGGATTGCAGGCCAGATGCCTCTCAGCAAGCAGCGGTAGCTGCCGCAGACATAATGGTCGACGTGACCCGGTACTGACTAGACATTGGCCTGGCAGAAAATTGAGTCGTTTGGATCGGCAGTTGTGCCGGGATTGTGCAACGGGCACGGAATGGGGCCATTGGTGAACTGAAACCGAAATACTCCTCGCATTCATTGTCACCTCTTCGTGGACAATGTCGGATTTGGTGCGTCCGTCCGGCTGGTGGCCAAAGCCGGGTTGGCCGGCGTTTGGACGAGGCCCGTTAGGGGTGGGGTAGGGGTTGATCAGATCGGCCGGATGTGGCACTTTCATGGTGCTATGACGCTTATAGGCGAAGATGTCAGCCCGTGGATCAGGCAGTTTCACCCGAGTGTGGATGCGCCGATCCGGCTTGTCTGTTTCCCGCACGCCGGCGGCTCGGCGTCGTACTACTTCCCGGTCTCCCGCGCGCTGGCGCCGAGCGTCGATGTCGCGGCGGTGCAGTATCCGGGCCGGCAGGACCGCCGCGGTGAGCCGTGCGTCGAGGACATTTGCGAGCTGGCGGACGTGATCGCCCTCGAGATGCGGCCTTGGTGCGACAGGCCGCTGGCACTGTTCGGGCACAGCATGGGCGCGACCGTGGCCTACGAGGTCGGGCGGCGCCTGGAGCGCGCCGGCACGATGCCCATGGGCATCTTCGCCTCCGGCCGGCGCGCCCCGTCCATTGACCGCAACGAGTCGATCCACCTGCGTGACGACAGGGGCGTCGTCCAAGCGCTCCAGGAGCTCAGCGGCACCAACTCGACGCTGCTGAGCGACGACGAGTTTGTCAGCATGGTGCTGCCGGCGGTGCGTGCCGACTACAAGGCGGTCGAGACCTACCGTCACGCGGACGGCCCGGTGCTCGCCTGTCCGGTCACCGCGCTGGTGGGCGACACCGACCCGATGGCAACCGTCGAGGACGCCGAAGCCTGGCGCGCCCACACCACCGGCACCTTCCGCATCAAGGTCTATCCTGGCGGCCACTTCTACCTCACCGCGCAGGTTGACTCGGTGCTGAACACAATCGTCGACCAACTCGCGGAATGGACGTCGGGCGCACGCTGACGCGTCGCCCGACCACCGATTGTCGACGTCAGGATTACAGCACGAGCCGCACCAGCTCGAACGCCTCGGCCAGGTCAGCGCCAATCTGCGAGCCGCGATACTCCGCCAGTGCTCGGACGCCGCGCTCGCTCCGCGGGTTAGGCCAACGTTCGACCTCTTTACCATATGCACGCAACGCCTCGATCTTGCGTTCCAGATGGGGTTCGTCCAAAATCTCCCAGCAGTTCGGCCGGAATGTGGGAACGACGCCCGACGCTTCCGCACAATCGGTGGCGGAGCGTACCTCGAAGCATCGGATTTCCCGGACGCTGCTGCGCGTCGGACGCCCGGCGATCCGCGCCGCCCGGCTCACCAATTGATGGTCGACGCTCAATTCGGCCATGCTCGTAGTGAACAGCATGTCCGGCTCGAAATCACGGACCTCCCGCTCGACGACGCGGTTCAGCTCCAACTGGCCGACGACGTCCAGCCTGCTGTCGCCGTACCCGTTGATCCGTACCCGTTTGATGCCGAGAATGCTCGCCGCGGCCTGGATGCACGCCGTGCGGTCCGTGACGTCCATCCCGGCGATCGAGCGTGCGCTGTCGTCGTTGGTGAGCACGCACAGCCCCACCTCGACCCCGGCCTCGGTGAGCTTCGCGATGGTGCCGCCAGCACCCAATGTCTCGTCGTCACCGTGCGCTGCCACGATGAGGAGCCTCTCCAGGCCCGTTCGGAGGATGCCGGTCATAGCGCGATGTTCGCCTGTGGAAGGTATCCCGTCATGTCGACAAGCTCGATCGACGGCACCCCTAACGAGTCACACATCCGGACGAACCGGGACGCCTCCAGGGCTGCCAGTGACTCCAAGCAGCCAGCCTTGCGAATCGGGTTGTTCGCGGTGACACCGCTGCCGTCTGGGAAGTGCGGAGGCGGCACCGAGCCGGTGCCCAGCGGTGCGACGTGCGCATCTGCACAATTGCGCGGGCGTACATCAGGGTCGACATCGGACGATGCCGTTCGTGGTGAAAGTACAACAGATGTTTTCATCAGTCGGATGCTCCGGTTGCCTGCTCCGGTTGCCGGTCTTTGCGATCCGCCATGCCTTTCGCTCAACGCTTGGATCAGCGGGCACGTTGCCAGCGATCGAGGGGCGCGACAACCCCTAGCGTCGATATCCGGACCGCCGTGGCCCAGGACTCGCCGCGTGTTCGGCCGGCGCTCTGGGGTTGCGTCCAAACAGGCTAGGGGTGGGCGCTCGACTCGTTCGTTCGTACGGTGTACGCGTGGCGCAGGCCCCGGTCCGCCCGCCCGTCGGCCGCCGTGTATGCCGGACAGGCGAAACTCTGAGGAGTGAAGTCTTAAGTGGACAAGTCCGATGAAAAGCTGGTCACCGCCCTCCGGTCGGCGCTGAAGGAGAGCGAGCGGCTTCGCGAGCAAAACCGGCGACTGACCCGGGTCAGCCGCGAGCCGATCGCGATCGTCGGCATGGCGTGTCGCTTTCCCGGAGGAATCAACTCCCCTGAGGACTTGTGGGACCTGCTCTCGACCGGCGGTGACGCGATCGGCGAGTTCCCAGCCGACCGCGGCTGGGACCTGGACCGCATCTACGATCCGACCGGCGAGCGGCCCGGCACCAGCTACGTTCGCGAGGGTGGCTTCCTCCACGAGGCGCCGAAGTTCGACGCCGACTTCTTCGGCATCAGCCCGCGCGAAGCCCTGTTGATGGACCCGCAGCAGCGGCTGCTGCTGGAAGTGTCGTGGGAGGCACTCGAACGCGCCGGCATCCCACCGCATTCGGTCAAGGGCAGTCCGGTCGGTGTCTTCAACGGCGTGATGTACCACAACTACCCCGGAAGCTACGGTTCCTCGGGCGTCGTCTCCGGCCGGGTCGCGTACACCTTCGGCCTGGAAGGGCCGGCGGTCACAGTGGACACGGCATGCTCCTCCTCACTCGTGACCCTTCATCTCGCGGTCCAGGCGCTACGGCAGGGCGAGTGCTCGCTGGCGTTGGCCGGCGGCGTGACGGTGATGTCCACACCACGGACATTCATCGAGTTCAGCATCGACGGCACGCTGTCGAAAGACGGGCGGTGTCGGACATTCGCCGACTCCGCCAACGGCACCGGCTGGTCCGAAGGCGCTGGCATGCTGCTGCTGGAGCGACTGTCCGACGCGCAGCGCAACGGGCACCCGGTGCTTGCGGTGGTGCGCGGGTCGGCCGTAAACCAGGACGGCGCGTCCAATGGCATGGCGGCGCCCAACGGTCCGGCGCAGCAACGGGTGATCCGGCAGGCGCTGGCCAACGCGCGTGTGTCAGCCGACCAGGTGGACGTCGTGGAAGGGCACGGTACCGCCACCGTGCTGGGCGACCCCATCGAGATCCAGGCGTTGTTGGCGACGTATGGGCGGGGTCGGCCTGCTGGGCGTCCGTTGTGGTTG
>NZ_JBHLUH010000021.1:0-248522 GCF_042433955.1 Phytohabitans kaempferiae | reverse complement strand
ACGCTGGCCTCGTTGGTCACCGACGGCGCCAGTATGGTCGTGGCCCCGAACACGATGGCGGTCGGCACCCAGGTGAAGACAAATGCGTACGTCGCTGCCAGCGCAAGCGTCTTCGGCAAACTGACCTGCGGCCGGACCTGCTGTTCGATCCGAGCCGTCACCTCGCTGGAGGCCCACACCAACTTCCGGCCCGTGCCATGCTCTAGGTCCGACATGCGGGCAAGCCTAGTGGTCGGTCGATCGACGGCGAAATGTGGTGTACGACGTCGTCTCGTCTGTTGTTCGCGCGGTCCCCTGTGGACGGTATGGGGGAAGGTCGGGTACGCACGGTGGCCGGAGCACGGCACGCCGGCGGACTGGGTGATGCGGGCCCGGATCGTGGTGTTATCCCTAAGAGTTCCTAATAAAGATTGTCGATAGGGCCTGGCGTCCCCTGTGGACGGTCATCTAGCATGCTGAGCTGTGCGGCGTGGTGAGCAGCGGCCGTGGATCGTGCCGGACGGGTTGTGGCAGCGCATGGAGCCGTTGCTGCCCAGCCTGTGCCGCGCGATCCGCGGCGTCCCGGACGGAACCGGATCCCGGATCGGCAGGTGTTGTGCGGGATCCTGTTCGTGCTGCATACCGGTATCCAGTGGGAGTTCCTGCCGCAGGAGCTGGGCTTCGGGTCCGGCATGACCTGCTGACGGCGTCTCGAGGCCTGGAACCGTGCGGGAGTCTGGCAGCAGCTGACGGTCGTCCGCTGATCAACTTTCGTGTGGTCGATCATGGAGAACAACAGTTTGACCGCGAAGGCGGGGCCGCCGACGAACAGCGCAGTCAGGCTCAACAACAGCTTGTCAGTATGGATCTTCATCGCGTCACCTCCGTCGCGGTCGTGGCCGACGCGAGCAGCGTCGACAGGTCTCCAAGGACCCGCTGAGCCTCATCAACGGGCATGAACAGGTGCAGCTCACCCACCTGCACCCGCAGGTACGGCGCACACTCCCACGGCGCGCACGCCTCGGTGAGCCAGGCGGTACCGTCGCCTGCGGGCAGCCAGGATGCCGCCCGGAGGCGGAGTGGGATCGGAGCCGACTGGTGCTCGCCACCAACGCCCGCCCGGTACCCGTCGCGGGTCGTCGCGGCTGGGTCAGCCGTGCATCGGTCGGGGTCGCACCAGGCCGGATGCCTTACCGCACAACGCTTTTCGGCCGACACGGCATCGGATCGAAATGACTGGCTTTTTCGGTCATTGACTACTGTCGCGAGCCAGTTGCACCGCGCGCTGGCCCGACTCCGGGAGATCGCCCCGGAACTCGACGAGAAGCGCCTCACCGAGGAGAGCCTGACATGAGCCCACTGATGGAACTCGTCCGGGAAAACCTGACCGACCTGGCGGACTCCCAGCCCGTACCCCTTGGATTGGCGGAACGGGCGGCGGCCCTGGGTCAGCGGCGCCGGACGGGCGCCGCGCGGCGTACTGGGTCGCCGCGCCCGAGCCGGACGGCCCCGAGATGGTGCTCGTCGACCTCCAGACCGGGCAGGTCACGCCGATCGACGTCGACATACCGCCGTCCTGGACCTCGATCAGCTCCAGCGGGCGGGTCACGACGGCGTTCCACCCCTTCGGCTGGCGTCTCCAGGACGAGCGCCTGATCGTGGGCGGCAGCATCCTCGACCTGACCGGCCGCCAGACCGGCTCGGTACCCCTCGCCGAGAACGCGGTCCCGGTCGACGTGCGACCGGACGGCGAAGGGCTGCTCATCCGGCCGCAACGCTGGCGGCTCGACAGCTACGCCCTCGTCGACTGGTCGGGCGCGGTCACCCGCCAGCTCACGATCCAGGAGTGCCAGCCGTACGGCGGGGCGAACCGGCTGCCCGACGCGCTCTGCACCGCCCAGGCACCGGCGTTCGCCGGCTGGCGCGGCACCGGACAGATCCTGCTCCGCGGGCCCGACCGCGTCGACATCACCAACTCCGCCGTGCCCTCCGACCTCACCGAGCCGATCGTCCTCGACGCCGTCGACCTCGGCACCGGAGGGCGACACCGCGTCCACCACGCGTCCCGCGAACCGCGCCTGCCGGCCGCCGTCGTCATCTCCGCCGACGGCCTCTCCGCCGAGCTTCGGGACAAACTCTCCTTCTGATCGCACGCCGCGCCCGATCCTTGGGGTGGTGTCCGGGACGGGCGCCTTGCACCGGCGCGTCGGATCCGGGCGCGTGGTGTCCGGAAAATGCCGGACGGCCGGATGAGCCGGCAATCCGACCGACTGATCCGGTACAGGCTGTCCGGTTTTACGATCATGTCGTGGAGGGGTTGGTCGGTCGCGATGCCTTGTACGAGCGGGCGTGGCGGGCACTGGGTAAGCCTGGCCCGGTGCTCCTCGAGGGGCCGGCCGGCATCGGCAAGACCTCCCTGTGGCGGGCGCTCGTCGGCGCCGCCGAGCGGGCCGGCTGGTCGGTGCTGACCTGCGCGCCCACCGAGTCGGAGGCGGCGCTGCCGTTCGCGGCGCTGGCCGACCTGCTGCGTCCCCTCGCCGACCAGGTGCCCGCCCTCCCCCGGCCGCAGCGGGTCGCCGCCGAGGCGGTGCTGCTGACGGCGGAGAGCGCGGCCGAAGATGTCGCCGACGAGCGGGCGGTGGGCGCGGCGACCCGCTCGCTCCTGGAGGCGGTCGGCGGGCCGGTGCTCGTCGCGGTCGACGACGCGCCCTGGCTCGACCCGTCCAGCGAGCGCGCGCTCCGGTACGCCCTGCGCCGCGTCGGCGAGCGCGTCGCCACGCTGGTCGCCTGCCGCACCGAGGGTACCGACCACACCGCCGCGCCGCTCGGGCTGGACGACGGGCGGCTCACCCGGGTCGGGCTGACGCCGCTGGGCGTGGGGGCGCTGCACCACGTCGTACGCGCGCGGCTCGGCGTCTCGCTCAGCCGCCCGCTCGTCGCCCGCATCGCCCGCGAGTCCGGCGGCAACCCGCTGCTCGCCATCGAGCTGTCCCGCGCCGTGTCCCGGCTGCCCCGGCCACCGCTGCCCAGCGAGGAGCTGCCGGTCGGGTCGTCGCTGCGCCAGCTGCTGCGGGACGCGCTCGCCACGCTGCCGGAGCCGAGCCGCGCCGCCGTACGCCTGGCCGCGCTGCTCACCGTGCCGGCGCTCGCCGACCTCGCCGCGGCGGGCGTGGCGGCGGACGCGTTCGACCCGGCGGAGGAGGCGGGCCTGCTCACGGTCACGCCGCCGACGCTCCAGTTCGCCCATCCGGTGTACGCCGCCGCGGTCGTCGCCGGGATCCCGCCGGGCGTACGCCGCCGCCTGCACCGCGCGCTCGCCGACGCGGTCGCCGACCCGGACGAGCGGGCCCGGCAGCTCGCCCGCTGCACCGACGGACCGGACGCGGGCGTCGCCGCCGAGCTGGCCGCGGCCGCCGATCGGCAGCGGGCCCGGGGTGCGCCGGCGGTCGCGGTCGACCTGTACGAACGGGCCGCCGCGCTCACCCCGCCGGAGGCCGCCGCCGACCGGGGGCGCCGCCGGCTGGCCGCGGTGCAGTGCCTGCTCGACAGCGGTGACTACGCCGCCGCCGGGGCCGCCGCCGACGCGGTCGCCGCCGACCACACCGGTGCGGCGCGGGCCGAGGCGCTGCTGCTCCGCGCGATGGTGGCGTGGTGCGCCGACGACCTGCCGGCCGCGGTCGAGGCGGGCGAGCGCGGGCTGGCGGCGGCACCGGCCGGCACACCGCTCGCCGGCCGGATCCACGCCCACCTCGCCCTCTTCCAGGACGCGCCGGAGCCGGCCCGCCGGCACGCCGAGGCGGCGATCGTCCTGATGTCCGGTGTGGACGGTGATCGCGCGCTGCTGGCGTCCGCGCTGTTCCAGCTCTTCTTCCAGGAGGTACGCGCCGGGCTGCCGGCCCGCACCGTGCTGCTCGACCGCGGGCTGGAGCTGGAGGGCGGGCGGCCGTCGTGGCTGGCGGGCACCGTACCGGCGATCTGGTGGAAGTCGATCGACGAGCACGACCGGGCCCGGGAGCGGCTCGGCGCGCTCCTCGGCCACGCGGTCGCCGCGGGCGACGAGCCGTGGCAGCACGAGCTGCTCACCCACCTGGGCGAGGCGGAGCTGGTCGCCGGGCGGTGGGACGCGGCGGCCCGGCACATCGCGGCCGCCCGCGAGCTGGGCGAGCAGCTCGGCACCGGGCTGGTCGGCGAGACCTGGCTGGGCGGCACACTCGACGCGTACCGAGGGCGGCTCGCGGCCGCGCGGCAGGTCGCCGAGGACGGGCTGCGCCGGGCCGACGCGCTCGGCGACCTCTGGTGCCGCCGGATCCACCTCCAGCTCGCCGGCTTCGTCGCGCTCTCGGCCGGGCGGCTGGCCGAGGCCGCGGAGGCGTACCGGGGCCTGGTCGAGACGATCGGCGACGCGGGCATCGTGGAGCCGCTCGGGCAGCGCTTCGAGCCCGACTGGATCGAGGCGTGCGTGGGCGCCGGCGACCTCGACGCGGCCACCGACGGGCTGGAGCGGCTGGCCGCCCGCCACGCCCGCCAGCCCCGCCCGTGGACCGCGCTCGGCCTCGCCCGCAGCCGCGTACTGCTCACCGGCGCGACCGGTGCCGACCCGTCCGCCGAACTCGCCGCGCTGGCGGAGGCGCGGGCGGCGGTGCCGGCGGAGGCCGTCCCCCTGGATCGGGCCCGCTGCCTGCTGGTGGCCGGCATGGCCCACCGCCGCGCGCGCCGCAAGCGGGAGGCCAAGGTGGCGCTGGACGGCGCGGCGGCGGAGTTCGCGGCGATCGGCGCGGCGGCCTTCGAGGCCCGGGCCCGCGCGGAGCTGGCCCGGATCGGCGGGCGCCCGGCCGCGCCGACCGAGCTCACCCCGACGGAGGAGCGCGTGGCCCGGCTCGCCGCGCAGGGGCGCACCAACCGGGCCATCGCCGACGAACTCTTCATCAGCCCCAAGACGGTGGAGGCCAACCTGGCCCGGGTCTACCGCAAGCTGGGCATCGCGACCCGCGCCGAGCTTGGCGCCGCCATCGGCCGCGACGCCCCACCACCCTGATGATCATGGCGCTTGCGAAAGGCGCGAGGCTCAGCTCGCCGTGCGGCGGTGCGCCCGGGGCGGTCGTGGGGACACGGAGGGTGAGGCCGCGGGAAAGCACCCCAAGAAAACGCTCCGCTGCGCTCCACGTTTCCCCGGGGACCCCGCGCGGCGGTCCGGACCGCGGTGGACGTCGCGGCAGCCCAATCCGCCGGTTGGCGGCGCGGGAGCGGGGCCGCGCGGCGGCGCGGGAGCATTAGGTAGGGAGACGCCTGATTCCTCGGGGGGCGCGCGGTCCTAGCGTTCGTGGTGTGACCGATCGACTGTTCGCCGTGGAGCGCTACGACGTCCCTGGCAGCGAGCCGTCGTCGCTGCCGGCCCTCGCCGACGCGCGCCTGGTCGCGGCGGTGCACCTCCCCGCCGACCAGGTCGTACTCGCGCTCGTCGAGGGGCCGGACGAGCAGTCGGTCGCGGCCGCCGCCACCGCCGCGGGATGGCGGGTCGACCGCCTCCACCCCGCGGTCTGGATCACCTCTGGGAGCTGAACCGATGAGACGAGCCCTCCTGCCGCTCGCGCTGGCGCTCGCCGCCGCCTCCACCGCGTGCCAGGGCACCGAGGAGGCGCCCCCCGCGCCACCGACCGCGACCGTCGCGGCGGACCAGCCCGCCGCCGAGGAGAGCACGGCCGCCGAGACACCGCCGGACGCGTCCAGTGTGGACCCGTGCAGCCTGGTGTCCAAAGAGGAGGCGGAGAAGGTCGCCGGGCTGCCACTGGAGGACGCGGTGGCGGCACCGTCGGCCTGCTCGTACACCGCGCCGCCCAGTGGACCGGTCGGCCAGGTCGAGGTGTACGTCGGCGACGGCGCGAAGAAGCAGCTCGACATCGAAAAGCAGCTCGGGCACGAACTCACGCCGATCTCCGGGGCCGGCGACGAGGCGTACATCTATGCCGAGGGCATGACGGTCTTCGTCAGCAAGGGCGGCATCTGGACGTCGATCCGCCTGGTCCGGATCGACGAGCCGGCGAAGTTCCGCAAAGGGCTGGAGGATCTGGCCCGCACGATGAGCACGCGGTACTAGCCCGATGGCGCGGCGGTGGTTGGCAGCCCTGCTGGTGCTCGTCTGCGTGGCCGGCTGCGGCGGCTCGCCGGGCGTCGACGCGGGCGGCAGGGAGCTGACGGAGGCGGAGTTCCAGTACGGCATCGCGCCGCAGCGGCACAAGGACGTCACGTTCCAGCCCGACGTGGTGCTCGTTGAGGGCGGCGCGAAGGCGGTCCGCTCGGTCACCGCCGACGGTCTCACCTGGACACTCGACGCGCGGGCCAAGGGCGTCGAGGATCTGGTGCCGGGCAAGGTGATGTTCGCGACCGCGCGCGGCGTGGGCCGGGTCGTCGACGCCCAGCGCTCCGGCGACACCGTGGCGGTCACGGTCGCGCCGGTCACGTTCACCGATGTGGTGCGCGACGGCACGTTCGCCAGCGACGGCCCGGTGCCGCTCGACAACGTCGTCTCGTACAGCTCCGAAGGTGCACTGTGGACAGACGAGGACGCGGCCGCGGAGGCGGACGCGGCCTCGCCCTCCCCCGCCGGCCGCTCGGTCCCCGTCGGCTACGCCCTGCGCCGCGCGCCGTCCGACCGCGAGCGCGTGGCGATGCCGAAACCGGTCAACGGCGTGCCGAAGACCACGAACACCAACGGCTTCACCGTGACGCCCAGGTGCTGCCGCGACGGCGTGGGCGCGCACCTGCGGTACGACGACAACGAGATCCGCATCGAAGCGGACGTCATGCTCACCATGAAGAACCCGTCGGCCCGCTTCCACCTCGCGGTCGCCGGCGGGCGAATCTCGGTCGCCGAGTTCCAGGTCAGCGGCGGCGCCGGTATCAAGATCGACGTGCGCGCGGCGAGCGCGATCGGCCACCTGCGCCAACTCGACCGCGTCTTCCCCATCCCGATCGACTTCAGCGTGCCGGTCGGACTGATCCTGGGCGTGCCGTTCACCCTCACGGCCAACCAGGAGGTGCTGGTCAAGACGGCGTTCAGCGCGAAGGACGGCAACGTGCGCGCCTCCGGCGAGTACGGCATCGGCGGCACGTTCGGCTTCGGCTACCGCAACGGCTCGTGGGGCGCCCACAAGATCGACGGCCCGCACATCAAGAGCAGCCTGCTCGAATCGGTACGCGGCGTCTCGGTCGGCGCCAACGGCGTGGTGCTCGACTTCAAGACCAACTTCCGCATCGGTATCGGCGCGCTCGGCTTCAGCGCCGGACTCAACTTCGGGATCGTGGTCTCCACCGGCGTGGCGCGCGGCTCGGCGCTGGCCCAGTTCTTCCCGCTCGTACCGGGCGCGCGCAGCCTCGACTGCCAGGGCGCTTCGCTGACCGTCGACACCACGTACAACGTCGGCTACACGATCCCGGCGATCGTCCAGAAGGTGGTCAACTTCTTCCTCCGCGTCTTCAACGCCAAACCGATCGCCCGCTCGGGCGGCATCCCCGACCCGCCCAAACGCACGAACATCTTCAGCAAGGAACAGTACGAGCCGAAGGGCTGCCAGATCTGACACCTCCGCGCCGGGCCGGCCCGCCCCCGCCGTTTGGAGTGGGCGGGCCGCCGCTGGAGAGGGCGGCCACGCGCCGAATGCTCCGAGCTGGCCCTCGTCGCGGCTCAGGTGCGCAACCCGACGATCGGCCGCGAGCTGGTGCGGCTGTGTGTCCAGGCTGGTTTCCAGGTACGTTCCGTCGATCCGGTCGCGGTGCTGTTCCGCGACTTCGGCACGGCCGACCATATCCTCGGCCTGCGTCGCGACGCCGCCCGCGCCGCGCGGGCGGGCCGCGACCCCGACCGCGAAAGTGCGCTCGTCCAGACCGCGCCGGGAGTCCGCCGGGCGCCGGACGGTGACCGCCGCCGAGGGCGTTCCAGCGGCTCCCACCAGGAAGCGAGGCCGCGCGTGACGGCGCGCTCACGGAGGCGCAACAGGATTGAAGCATTGACGTCTCTGGATTGAATCGTTACGATTCGCGACGGAAAGCGCTTTCCTCGGAGGTGTGCGATGCGCAAGAGGTGGCCGGTCATCGCCGGTGTCGTGATGGTGCTCAGTGGCGCGGCGGCGATCTACGCGCCGCAGGCTGGTGCGGCCACCGTCTTCAGCGCCAACTTCGAAGACGGCAGCGTCTCGGGCTGGTCCAAGTCGGGCGGCACCTGGGCCGTCACTCAGGACGGCTCGCAGGTGGCCCGCCAGTCCAAGGCCGACGCGGAGAACGCCCGGCTCTTCAACGCCTCCACCAGCCTGACCGACTACACGGTCCAGGCTCGCGTCAAGCCGCTCAGCCTCGGCTCCGGCGGCTTCGTCGGCCTGCTCTCCCGGGCCTCCGGCGCGACGGTCTTCTACCGGCTCGCGCTGCTCCCGGGCCGCGCCGAGCTCCAGGCCGTCCAGGGCAGCTCGGTGACCGTGCTCGGCAGCTCGACCCGCTCGATCGGCACCGGCACCTGGTACACGCTCTCGATCACCACCAGCGGCTCCACGGTCAGCGGGGCGATCGACGGCGCGCAGTTCGCGGCTGGCACCAGCTCGGCCAGCTCGGCGGGGCGGATCGGGCTCCAGACGGCGTACTCGACGGCCTCCTTCGACGACGTCGTGGTGACCACCGGCGGCACCGCCCCGCCGACCACCGCCCCGCCGACCACCACTCCGCCGGGCACGACGCGGCCGCCGACGTCCGCGCCGCCGACCAGCGCGCCGCCCACCACCCCACCGGTCACCACGCCGCCGCCCACCAGCCCGCCGGGCAGCGCCAACGGCCTCGTCGGTTTCGCGACCCTCACCGGGTACGGGCGCACGGGCACCAACGGCGGCGCCGGCGGCCCCACGGTGACCGTCACCAACTACGCCCAGCTCGCCGCCGCGGTGGCGGACGACGCCCCGCGCATCGTGCGAGTCTCCGGCACCATCACCGGCAACCGCGACGACATGCTCGACGTCGGCTCCAACAAGACGGTCATCGGCATCGGCTCCAACGCGACGATCAGCGGCTTCGGCCTTGACATCAACGGCTGGGGACCGGAGGAGATCGCGTGGGGCGGCGACATCTGCGACCCGGCGGAGCGCGACCAGTTCACCCACACGCGGAACGTCATCATCCGCAACCTGTCCTTCCGCAACACGCCTGACGACTCGGTCAACGTGCAGTGCTACTCGCACCACGTGTGGATCGACCACAACACGTTCTACCCGGCGAACGACGGCTCGGTCGACGTCAAGCGCGGCTCCGACCTCGTGACGGTCTCCTACAACCGGTACGCCGGCACGGACAAGTCGATGCTGCTCGGCCACAGCGACAGCAACGGCGCCCAGGACCGCGGGTACCTGCGGGTCACGTACCACCACAACTGGTTCGACGGCTCGAACACCCGCCACCCGCGGGTCCGGTTCGGGTACGCGCACGTGTTCGCCAACTACGTCAGCGTCGACGACTACTTCATCGGCCTGGGCGTGGGCGGCCAGATCTACGCGGAGAGCAACTACGTGCGCGGGGCGAAGACCATCACCGAGGACTTCGGTGACTCCCGCCTCACCTGGACGAGCAGCAACTTCTACGACCCGGCCACCATCACCCGGGCGAACGACAGCGGCAAGACCATCGAGGACTGGCTGCGCGCCGACGGCAGCGTCGGCCGGCCGCCCTACAGCTACTCGGCCGGTACCGCCTCCGCCTCCCCGCCCGCCGCGGGCGCCGGAGTGGGCGGGGCGGACATCGTGCCGTAACCCCACGACACCGCGCGATGACCGCGCCGCGACCGGCGGCGCGGTCATCGTGTCCAGACAGGAGGAACATCGTGAGAAACCGGCACTGGCGGCTGACTCTGGCCGGTCTCGGCGCGGCGGCGCTCGCCATCACGGGCAGCGTGGTGGTGACCCGCTCGGCCGACGCGGCCACGGTCGACACCAACGCCAACTACGTCTTCGTCAACCGCAACAGCGGCAAGGCGATGGACGTGTACAACTGGTCCACAGCGGACAACGCGCCGATCAACCAGTTCGCCCGCAACGACCTGGCCGTGCAGCAGTGGCGCTTCGTCGACGTGGGCAGCGGCTACTACCAGGTGCGCTCGGTCCACAGTGGCAAGGTGCTCGAGGTGCCCAACGCGAACGACGGCGCGCAGCTTGTGCAGATGTCCAGTGTTAGCGGTAACACTCGCCAGCACTTCCGGCTCGCCGACTCGTCCGGCGGGTACGTGCGATTCATCAACCGGCACAGCAACAAGGCGCTCGACGTGTGGGAGTGGTCCACCGCGGACGGCGCGATGATCTCGCAGTACTCCGACCTCGACGGGGCCAATCAGCAGTGGACGCTGGTCAACCTCGGCAGCGGCGGTGGTGGCACCGGCTGCGGCAGCGGCTCGTTCAACGCCGAGGCGGTGAACAACGGCGGCACCTGGACCGCGCGCAACGGCAGCAGCACCGTCTACACCGGATCCGACATGCGCGCCGCGGTGCAGGCGGCGATCGGCAGCCTCACCGCCGGGCGTACCAGCAAGCAGCGCGTCGTGGTCCGCGGCTCCGGTTCGATGAGCGCCGGCACGCGCATCTCGCTCCCCAGCTACACGGCGATCGACGTGTGCGGCACGATCAACGTGACCGGCTCCGGCTCGGGCGACCAGGCGCCGATCTACTCGCGCGGCACCACGCAGGTGGAGGTGCAGCACCTCAACGTCACCGGCAGCCCGCTCTACGGCATCTTCATGCGCAACGTCACCAACGTGATCCTCGGCCAGATCGACATGCGCCTCTCCGGCGGCCTCGGCGTACGCATCGACAACCGCGGCGACACGTCACAGTGGACCCGCAACGTCCGCATCGACAACGTGTACGTCTCCGGCGCCAGCTCGCACGCGGTCGAGACGTACGGCGTGGACGGCATCACGATCGGCACCGTGACCGCCCGCAACGTCGGCGAGTCCGGCCTGCTGCTCAACCAGACCATCAACGCCACCGTCACCACCGTGGACGCGGAGAACGCGGGCAGCGGCACCGGCTACGCCGCCTTCCGCATGGCCAACCGCAACGGCCGGATCGGCTCCAGCTACGGCACCAACATCCGGGTCGGCACGGTCCGCGCGCGCGGCGGCGGCCGGGGCATCTTCTGCGTCTCGGAGAGCGGCGGCGCCCAGATCGACCGGGTCGACATCGCCAACACCGGCAACAACGCCATCCTCATCGAGAACTGCTACAACGTGAACATCGCCACGAACGGCGGCACGATCAGCGGCGGCGGCGAGATCCGGCTGGCCGAGCGGACCGAGTTCCCCGGCAACGCCGACATCACGTTGCGCAACTTCGCGCTCGTCAACAGCCGGATCGTCGAGAACCCGTGCGCCGACCGGCTCACCATCTCCAACGTCACGCTCAGCGGATCGTCGATCGTCCGATGCTGACCCGCGCACGTACCCGCCTGGTGGCCGCCCTCGCGGTGGCCACCATGGTGGCGCTCGCCCTCGTCGGGGTCAACACACCGTCCGCGAACGCCGTCGGCGAGACCACCTTCCGCAACCCGCTGCTCGCCAACGGGGCCGACCCGTGGCTCCAGTACTTCGAGGGCAACTACTACCTCGCCACCACCACCTGGACCTCCCAGTTGGTGATGCGCAAGTCGCCCACGCTGGCCGGGCTCTCGACCGCCCCACCGGTGTACGTGTGGTCGGAGACGGCCGCCGACTCCTGCTGCAACTTCTGGGCGTTCGAGTTTCACCGGCTCAACGGGCCGAACGGCATGCGGTGGTACCTGATGTTCACCTCCGGCCACGCCGCCAACCTCGACCGGCAGCACCTGACCGTGCTGGAGAGCGCCGGCGACGACCCGCTGGGGCCGTACATCCACCGCGGCTCGCCGATGCCCACCACCTGGAACATCGACGGCAGCTACGTCACCATCGGCGGCCAGCTCTACCTGCTGTGGTCGGAGTGGCAGGGCGCCGACCAGAGCATCTGGATCGCCCGGATGACCAACCCGTGGACCATCACCGGCAGCAAGGTGCTCATCTCCCGCCCCACGTACTCCTGGGAGACAGCCGGCGGGCGCACCAACGAGGGCGCGGAGCCGTTGCAGCGCAACGGGAAGACGATGCTCGTGTACTCGGCGTCGTCGTGCAACACGCCGGACTACAAGCTCGGCCTGCTCACGCTCACCGGCAGCAACCCGCTCAGCGCCTCGTCCTGGACCAAGTCGCCGAATCCGGTGTTCCAGCGCGGCAACGGCGTCTACGGCCCGGGGCACAACGGGTTCTTCAAGTCGCCGGACGGCACCGAGGACTGGATCGTCTACCACGGCAACGCGTCGGCCAGCCAGGGCTGCGGCGACACGCGCTCCACGCGGGCGCAGCGCTTCACCTGGAACGCCGACAACACGCCCAACTTCGGCGCGCCCGCCTCGACGTCGACCTCGCTGGCGGTGCCGAGCGGCGAACTCGGCCCGATCAGCGCCAACGTCCAAGGTGGAGCGTACACACTGGTCAACCGCGACAGCGGGCAGTGCCTCACCGCGACCGGCACCGCCGACGGGGCCAACGTGGCGCAGGGCGACTGCTCCGCGGCGGCCAGCCGGTGGGTCCTCGATCACACCGCGGACGGCTGGTACCGCCTGGTCAACCGGAGTACGCGCAAGGTGCTCGACCTGGCCGACTGCGGCACGGCCGACGGCACGGACATCCGGCAGTGGGCCTGGCTCGACAACAACTGCCAGCAGTGGCGGCTCGCCCCCGCCGGCAACGTCGCGGTCACCAGTGTCCAGAGTGGCAAGGTGCTCGACGTCGCGGACTGCTCCACCGGCAGTGGTGCCGACGTACGCGCCTGGGCCTACAACGGTGCCAACTGCCAGCGGTGGAGCTTCACCCACACCGACAACGGCTACTACCGGATCCGCCCGGCGCACAACACCTCCGGTTGCCTCGCCGTCGCCGGCAGCTCCACAACGGACGGTGCCAACATCGAGCAGAGCACGGCCTGTTCGGGCACCAACTCGCAGTTCCGGATGGAGGCACTGACCGACGGCTCGGTCCGCCTCCTGGCCCGGCACAGCGGCAAGGCGGTCGACCTCGCCAACTGCGGCCTCGCGATGGGCACCAACATCGCCCAGTGGTCGTGGCTGGACAACATCTGCCAGCGGTTCCACCTGCGGGCGGTCTGACCAGTCCGGGGATGGGGGCGGCGGTGCGCCGCCCCCATCGTCGTACGGTGGCCGTGGTGCCGCCCGGCGTCACGCGAGCCAGTCGCGGGTCGGGGTCCGTGGCGAGCAGCGCCGCCGCGGTCGCCTCCCGCACCACGGACGGCTCGGGTCTGCTGGTCCTCTTTTGTGAGGAAATGCCTGATGACCAGCAGCATCAGAGGCCGGAAGCGCATCCTGCGTGAGCACATCGACACATTCCGTGCCGGCCACATCGGACAAACGGGCTGGTGCCGCGGCGGTTCTGTCCAAGTAGGATCTGCGCCATGGTCGATCCGGATGGTGAACTCGCCTCGAAGTTGCAGACCGACGTGCCCCACGCGGCGCGGATGTGGAACTACTGGATGGGCGGGAAGGACAACTTCCAGGCCGACCGCGCCGCCGGCGACGCCGTGGCCGGCGTCTATCCGGAGATCGTCCTGATGGCGCGGCACTCCCGGCAGTTCCTCATCCGCGTGGTGCGCCACCTGGCGGCCGAGGCGGGCATCCGCCAGTTCATCGACGTCGGCACCGGCCTCCCCACGATGCAGAACACGCACGAGGTCGCCCAGGCGGCCGCGCCCCGGTCCCGCATCGTGTACGTCGACAACGACCCGATGGTGCTGGTGCACGCCCGCGCGCTGCTGGCCAACACCACGGCGGAGGGGCTCACCACGTACGTGCCCGCCGACTACCACGACCCCGACACGATCGTGGCCGAGGCGGCGAAGTCGCTCGACTTCGACGAGCCGATCGCGGTGATGTTCATGGGAGTGATGGGCTACGAGCCCGACCTCGACGTGGTCCGCTCGATCGTCGGGCGGATCAGCGGCGCCACCGCGCCCGGCAGCTACCTGGTGCTGTGGGACGGCACCAACACCAGCCCGGAGGTGGTCGAGGGCGCCGACAAGCTCGCCCAGAGCGGCGGCGTGCCGTACATCCTGCGCAGCCCCGACGATCTCGCCACCTGCTTCGAGGGCCTGACGCTGGTCGAGCCAGGGCTGGTGCCGATCCCGCTGTGGCGCCCGGACGACCCGGCCGCCACGGCGATCGACGCGTACGGCGGGGTCGCCCGCAAGCCCTGACCAGCTCCGCCGCGCGTGATGACCGCGTCCGTCCGAGGGCTTTGTCGGGGGCATAGCCCCTTCCTCTCGGCTGGAGTGGGCTTTGTCCCCGGCATTGCCCCGTTGCGCGGGGCGTGCGCTACTCCTCCTGTTCCAGGGGCCGAAGCTCACCGTCCCGTTCGACGCGCACCTCGCCGGACTCCTTTGGTGGCGGCACCTGGGCGGTGTTCCGGTTCGGGTCGTTGCCGGGATGCATCAGCACCGCGTCGGTGTCCGACGCCTTCTCCCTGCTCTCCTCCGGCTGCGCCATCGCCTCTACCTCCTCGTATCGCCGAAGCCCTAACCCGGTGACGCCCGCACCGCGTGGCGGTGAGTGGACAGGCGCTGACCGTCCGTGGCGACCAATTGACCCTGGAGGGTCAACTAATCGCCACGCACGGCCGAAGAGCCGCCACCGCCGCCCGAAGAGCCGCCACCGCCGCCCGCGCCGCCGCCGCCCGAAGAGCCACCGCCGACGGGCGACGAGCCGGCGCCGGAGAGTGCCGCCGCCGGCGAGGGGGCGGGGAAGGCCAGCGGGGTCAGGCGGCGGATGCGGTGCAGGCGGGCGGCCAGCCGCTCGCGTATCTCGGGACCGGCCTGGCGGCCCCGCTCCGGCGGATGGTCCAGGTAGCCGAACGCCGCCATCTCCGCCCCCGCCACCTCCTCGACCACGCTCGCGTCCCCGGGCGGCAGGGTCTCGCGCCACGCGGCGGTACGGTCGGTGGTCACGTCCCGCAGCGCGCCGGCCTTCCACCACTCCCAGCCGTGCACGATCCCGTCCGGCGCGGCGGCTTTCGGTCCGCCGGGGCGTACGGCGAGCAGGCCACCGAGCTGCCGCCGCGCGGTGTCCGGGTCGGCGACCACATCCTCGTACCGCAGGATCAGGCACCGCCCGGGGCCGAGATGGCGGGCGGCCGCGCGGAGCTGGCGCTGGTCGAGCGCCCACTCCTCGGCGAGTACGGCGGAGTCCTCGATGCCCCACGGCACCGCGCGGTGCGAGGCGGCGACGGCGCGCGGGTCGCGGACCACGCCGACGAGCCGCAGGTCCGGGTCGGCGTCGGTGAGCGGGCGCCACCACAGCAGGTGCTCGGGGGTCTTCTCGCCGTACCGGGCGGCGGGCGGGCACAGCGACACCACCACGGCGGAGAAGAGGTCGAGCAGGTTCTCGCAGCGCCGCCCCACGAGGTCGAGCACGCGCGCGAGATCGACCCGCAGCCCTTCGCTGGTGGGCAGGTGCCCGAAGTCCGCCACCTCGGCCGCCACCTCGTTCCGGCTCAGCGGGAAGCGCCGGCGGGCGAGCAGCCGCGGCGCGAACCGGTGCAGGAAGTGGGTCTCCGGCGGCATCGCGACACCGGGCAGCTCGCAGCAGAGCCGCTGGGTGAGCGTGGTGCCCGACCGGGGCGTACCGACGACGAGGAACGAGAGGGCACTCACCGCGCGGGCATACCCGGGCCGGTTGCGGGCAAACGTCGGCCGTGAGCATCCGGACCGCCATGATCACCGGACCGGCGCCGGCGAGCCGCGACGGGGTGAGCGACTACGCCGAGCGGCTGGCCGGCGCGCTCGGCGGCACCGGCGTGGAGGTGACCGCCGTGCCGGTACGCCCGCCCGCGCCGGGCAGGTGGCTGGCCGCCACAGTGGACACCGCCGAGACCGTGCGGCGGCTGCGCCCCGACGTGGTGCACGTCCAGTTCGCCCCGTCGGCGTACCGCTTCTCCGCGCTCCCCGGCCTCCTGCCCCGCCTGCTGCCGCCGGGCACGCCGGTCGTCACGACCGTCCACGAGTACGGCTGGTGGAGCGCGCCCGACTGGCTCCCCGGCGCGGTGTGGCGCCCGCTGGAACTGCTGCGCCTGTGGGACCGGGAGACCGCCCTGCTGGTGCCGGCGAGCCACACGGTGGTGGTCACCAACCCCGAGCACGGCACGCGGGTACGGCAGCGGACCGGCCGGCGCCCCACGCTCATCCCGCTCGCCCCCAACGTCGACCCCACCGGGGTGCCCCGCGCCGACGCGCGCCGCCGGCTGGGCGTGGACGAGGGCGACTTCCTGCTGGTGTTCTTCGGCTTCGTCCATCCAGTCAAGGGCGTGCGGTACCTGCTGGAGGCACTGCCCGCGCTCCGCGCGATCCGGCCCGACGTGCGGCTGGCGGTCGCCGGCGGGTTCACCTCGCAGGCGTTGCCCGAGGATGAGGCGCGGGCGTTCCGGCGGGAGCTGGAGGCACTGGCGGCGCGGTGCGGGGTGGCGGACGCGGTCTCGTTCACCGGATACCTGCCCGCGCCGGAGGTGTCGGCGCTGCTGGCGGCGGCGGACGGCGTGGTGCTGCCGTTCACCGCTGGGGTCTCGGCGCGCAGCGGCGCGCTGCTCGCGGCGCTGGCGCACGGCGTGCCCACGGCCGTGACCGTGCCCGACGAGCCCGACCCCCGCCTGCGCGACGGGGAGAACGTGGCCACCATCCGCGGGCGCCGCGACGCCGCCGCCATCGCGGTCGCGCTCCGCCGTCTGATCGGCGACCCGGCACTGCGGGAACGCCTCGCCGCCGGCGGCCGCTCGCTCGCCGCCGCGCACACCTGGCCAGCGGTGGCGCGGGCGCACCGGGACCTCTACGCGCGGGTGCTGGCCGATGCCTGACCGGTACACCGACATCCTCGTCGTCGACCTTCTCGGCGGCATCGGCGACCTGGTGATGGTGCTGCCGGTCGTACACGCGCTGGCCGGCCGGCATCCCGGCGCCCGGCTGCGGGTGGTCACCCACGAGCCCGGCGCCGACCTGCTCCGCGGCGACCCCGCCGTCAGCGCCGTGCGCACGCCGGCACACGCCCGCCCCGGCGCCGAGCGCGAGGCGGTCGCCGCGGCCCTCGCCGAGGGGCGGCCGGACCTGGCGATCACCACCACGCGGTACGACGGCATCCCCGACCTGCTCCGCTCCGCCGCCGGTCGGTGCGTCACCGACCTGTGGCGCGGCCCGCCGCCGGACGAGCTGGTCAGCCGGCGGTACCTGCGCATCCTCGCCGAGGAGGGAGTGCTCGACCCGGCCGCCGTGGACCCGGTGCCGCGGCTGCGCCTGACCACCGGCGAGCGCGCGGAGGGGGCCCGCGTGCTGGCGACCCTCCTCGCCCGCGGCCGGAGCCCGTGGGCGGGCGGCGGGCGGCGGCCCGTGGTGCTGGTGCCGGAGGCCGGGATGGCGGTCAAGCGCTGGCCCGAGCGGCGGTGGCGCGAGCTGGTCGCGCTCCTCGCCGGCCTGGGCATCCCGCTGCTCACGCCGGCGCCCACCGCAGCGAAAACGCCGGACGCGGCCGGGACGGGAACACCGGACGGCCTCGTCCCCGTGCTGCCGCCGCTCGGTCTGCGGGAGCTGGCCGGAGTCTTCGCGGCGGTCGCCGGCCGGGACGGGGTCGTGGTGGGCGGCGACACCGGGCCCCTCCGCGTGGCGGCGGCGAGCGGGGCGCGGACGGTGGCGCTCTTCGGGCCGACGCTCGCGAGCCGCTACGGCCTGGGCGATCCGGCCGCCGCGCACCTGCAAGGGCTGCCCGGCTGCCCGCACCGGCGCCCGACCGCCATCACCACGCAGGTCTGCTGGTGGCACGCCGACTGCCCGCTCTCGGCCGGCGAGCCGGCGTGCCTGGCGGCGATCCCCGCGCGTACGGTCGCCACCACGGTGCTCGGCGCCGGCGGTCCGGTCCACCGCGATCCGCCGGGTTTCGCGGTACCGCCGGAGGGGTAGCCGCGCCGTCGTGATGGAGCATCCGGGGGCGCTCGCCGGACCGCCGATCGACTGGGGCGGGCTCCGCCGGATCCTGGTCGTACGCCCGGACAACCTCGGCGACGTGGTCATGGCCGGCCCGGCGCTCCGCGCGCTGCACCAGGCCGCGCCGGAGGCCCGCCTCGACCTGCTCGTGGCGCCCGCCGGGGCCGGCATCGCGCCGCTGGTGCCGTACGTCGACCGCGTGCTCGCCGCCTCCGTCTCGTGGCAGCAGCTCGACCCGGACGAGGTGCCGCCGGACCGGGACCGCCGGCTGGTACGGCGCCTCGCCGGCGGCCGGTACGACGCGGCGGTGCTGCTCACCTCGTTCTCCCAGTCGCCGTGGCCGGCGGCGTACCTGTGCCGGATGGCCGGCGTGCCGGTGCGGGTCGGCGCGTCGAAGGAGTTCGGCGGGGCGGGGCTCACGCACTGGGTACCGGCGCCCCCCGACGACGTGCACCAGGTCGACCGGATGCTGCACCTGCTGGAGCGCGTCGGCGTACCTCGGCCGGACCGGCGGCTCCGCCTCGACCTGCCCGGCTCCGCCCGCGCCGAGGCGCGCGACGCGCTGGCCGAGCGGGGCGTACCGCCGGGCGAGCCGTACGCCGTGCTGCTCCCCGGCGCCTCCTGCGCGGCGCGGCGCTACCCGCCCGACCGGTACGCGCGGGTCGCCCGGCTGCTCGCCGACGACGGGCCGCGCGTGGTGGTCGCCGGCTCGACGCGGGAGGCGGCGCTCGTGGCGGAGGTGGCCGGCGACACGGCCGTCCCGCTCGCCGGCCGGCTGAGCGTGCCGGGGCTCGCCGGGCTCATCGCGGGCAGCGCCGTGGTGGTCTGCAACAACAGCGGCGGGGCACACCTCGCCAGCGCGCTCGGCCGGCCGGTGGTGCTGCTCTTCGCCGGTACGGAACAGGCGGCGCAGTACGCCCCACGCTTCACTCCCGCCACGGTGCTGACGGTGCCGACCCGGTGCGCGCCGTGCCGCCAGCTGACCTGCCCGTACGCGCTGGAGTGCCTGGACATACCGCCCGAGCGGGTCGCCGCCGAGGCCTGGCGGCTGGCCGAATAGGCATGGCGCCGGCGGGTAACCGGCATCAGGTGAGCGATCTCATCACCGCACACGTGCGGCCCCACCTCAAGCCCGGCGACGAGCGGGCGGAGGCGGACACCATCGTGCACGCCGTGCTCCGCGCCCTCGGCGACCGGCTACCGGCCGGCGAGGCGGCACTGCTCGCGGACGGGCTGCCGGCGCCGCTGCGGCCGTACATGCGCCATCCCAGCGCACTGTCCACAGCGGACGACGGCCCGCGCAACCGGGAGGATCCGCTGACCCGCATCGCGGCGGCCTGCGACACCGACGAGGTGGACGCGCGCCGCTACGCGCGGGCCGTCTTCGCCGAGTTGGCCGCGACCGTGCCGCCCGGTGCCGTGTACGACGCGCAGGTGCAGCTCCCCGACGACGTCCGCGAGCTGTTTCCCGAGCCGGTCCGGTCGGTCGGGCACCTGCCGGTGCGGATGAGCCTGGAGACGCCGCCGGTGCGCGCCTCGATCCACGGCCATCCGCGCGGCTGAGCCGCCGCCGCGCTACTCGCGCAGCGTCACCTCCCACGCCTCGACGCGGCGGTCCACCACCGTGGTCGGCACCTCCAGGTGGTACGCGCCGCTCGGCACGATGCCGGCGCCGCCGTACCGCTCCAGCACCGCGAGCTGCGCCGCCGCGTCCTCGCCCTGGTGGTCGGGCGGGAGCCGGGTCCAGAAGTCGAAGCCGCCGGAGGCGACGAGCTTCGCGCGGTCGAAGAGGACGCAGCCGCCGATCCAGGAGACCTTGTACGCCCGCCACTGCCCCGGCGCCAGCCGCAGCCGCTCGGTCACGTGCAGCAGGTTGGCCGCCGAGTGCAGGCCGGCCCGCCACCACTTCGGGCTGTCCGGCCGTATCCGCTCGGGCTCCGGCCGCCCGGCCCACTCCTCGAACTGCCGGTGCGAGTCGGGGCGCAGGTCGTCCCGGTACGAGAGGCCGTGCACGCCGTTGCCCACGAACCCGCACCGCAGCTCGCCGATCGCCGCGACCAGGCGGCCGAGCGTGGCCGGTTCCAGCCACACGTCGTCGTCGAGGCAGAGCACGTACCGGGCGGCCGAGTGGGAGAGCAGCCCGGCCCGGTGCTCGGCCAGCCCGCGCCGGGGCAGGTGGCGGGTGAGCAGCACCGGATGCCCGGCGTGGCGCAGGACGCGCACCATGCCAGCCACCGCCGGGTCGGCCCAGCCGGGCGGGCCGTCGGACTGGTCGCTCACCACCACGCCGAACGGGACGCCCTCCTGCGCCGCCAGGCCGGCCAGCGTCGCGGCCAGCGCCGCGGTCCGTTCCCTGGTCGGGATCAGCACATCCACGTCGCGGGCCTGGCGGAAGTCCTCGGCGTGGCCGGTGTCGAGCGGGCGGGTCACCCCGCGAGTTCCCGGTTGTGGGCCCGGATCCGGTCGATGATGGCCGAGGTGGAGCGGTCCGGCACGTACCCGAGGGTCCGCACCTCGCCGCCGAGCCGCCGCACCAGCTCGGCCTCCGGCACCAGCTCGGGCGGGTAGTCGCCGCCCTTGACGTACAGGTCGGGGCGGACCAGCTCGATCAGCTCGGTGGGCGAGTCCTCGTCGAAGACCACGACATGGTCCACACAGGACAGCGCGGCGAGCACCGCCACGCGGTCCTCCACCGGTACGACCGGGCGACCCTGCCCCTTGAGGCGGCGCACGCCGTCGTCCGAGTTGACCGCGACGACGAGCAGGTCGCCCAGCTCGCGCGCCTGCCGCAGGTAGCTCACGTGCCCCCGGTGCAGCACGTCGAAGCAGCCGTTGGTGAAGACCACGCGGGCGCCCGCCTCCCGCCGGCGCCGCACGATGCGCTCCAGCGCGCTCGCCTCGACGAAACACGCCTGGCCGGTGAGCGCGGCGCGGAGCGGTTCGGCGTCGCAGACGCAGGTGCCCTCGCAGGTCACGCCCACGGCGGCCGCCGCCTGGGCGATCTCCGCGGCGGCGGCGACCGGCGTGCCGCCGGCCAGGGCGAGGGTGAGGGCGGCCAGGTACACGTCGCCGGCACCAACCGTGTGCGCCTCCGGTGCCGGCTCAGCGCGCGTGGCGTGCACGCCCTCCGGGCCGGCGACGACCGCGCCGTCGCTGCCGAGCGTCACCGCGACCGTGCCGGCCGTGTACCTCTCCCGCAGCACCGCGGCCAGCGCCTCGGCACCGGCGCTGGCGCCCACCGCGAGCGCCGCCTCCCGCCAGCTCGGCGTCATCACGGTCGGCGCCAGCTCCCGCCACGGGCGCAGGTCGTGCGCGTCCAGCGCGACCAGCGCGAACCGCTCGCGGTTTCGGACCAGCCACCGCCGCACCGGTTCGGGCAGCCCGCCCAGCCCGTAGTCCGCCACGACCAGCACCTTCTCCGGCGCGGTCGCCAGCACGCGGATCAGCCACTCGACCGTTTCCGGCGGGAGCGGGCCGCCGCCGGTCTCGTCCTCGCGCGCGACGATCTGCCCACCGGCGAGCAGCCGCCGCTTGACCGGCGTGGCCCGCCCGGATACCCGGATCATGCGGTCCTCGACCCCGTCGCGGCCGAGGCAGGCCGCGAGCCGTTCCCCGGCGGGGTCGTCCCCCACCACGCCGACGAGCGCGACCCGCGCGCCGAGGGCGGCCAGGTTGGCGGCCGCGTTGCCGGCGCCGCCCGCGGCGACACGGCGCCGCCGCAGCGTGAGCACCGGCGCGGGCGCCTCGCGGGAGATCTGGTCCGCGTCCGCGAAGCGCCACTCGTCCACCATCACGTCGCCGACCACGAGCACGTCCTGGCCGTCCCACGCGTCGAGGGCAGCCGCCAAACCGGTAGCGTTCACTTTCGCGGTATTCCACAGGCACGCCCTCCTAAACAGGCGTACCGCGGGCCGGACCGGGTACCGGCACCGCATGGGCGCCCGCCTCGACGATGTGGAACGCATCGCCGTACTCCGTGCCAACGCCCTCGGCGACCTCATGTTCGCGCTGCCCGCTCTGGACGCGTTGCGGGCCGCGTACCCGTCGGCCGAGATCGTGCTCCTCGGTGGCCCGCTCCACGCCGAGCTGCTCACCTCCCGCCCCGGGCCGGTCGACGGCGTGGCGATCGTGCCGCCGGTGGAGGGGCTGCGCCCGCCGGCGCCGGGCGAGAGGCCGGTGCCGGTCGAGGATTTCCTGGCGGATCCGCGCATCCCGCCGGTCGACCTCGCGCTCCAGTTGCACGGCGGCGGCCGCACCAGCAACCGCGTGGTCAAGGCGCTGGGCGCGCGGGTCACGGCTGGGCTGCGGGCGCCGGGCAGCCCGCCGCTGGACCGCTCCGTCCCGTACGTCTTCTACCAGCCCGAGGTGGCCCGCTACCTCGAGGTGGTCGCGCTGGTCGGCGCGACGCCGGTCACCGTCGTCCCGCACCTCGCGGTCACCGCCGCCGACATCGCCGAGGCCCGCCGCGTGGCGGGTCCGCCGGCACGCCGCCGCGTGGTCATCCACCCGGGCGCCACGGACACTCGGCGGCGCTGGTCCGCCGAACGGTTCGGCCTCGTCGCCCTGGATCTCCTGACACATGGGTACGAGGTCGTGGTGACCGGCACGCCCGGCGAGAGACCCGTGGTGGAGCGGGTCGCGGCGGTGGACCGCCGGGTCCGGCCGCTCGTGGGTCAGCTCTCCCTCGGCGGGCTGGTCGGCCTGATCGCCGGCAGCGCCGCCGTGGTCGCCAACGACACCGGCCCGCTGCACGTCGCGGCCGCGGTCGGCACGCCCTCGGTGGGCATCTACTGGGTCGGCAACGTCATCAACAGCGCGTCCCCCTACCGCACCGACCACCGCCCGGTCCCCTCGTGGCGCGTGCACTGCCCGGTGTGCGGGGCGGACTGCACGCGCGACCTGTACCCGGCCCGCGAGGGCGGCGGCTGCCTCCACAGTGACTCCTTTGTGGACGACGTGCCCGTGGACGAGGTGCTGCAAGCCGTCTACGACCTGACCGACCCGGCGCTGGCCGCCACCGGACCGCTCGCCGGCCTCCGCTCCGGCACCGGCTACTGAGCCGCCACTCAGAAGTGGTCAGGCGTCGCTGGTCAGGATCAGCACCTTGCCGATCGCGCCGGCCTCGACCGCCGCGTGCGCGTCCGCGGCCTCGGCCAGCGGGTAGTAGTGCAGCGGCAGCCCCGCCTCCGGCCCGACCCGCAGCACACCCTCGGCGGCCGCGGCCGCGACGTCGTCGACCGCGCGCGCCTTCGCCGCCTCGGTGAGCGTGTAGAGGAGGACGAACTGCCAGCGGGCGTTCACCGTCATCAGCGGCCGCACGGGGAGCGCGAGAGCGTCGGCGCCACCGGCGGCGTACGCGGAGATCGAGGCGTTGGGCGCGACCACGCGGACGTCCGTCTCGGCGTTGGCCACCGGCGCGACCTCGACGATCGTGTCGACGCCGCGCGGCGCGACCCGCTTGACCTCGGTGACCACGTCCTCCTGCCGGTAGTCGACCACGTGGTCGGCGCCCGCGGCCGCGGCGAGCTGGGCCTTCTCCGGCCCGCTCACGGTGGCGACCACGGTGGCGTCGGCCCACCGGGCGAGCTGGATGGCCGCGTTGCCGACCGCGCCGGCCCCGCCCTGGACCAGCACGACCTTCCCCTCCATCGCGCCGGCGTTGATCCGGTCCGGCATGGTCTCGCCGGCGGTGAGGCAGCGGTGCGCGGTCAGGAACGGGACGCCGAGGCTGGCGCCGAGGTCGAACGAGGCCGGCCCGAGCCGCACCACCTGGCGGGCGGGCACCAGCGTGTACTCGGCCGCGGTGCCCCAGGGGCGCTGCCACGCCGCCTCCCAGACCCACACGCGCTCGCCGATCAGCCCCGCGTCGACGCCCTCGCCGACCGCCTCGACCACGCCGGCGCCGTCCTGGTTGGGGATCTGCCAGCCGCCGGACGGCGGGGCGCCGGAGCCGTCCGCCCGCCGCGACTTCCAGTCGGTGGGGTTGACGCCGGAGACCGCGACCCGCACCAGCACCTCGCCCGGCGCCGGCTCGGGCACCGGGCGCTCGACGACCTCCAGCACGGCTGGCTCCCCGGTACGCGTGTACACAACCGCTCTCATCGGCGCTCCTCCTGGTTGCCGGCTCCGCCAGTCAACCCCAAGTTCCGGTCGGGCGGGGCTGAATCTGACCGGGCGCTCAGGCGGCCTTCCGCGCGACCAGGACGTCCCGGACGATGGCCTGGTCGACCCGGTGCCGGAGCGAGGCCCACGGCCCGTCGTCGAGCACGTCGAGGCCGGCGTTGGCGAGCGCCTTGGCGGCCTCCTCGCGCCGCGCCACGTTGGTGTTCCACGAGATGCCGAGCGCACCGCCGGGGCGCAGCAGCCCGGCCCAGACCGGCGCGGCCGCCGCCAGCAGCGCCAGCGGGTCGCGGGCAAGACCTTTGGCGACGGTACGGCTGCCGTGCTGCACGCCGTACGGCGCGTCGGCCACGACCACGTCGACGGTGCCGGGGCGGAAGAACTCGTCGGCGCGCGTGGTGTCCGCGTTGACGACGTCGAGGAGCTGCACCGCGCCCGCCTTCTGCTCCTCTTTGGAGGGTGCCATCTCCACGCGCAGCCGCCGCCCCACGACCCGCTTCTCCCGCCGCACCGGGCCGGACTCCAGCACGCGGTGCTTGATCCGCTTGCGCTTCAGCCAGGTCGTGATGAACGCCTGGTACGCCTCGTAGTCCTTCTGGTCCAGGTCGACGCCGGCCGCGTCGAAGCCGTACATGAGCGCCTGGTTGAGCGTCGTGCCCCGGCCGCAGAGCGGGTCGAGCACACGAAACCGGCGCTCCAGCAGCTCACCGGCCCAGGCGGAGGCGAGCAGCGTGGCGTTCAGCAGCAGCTTGGTGAACTGCTCGTTGGTCTTGCCGGCGTACTTCTGGATCGTGATCAGGTCGTCGTCGTACCGGTCCAGCCGGCGCAGCTCGACCGGGCGGAGCAGATCGCCGACCCGCTCGAAGAGGGCGAACGCCGAGGAGAGGTTGCCCAGCAGCGCCACGTCACGCTCGCCGAGCGGCTCGGCCTCGAAGGTCACGTACCGCACGCCGCCGATCGTGGCGACGTCGGTGGCGCCGATCCGCCCGCCGAGCGCCGAGTGGTTGAAGAGCTCGAGCTCGGTGCGGGTCAGCTCGACCGCGGACTCGGCGTACACGCGGTTGGTGCCAGGTGAGATGAGCAGGCCGTATGTGGTCATAGTCGGGCGAGTATCGCACAGCAGGCGAGCGTGGGTCCGGCGGCTGCCCGCCAGCCCCGCGCACCGTCTCAGGCCGCGGTGTTGCCGTCCGCGATACACCTGCCGGCGCGCTCGGCCGCGTGTTTGTCCGGTTGGTGTCGGGGTAGCCGGAGCAGGTAGGGAAGCGACACCGGGGACCGGGAGGGTGGCCGAGATGACCAGGGGTTACTGGGAGGCCGGGGGGTTCGGGCAGGACCCGTTCGAGGAGTTCCTGGCGCAGTTCTTCGGCTCGCAGCAGGGGCGGCGGATCGACCTGGCCCGCCTCATGAGCCAGGACGCGCGCGAGCTGATCCAGAACGCCGCGTCCAAGGCGGCCGAGTGGGGCAGCCCGGACCTCGACACCGAGCACCTGCTCTGGGCGATCTGCCAGCGCGACCCGCTGCGCCAGCTCCTGGCCCGGGCCGGCGCGGACCCGGCCGGCCTGGCCGCGGAGATCGAGCAGGAGGTACGGCGGGCCACCCCCCGGGAGGAACCGCCCGCGCTCACGCCGGCCGCCAAGCGGGCGCTGCTCCAGGCGCACCAGGTCTCCCGTACGCTCGGCGCCTCCTACCTGGGGCCCGAGCACATCCTGGTGGCCCTCGTGGTCAACCGCGACTCGGAGGCGGGGCGCATGCTCGCCGCCCGCGGGGTGACGCCCGAGACGCTGCGGCAGGCGGCGCAGGCCCAGGCCCAGGGCGGCCCGACCGCGGCCGCGCCCGCCCCGACCACCGCGACGCCGACCGTGGACCGGTTCGGGCGGGATCTCACCGCGCTCGCCCGCGACGGGAAGATCGACCCGGTGGTGGGGCGGGCGCAGGAGATCGAGCAGTGCGTGGAGGTGCTCGCCCGGCGTACCAAGAACAACCCGGTCCTGATCGGCGAGGCCGGCGTCGGCAAGACGGCGATCGTCGAGGGGCTCGCGCAGCGGATGGTCGACGGTGAGGTGCCGCGCACGCTGACCGACAAGCGCCTGGTGCAGCTCGACCTGACCGGGCTGGTGGCCGGCACGCGGTACCGCGGCGACTTCGAGGAGCGGCTGAAGAACATCATCGACGAGGTACGCGCCAACGCCGACGACCTGATCGTCTTCATCGACGAGATCCACACGGTGGTGGGCGCCGGCTCGGCCGAGGGAGCCACCGACGCGTCCAACATGCTCAAGCCCGCCCTCTCCCGGGGCGAGCTGCACGCGGTGGGGGCGACCACGCTGGACGAGTACCGCCGCTACGTCGAGAAGGACGCGGCGCTGGAGCGGCGCTTCCAGCCCATCCTCGTGCCCGAGCCGAGCGTCGAGGACACGGTGGAGATCCTGCGCGGGCTGCGCGACCGGTACGAGGCGCACCACAACGTGCGCTTCACCGACGAGTCGCTGGTCGCGGCGGCCGAGCTCGCCGACCGGTACCTGACGGACCGCTTCCTGCCGGACAAGGCGATCGACCTCATCGACCAGGCCGGCGCCCGGATCCAGCTGCGCAGCCGCGCGCCGGCGACCGACGTACGCGCGCTGGAACGGCGGATCGAGCAGCTCTGCCGGGACAAGGACCAGGCGGTGGCGGACGAGCAGTACGAGCGGGCCAGCCAGTTGCGCGACGAGGTGAGCGAGCTGCGCCGGCGGATGTCGGAGGCGGACGGCGGGCACAACGGCGTCCCCGAGGTCAGCGCGGAGGACATCGCAGAGGTGGTCTCCCGGGCCACCGGCATCCCGGCCCAGCAGCTCAGCGAGGAGGAGCGGCACCGCCTCGCCAACCTGGAGCAGCGGCTGCACGAGCGGCTGGTCGGCCAGGCGGACGCCGTGAGCGTCGTGGCACAGGCGATCCGCCGCTCGCGTACCGGCCTCGGCGACCCCAACCGGCCGATCGGCAGCTTCCTCTTCCTCGGCCCCACCGGCGTCGGCAAGACCGAGCTGGCCCGGGCGCTGGCCGAGTCGATGTTCGGCGACCAGGACCGGATGGTGCGGCTGGACATGAGCGAGTTCCAGGAACGGCACACGGTCAGCCGCCTGGTCGGCGCGCCGCCCGGCTACGTCGGCTACGAGGAGGCGGGGCAGCTGACCGAGGCGGTACGGCGGCGCCCGTACTCGGTGGTGCTGCTGGACGAGATCGAGAAGGCCCACGAGGACGTCTTCAACCTGCTGCTCCAGGTGCTCGACGACGGCCGCCTCACCGACAGCCAGGGCCGGACGGTCAGCTTCAAGAACACCGTCCTCATCATGACCAGCAACCTCGGCTCCGACCTGATCGGCCAGGAGCAGCCGCTCGGCTTCGTGAGCGAGGCGCGCCGCACCGACCAGGACGTCCGCGACCGCGTGCTGCGGCGGCTGCGGGAGGAGCTGCGGCCCGAGTTCATCAACCGGATCGACGAGATCGTGGTCTTCCAGCGGCTCTCGGCGGACCAGCTCGCCGAGATCACCGACCTGATGCTGGAGCAGACCCGCCGCCGCATGCGGGCCCAGGACATCATCGTGCACTTCACCCGCCCGGCGATCGGCTGGCTGGTCGACCAGGGCTACGAGCCGCAGTACGGGGCCCGCCCGATGCGCCGTACGATCCAGCGCGAAATCGACAACCGCCTCTCCGAGATGCTGCTCGACGGCCGCCTCTCCCCCGGCCACGAGGTCCGGGTCGACGTGGGCGACGAGGGCAAGCCGACCTTCGAGGTGACGCCCCGCCTGGAGCCCGCCCCCACCAGCTAGACCTTCTGCGCCGAGGGACAAATCCAGGCTGCCGCGATGCTCGTCGCGGTCCGGACCCGATGCCACTCAGCCTAAGTCGTCTTGACCGCGGTCCCCCGTGGCGGGGGTAGTGACACGGAAGGCCGGAGGCGAGAGAAAGCACCTCGCGCGGACAGGCCCAAGCGAGCACACCACCAAGATCCCGACAATTTCCCTGTCCTTGCTGCCTCCCGCTGCGGACGAGGCAGCAAGTCCCCGACATTGCTGTCACGCGCCGCCGGTCAGCCCACGGGTCGTGACGCGTCGGCCCTTCGGATAGATCATCTAGGCATCGCGCCCGCTTCAGTGGGGCGACCGCGCCGTCGTCGGGGTCGACGGCGATCGGAGGGGAGCCAGGCCCACACCGCGAGACCAGCATGCCGATCCCGGTCCACGGGTTGGCGTTAGCTCGCCGCGAAAGGAATCACCGTCGGCGTGGCTGGGACTTTGTCCCGGTCAGGCGGGACGCCCGCCGGCTATGGTCGGCCCGGCTGGAGGGGGCGAAGGAGGCGGCGCGTGGGCAGGCGGGTGGCGTGGGCGGCATGCCTGGTCACGGTGGCCGCCGTGGCCGGGGCGATGGCGCTCGGGGCGGTCAACGGGACCGACCCCGGCACGCGGGCCTACCTGGTCTTCGTGGTGAGCTGCGCGGTGGCCGGCGGGCTGGTGGCCGGCGAACGCCCCCGCGAGCCCCTCGGCTGGCTGCTGCTGGGCAGCGCCTTCTCGTTCGGTGTGCTCGAACTCTGCGGCGAGTACGCGGTCCACGGTCAGCTGACCCGGCCGGCCGGCGGGTCGTACCCGGAGATCGCCACCTGGACCGCGACGTGGCTGTGGGTGCCGGCGAACCTCTGTGCCGCGCTGGTCCCGCTCTTCTTCCCCGGCGGCCGGCGCCTCGCGCGGCGCTGGTGGTGGCTGGTCGGGCCGGTGCTGGCGGCCGCCGCCGTGGCGGCGGTACTGAGCGCGCTGCGGCCGGGGACGCCGGACCAGATCCGGGCCTACCCGCAGGTGACCAACCCGCTCGGCGTGGCCGGCCTGGCGGGGGCGGCGGACCTGGCGGGGGCGGTGTTCACGGTGCTGGCCGGGCTGGCGTTCGCCGTGGGCGGCGTCGCGGTGCTGCTGCGCGCGCGGGAGGCCGACGAGGTGCGGCGGCGGCAGGTCAAGTGGGTGGTCTGGGCCCTCGCCGTGGCCGCGGTCGCCGTCGTCGCGCGGCTGGTCGCCGGCCTCACCGACGCCGACGCCGGCTCGCTGTGGCCGCGGGACAGCCTCTTCTGGGAGTACGCCGGCGCGCTCGCTCTCAGCCTCGTGCCGGCCGCCGTGACCGTGGCCGTGCTGCGCCACCGGCTGTACGACATCGACGTCCTGATCAACCGCACGCTCGTCTACACGGTCCTCTCCGCGTGCCTGGTCGGCGGCTACGTGCTCATCGCCGCGTACCTCGGTGCGCTCGTGGGCCGCTCCGGCAGCCGGCCCGTGGCGGTGGTGGCGGCGGCCGCCGTCGCGGTCGGCTTCGCGCCGCTGCGCGAGCGGATCCAGCACGGGATAAACCTGATGCTGTACGGGCGGCGCGAGGACCCCTACGCGGTGCTCGCCCGCCTGGGCCGGCGCCTCGAGCAGGCGGTCACCCCGGCCGGGGTGCTGCCCGTGATCGCCGAGACGGTGGCCGAGACGCTCCGCCTGCGGTACGTCGCCGTCGAGGTCACCGGCGGCGAGCCGGTGGTCTCCGGCACCGCGGACGGTGTGCCCGAGCGGCTCCCGCTGACGTACCACGGCGAGGAGGTGGGCTCGCTCTGGCTGTGGCCCCCGCTCGCGGAGAGCGGCGGGCGCGGGCGGCGCGGCGCGCTCGACCCGCACGTGCTCGCCGACCTCGTGCGGCACGTGGGCGTGGCGGTGCACGCGGTGCGGGAGACGGAACGTTCGGTGGCGCTCTCCGCCGACCTGCAACGCTCCCGCGAGCGCCTGGTCATGGCCCGCGAGGAGGAACGCCGCCGGCTCCGGCGCGACCTGCACGACGGGCTCGGGCCGACGCTCGCCGCGCTGACCATGCGCGCCGAGGCGGCGCAGGACGCCACCGGCGACGAGGCGAAGGCGCTGCTGGCGCGGGTCGTCGACGACGCCGAGTCCGCCGTCGGCGACGTGCGGCGGCTCGTCGAGGGCCTGCGCCCGCCCGCACTGGACAGCCTCGGCCTGGTCGGCGCGCTCCGCGCCCACGTCGCGGGGCTGCCCGCCGGCGCGCCCCGGGTCACCGTCGACGCCGCCGACCCGCTCCCGCCACTGCCGGCCGCGACGGAGGTGGCCGCGTACCGGATCGTGCTGGAGGCGGTCACCAACGTGGTCCGCCACGCCCGCGCCTCGTCCGCCACGGTCACGCTCCGCCTGGCGGACGCGCGCCTGACGCTGGAGGTCGCCGACGACGGCCGAGGCCAGGTCCCCCGGCAGCCCACCGCCACGGGCGCGCCCGCACCTCGCGGCGCGGACGGAGCCGGCCCGGCGGCGAGCGGCGCGGACGGAGCCGGGCCGGCGGCGAGCGGCGCGGACGGAGCCGGCCCGGCGGCGAGCGGCGCGGACGGAGCCGGGCCGGCGGCGAGCGGCGCGGACGGAGCCGGCCCGGCGGCTGGCTCCGCGGGCGGAGTCGGGATCATGTCCATGCGCGAACGGGCGGCCGAGCTGGGCGGCACGCTGACCGTGGTGAGCGGCACCGGCGGCACTCGCGTGCGGGCCGAGCTGCCGGCGGTGACGGAGGAGTGATGGAGAGCATCCGGGCCCTGGTCGTCGACGACCACGCGCCGTTTCGACAGGGGCTGCGGGCGCTGCTCGACACCGTGCCCGACATCGAGGTCGTCGACGAGGCCGCGACCGGTGAACAGGCCCTCGCGCTGGCCCCGGCCGCGCAGCCGGACGTGGTGCTGCTCGACCTCGCGATGCCCGGCATGGGCGGTATCGCCACCACCGAGCGGCTGGTCGCCTCGATGCCCCACGTACGGGTCCTGATCCTCAGCATGGCCGACGACGATGACTCGGTGTTCGCGGCGATGCGGGCCGGCGCGCGCGGCTACGTGCTGAAGGGCGCGCGCAAGGCGGAGCTGGTACGCGCCGTGCGCGCGGTCGCCGCCGGCGAGGCGATCTTCGGGGCGGCCCTCGCCGTACGGCTGGTCGGCTACTTCAACGGGCTCGACCGGCGGCAGGACGCGTTTCCGGAACTGAGCGACCGGGAGCGGCAGATCCTCGGGCTCGTCGGCCAGCACCTGACCAACCCGCAGATCGCGGAGCGGCTGGGCCTGAGCCCGAAGACCGTACGCAACCACGTCTCCAGCATCTTCACGAAGCTCCAGGTCGCCGACCGCGCCCAGGCCATCATCCGCGCCCGCGAAGCCGGCATGTAGCGCGCCTTCGCGAGGCGGGTTCGCCCTTCGCGGGACGCCCGATGGCTGCCCACACCGGCCCGTGTCGCCACGCCGTCCCGCGCACCGCGGAGGGTGAGGCCGCGGGGGGTGACGGTCTGGACCGCGACGGACAGAGCGGTAGCCCAGATCTGTCTCTGGGGTTGGCACGTCCTGCGCCTGTGAGGGCGGGCCGCCGGCGGCCCGCCCCCTTCCCCCCGACCCACCTGGTCAGCGGGGCGCTGGCGCCCGCAGCAGCCGGACCCCGATCGGGACGAGTGCCGCGGCGACGAGGAGCGGCCCGACCGACTGCACGATCGGCGCCTGGCTCGCCACCAGGAACGGCAGCACCAGGCCGGTGACCAGCAGCACCGGCTGCCACCACCCCACGCGGCCGGCCTTGGCCAGCGCGGTGGTCAGCACGATCAGCGCCGGATGCACGAGGAAGCCCGGCAGCAGGAAGCCGTACACGACGCCGGCGTAGCTCCATGCCCGGTCGCTGACCGCGACCGCCTGCTCGTCGGCCACTGACTCGGCGAGGGCGAGGTCGTAGAAGTCGCCCAGCAGCAGCGCCGACCCGTTGATCGCCGCGAACGCGCCGACCAGCCCGGCGATCACCGCGAGGCGGGGCATGCGGTCGTGCAGCAGGTACGCCAGGCCGAGCACGACCGGCACGATGAGGATCGCGCCGTAGTGCAGGAAGATCGCGCTGAGCTGCACGAGCGTCGCGTGTTCCCGGAAGATCGGCGGCTCGTGCGTCTCGCCCGGCGGCGAGGTGAGGAAGCCGAGGAAGTGCAGGCAGGGCCAGCCGATGAGGGCGAGGCCGGCGAGCGGTCGCCAGTACCGGCTGATCGTGCCCGCGGCGGCCGTCGGGGTGTCGAGCGTCGTCATGCCAGGTACGAAACCGCCCGACCGTCCCGGGTCGCGCCGGCGCCGATACCACCGGCCCGGGAAGAAAGTCCCGGCGTCCCCGGCTGGCGTCGCGCTCGCCCGGACGGGGAGCCCGCGCGGGTCAGGCGCGCGGCGGCCCGTGCGTCCCGCGCAGCACCACGTCGGCGGGGAGCACCACCGACTCGGGCGCAGCCGGGGCGTCCGTCCCGATCTGGGCGAGGAGCAGCCGCACCGCCTCGGCGGCCATGCGGCCGGGGTCGTGGCGCACGGTGGTCAGCGCATACGGCTCCAACCCCGCCATCGGCACGTCGTCGTAGCCGGTCACGGTCACCTCGCCGGGCACGTCGACGCCGCGCATCCGGGCCTCGTGCAGCACGCCGAGCGCGATCGTGTCGCTGGCGCAGAGGATCGCGGTCGGCCGCCGGGCCGCGCCGAGCAGGGCCTGGGCCGCGGCGACGCCGGTCGCGTGGTCGTACCCGCCGCGCAGCACGCGCGTGCGCACCGCACGCACACCGGCGAGGACGCCGCGGAAGCCGGCCTCCCGGTCGAGGCTTGTGCGCATCCTGCGCGGGCCGAGCACCAGCGCGACCTCGGTGTGCCCGAGGCCGGCGACCACCGAGGCGATCTCGGCCGCCCCCTGGCGGTGGTCGGCCCCGCAGCTCGGATGCCCGTCGGCCGGGGCGAGGCGGTTGACCAGCACGTGCGGCACGCCGCTCGCGGCGAGGCGGCGCGGGACGGTCGAACCGCTGTGCGCGGCGAGCACCACGCCGTCAACCGAGCCGTCGGTGACCTGCGCGAGTACGGCCGTGTCGGCCGCCTCGGCGAGCAACGTCGTGCGGTAGCCGGCCGCGGTCAGTGCCTGGTGCAGCGGCACGACGAGCTGCGGCTGGCACGGGTCGAGCAGGTCGTCCGGGCTGGCGACCACCGCGATCCGCCGCGTGCGCCCCCGGCGCAGCGCGCGGCCGGACTCGAGCGGCACGTACCCCAGCTCCTCCGCCACCTTCCGCACGCGGTCGCGCGTGGCCGGGGAGACCTGCGGGTGACCGGCCAGCGCCCGGGAGACCGTCGGCTGCGAGACGCCGGCGACCCTGGCGACGTCTTTGCTGGTCGGTACCCGGCTCATGGGCGGCCCCTCGACGTGCATACGTATGCGGATCACCGTGGCCCTCCGTCGTGCCGAGGAGGGGTGGATACGATTTCTGGGGAGCAGCCTAGACGCCGCACGGGCCGACGTGAAAAGCGACGCCGCACGCCGGGCTCAGCCGAGTCGCCCTCGCCGGTAGCGGCCGGGGGCCACACCGTAGCGGCGCTTGAACGCCGTGGCGAAGGCGAACTCGGACGCGTAGCCGACCCGCGCGGCGACCGCGCTCAGCGGCGCGTCCGACACGGTGAGCAGCCGGGCCGCGGTGGTCATCCGCCACCAGGTCAGGTACGCCAGCGGCGGCTGCCCGACCAGCGCGGCGAAGCGGCGGGCGAACGGCGCCCGGGAGAGCCCCGCCTCGGTGGCGAGCGACGCGACCGTCCACGGATGGGCCGGGTCGCGGTGCATCGCCTGGAGCGCGGCGGCGATCGGCGGGTCGTTGAGCGCCGCCGCCCAGCCACCGCCCGGCCTGGTCGCGGCGCCGCCTACCGGCACCTGCCCCTCCAGCCAGGCGCGCAGGATGTGCAGCAGCATCGTGTCGAGGAGCGCGGGGACGATCGCGTCGGTGCCGAGGCGGGGCCGGGCCAGCTCGCCGGCGAGCAGGTCGACGGTGGCGCGCAGGTCGGGGTGGCGGCCGAGGTGCGCCGGCAGGTGGATCAGCTCGGGCAGGTCGCGCAGCAGCGGATGGGCGCGGGCGGCGTCGAGCTGGTAGCCGCCGCAGAGGGTCACGGTCGTCGGATCGTCCACTGTGTCGTCGGCGTACCGGCGCAGCGCCCGCGGGTCGCCGGGGTCGCAGGCGGGCGCGACCGGCGCGGTCGCCGGGCTGTCGGCGAGCGTGTGCCCGCGCCCGTGCGGGCGGAAGACCACGTCGCCCGGCGCCAGCGCCAGCGGCTCGCCGTCCGGGCGGAGCAGCCAGCACGGCCCGCGCAGGACCACCTGGAAGCCGGCACCGCCCGGCATCGACGCGAACTCCTGCGCCCACGGCGCCCGCCACGCCAGCCGCGCCGAGCGGGGCTCGCCGGTGCGCATCACCGTGATCACGTCGCTGAGCACGTCCATCCAACCGAGGGTATCGCCATCGAGACGATCGCGTATCAAACAGGGATCTGGCAGCATGGTCCGTCTCCGCAGGCCGCAATATGTTCGTCGGGTGCGAGCCATGCGAATCCACCGGTACGGCGACGCGTCCGCGATCCAGGCCGACGACGTCCCCCGCCCCGCGCCCGCTCCCGGCGAGGTGCTCGTCCGGGTCGCCGGGACCTCCTTCAACCCATCCGAAATCGGCTGGCGGAGCGGGCTGCTGCGCGCGGTGGCCGAGCTGGACCTGCCCTGGACGCTCGGCGGCGAGGTCTCCGGCACGGTCGTCGAGGCCGGCGCCGGCGTGACCGCACTCGCGCCCGGCGACCGCGTGGTGGGGCGGGTCGACGACGGGGGCGCGGCCGCCGAGTACCTCACCGCGCCGGCGAGCACGCTCGTCGCGGCGCCCGCCGCCGCCCCTCTCGCGCACGCCGCCGCGCTTCCCATCGCCGGGCTCACCGCGTGGCAGGCGGTGTTCGAGCACGCCCGGATCGCCCCGAGGCAGCGCGTGCTGGTCAACGGCGCGGGCGGCGGGGTGGGCGGGTTCGCGGTGCAGCTCGCCAAGCACGCCGGCGCGTACGTGATCGCCACCGCCAGCGGGCGCAGCGCCGAGGCGGTCCGCGCGCTCGGTGCCGACCAGATCGTCGACTACACGGCGGGGCCGCTGGCCGACGCGCTCGACGAGCCGGTCGACGCGCTCCTCCATCTCGTACCGGCCAGTGGGAAGAAGGCCGCCGCGCTGGTACGGCCGGGCGGCGTGGCCGTCTCCGCGACCGTGCCGCTGCCGGCCGCCGCCGGTACGCGCGCCGTGCACTTCGTCGCCCGGAACGACACCGACCAGCTCGCCGCGCTCGTGGCGCTCGTGGACGCCGGCGCGGTACGCGTGGACGTCGCCGCGACCCGCCCGCTCACCGACCTGGCCGCCGTGCACCGCGAGGCGGAGGCCGGCCTGCTGCGCGGCAAGACGATCCTCACGCCGTGTGGTTAGTACGGGAACGCGGGCGCGGCGGGCCAGGTGGTGAGCGAGCGGGCGGCCGGCGGCGGGGCGGGCTCGATGCCCGGGCAGTGCGTGCCGCGCGCGGGGAGCCGCCGGGTGAGCAGGTACCGGTCGACCGCCCCGGCGACGCAGTCACCGCGCGGATAGGCCCCGTGCCCCCAGCCGTCGTACGTGAGCAGCACGCCCTCGCGGCCGAGCTGGCGGGCCGCACCGAGCGCCCGCTCGTAGCCGGTCGCCGGGTCGTGCCGCGCGTTGAGCAGCAGGAGCGGCGTGTCGAGGCCGCGTACGCGCGCCGGCCGCTGCGGGTTGGCGATCGGGGCCGGCGTGCCGAGGCAGCCCACCGCGAACGACAGCGCCGGCGGCCCGTACCGCATCTCCGGCGCGATCCGGGCGAGGCGGTCGACGTGCCCGGCGAACTCGCGGTGGTCGCGGATCGGCAGGCGCCAGTCGGCACAGAAGATGGCGAGCGGCGGGAACGGGACCACCTGCGGCTCGCTCCGCGCCGCCGGCGCCGCGCCGCCCGCCACCGGCGCGCCACTGTCTAGATCGGACAGTAGCCGCGCCAGCCCGTACCAGTCCGGCGAATAGAACGCGACGAAGACCCGAGTGATCAGGTCTTCCGGCCGCAGCGGGACGGTCGGGTCGGGCGGGTACGGGATCTCGCCGCGCCCGGCCCGCTCGAGCAGCCGGTGCCACACCGCGCGGACGTCCCGGCCGTGCAGCGCGCTGCCGGGCGTGCGGTCGCTCCACTTGACGAACTCGTCGAACGAGTCCTGCGCGCTCGCCGCCTCGGTGTCCAGGAAGCCGCGAGTGCCGAGGCTGTGGTCGAGGTTGCTGTCCGAGACGATCGCGCGGACCCGGTGCGGGAAGAGTTCGGCGTAGAGCTGCGCGTTGAGCGTGCCGTACGAGAGGCCGTAGTAGGTGAGCTTGGCGTCGCCGAGCGCGGCGCGGAGCGCGTCCATGTCGCGTACGACGCTGAGCATGTCGACGTGGTCGAAGAGCGGACCGGTACGTGCCCGGCAGTCGGCGCGCAGCCGCGCGTTGAACGCCAGCCGCGCCTCGAAGTCGGCCTGGCTGGCCATGAACAGCGACGGCACCTGGGCGACCAGCTCGGCCGAGCAGAGCACCGGCGTGCTCGCGCCCACGCCGCGCGGGTCCATCCCGACGATGTCGAAGCGGCGGCGGATCTCCGGGCTGAACGTGCCGGCGCCGGCGATCGCGAAGTCCCGCCCGGAGCCGCCCGGCCCGCCCGGGTTGACCTGGAGCGAGCCGATGCGGGCGGAGGGGTCGGTGGCGGGCCGCCGCGCCACGGCCACGTCGATCTTCGGCCCGCGCGGGCGCGACCAGTCAACCGGTACCCGGAGCGTGCCGCACTGGGCGGTCGGATCCTCCGGGCACGAGCGCCAGGCGATGGCCGGCGGACGGCCGGCGGACGCCACCGCGGTGTCCGCCACGGCGACCGGTGTGGCCAGCGCCGCGATCGCCAGCGCGACCGCGGGCAGGCGCCTTCTCCTCCGCATTCTGGCGTCCTCCCCCGTGGAGCCCGATTCAGGTGACCAGGCAGTTCGATCCGTTGAGCGTGAAGGCGGTCGGTGCCGTGTTGCTGGTGTTCCACGTCCCCTGCATGCCGAAGGTGACGCTGCCGCCGATCGGGATGGCGTGGTTCCAGCCGGCGTTCTGGGCGGTCACGACCGCGCCGGTCTGCGTGACCCGCGCGCTCCACGCGGACGTGACCCGCTGGTCACCGGGGAACACGTAGCTCAGCGTCCAGCCGTCGATCGCCGCCGCCGGGCTGCTGTTGTGGATCGTCACCGAGGCGACGAAGCCACCGGTCCACTGCGACTGTGTCGTGTAGACGACCCGGCAGACCCCCGGGTCGACCGGCGGGTTGGTCGCGCCCTGGACGGTGACCGTGGTGGTGACCGCGGACAGGTTGCCCGCCGCGTCGCGCGCCCGTACGTAGAAGAGGTTGCGCCCCGGGCCGAGCGGCACCGTGTGGCTGGTGCCGGTGACGGTCGCCAGCAGCGTCGAGAGCCAGAGCCCGTCGAACTTGTAGACGTCGTATCCGGTGACGCCCACGTTGTCGGTGGCGGGCGACCAGGAGAGCCGGGCGGTGAGGGCGGTCTGGCTGGCGAGGCTGAAACCGGGCGGCGTACCCGGTGGGACGGTGTCCGGACCGGTGTCGGTGTTGGGCGTGACGACGGTGACCGCGTCGGAGCTCGCCGAGCGGCGGCCCATGGTGTCCCGCGCGGCGACCCGGAAGCTGTACTGCCTGGTCGGCGCTATGTTGGCCGTGATCGTCGCGGTGGTCACGTCGCCGACGCTCACCGTCCAGACGATGTCGTTGTACGCCTGGATGTACGTGATCTCGTAGCCGGCGATCGCGCAGCAGCCGCGGGTCGAGGCGGTCCAGGTGAGCGTCACCGACCCGGTGCGGACCTCGGTGGCGGTCAGGTTGGTCGGCGCGCTCGGCGGGAACGGCGACGTGCCGGGCGTGCCCGGTGTCGTCGGGATGGTGGGCGGCGACGTGTAGAGGGCGACGCCCGTCACGGGCATCGCGCTCGCCCCCGGTACGGCGACGACGAGCGCCCCGAACGCGGCTGCCGGCAGGAGGATGGCCGCCAGCAGACCCGGCAGCAGACGACGGAGGGCCGCGGTGGAACGCACGCCTGGCATGTTCCGACAATGCGCCAGCCATCGACAGACGTCAAGGTGTACCCCTCGAAAGCCGCTCGAATCCCGCTAGTGCGGTGTCCGCCGACCTTTACCGGCTTCGGCGGGGCGAAGGTGCAGGAACTCGGTCACGCCGATGGCCGCCAGGATCGGGCGCACCGGTGCGGGCACCGCGCGGCGGCGCGCGTCGTGGACCAGGCGCGGCTCGGCCAGCCGCACCGGGCGGCGCCGGATCTCCACCACGCAGCCGCCCGCCGCCAGCACGTTGCGGGTCCAGTCCCCCACGCCGTAGGTGAGGGCCACCACGTACCCATCGGGGGTGTGGAAGATGTTGACCGGCGTGCGGTAGACACGGCCGCTGCGGCGGCCTCTGTGCACGACGATGCCGAAACCGGGCAGGACCTGCGCGATCGGCCCCAGGACCCGGTTGCTCACCACGCGGTTGATCCGGGCCAGCCGCCGGGGAAGCACCACGCGCCCACCATACGCGCGTTCAGCTCCCGCCGCCGGTGGTAGCCGGCGTCCGCCGTGGGTAAGGAGTCGGCATGGCGCCGACCAGGTCCAGGGCGCGGCGCGGGGACACGCTCGACGAGTACCGGCGCAAGCGCGACTTTTCGCGTACACCGGAGCCGGCGGGCGCGACCGCGGAGCGCGACGGCGGTACGGGCCGGTTCGTGGTGCAGCGGCACCGGGCCCGCCAGCTGCACTACGACTTCCGCCTGGAGATCGCGGGCGTGCTGGCGAGCTGGGCGGTGCCCAAGGGTCCGACGCTGGATCCGGGCGTACGCCGCGCCGCGTTCCACGTCGAGGACCATCCGATCGAGTACATCGACTTCGAGGGGATCATCCCGGCCGGCGAGTACGGCGGCGGCGACGTCATCGTGTGGGACGCCGGCACGTGGCGCGCGGCCGGCGATGTCGACGATCCGGCGCGGGCGCTGGCCGACGGTGAGCTGCACCTCGACCTGTACGGCGAGAAGCTGCGCGGCCGCTTCGTCCTCGTCCGCACGCGGCGCGACAGCCGCGACCGGGAGCAGTGGCTGCTGCTGCACAAGCGGGACGAGTTCGCTAAGGGCGGCTGGGATCCGGAGGACCATCCGCGCTCGGTGCTGACCGGGCGTACCAACGACGAGGTGCGGGCCGACCCGGACCGGATGTGGCGGTCGGACCAGCCGGCCTCGCGCGCCGCCGTACTCCTCAAGCCTCTGGCCGACCCGGCCCGCGACGACGAACTGCGGGAGCTGGACGGCATCGGGGCCAAGGGCAGGTGGCACGTCTTCGGCCGCGACCTGCGAGTGACCAACCTGGACAAGGTGCTCTTCCCGCCCCGGCCCGGCGAGGAGCCGGTGACCAAGCGCGAACTGCTCCGGTACGCGGCCCGCATCGCGCCGACCGTGCTGCCGTACCTGACCCGCCGCGCCTTCAACATGCACCGCTACCCCAACGGGGCGCAGACGAAGGGCTTCTGGCACAAGGAGCTGCCACGCCACGCGCCGGACTGGCTGCCGCGCTGGGACAACCCCGACGCCGACCCGGGCGAGACCCGGACGTACCTGGTGGTCGACGAGCCCGCCGCGCTGGTGTGGGCGGCCAACTTCGGCGCGCTGGAGTGGCACGCTTGGACCTCCACAGTGGACCATCCGGACCGTCCTACCTGGGCACTGATCGACCTCGACCCCGGCGAGCGCACCACCTGGGACGACCTGCTCGCCCTCGCCCGCCTGCACCGCACCGCGCTGGAGCACGTGGGCGTACACGCCCTGCCGAAGGTGACCGGCCGGCGCGGCATCCAGATCTGGGTACCGATCGCCCCCGGCCCCGACTTCGCCGCCACGCGCGCCTGGGTCGAACGCCTCTCCCGCACCGTCGGCGCCGTGGTGCCCGACCTGGTCAGCTGGAAGTGGCAGGTCGACGAGCGCGAGGGCCGGGCGCGGCTGGACTACACGCAGAACGCGGTCAACAAGACACTCGTCGCGCCGTACAGCCCCCGCCCCGCGCCCGGCGCCCCGGTCTCGGTGCCGATCGATTGGGACGAGCTGGACGACCCGGCGCTGCGCCCGGACGGGTTCACCATCCGTACGGTGTTCGACCGGATCGCCGAGCGGGGCGACCGCTTCCGTGACCTCCTCGCCCAGCCCCAGAAGCTGCCGCCGCTGGAGTGACGCGCACCTCGGCGACCCCGGCAACCTGGCGGGGCGGCCGCCGCGCCGCGACGCCTCGGCGATGGAGCTGACCCGCCTCGCCGCGGTCGCCGTCACGCGCCTGTGCACGGCCGCCTCCCCCCGCTGCTGACCGCCGCGGCACGGCGGACGGCCGGCGGGGCGGGGTCGGGCTCACCATCGGCGCGCCGCGGCGGCTGGACGGCTCACCTCCGGTGGGCGGCGAGGCGGGCTCACTCCTGGTGGGGGCGGCGCGCGACCCGCCGCGCCACGGCGACCACCGCGAGCGCGACGACGATGGCCGCCACGATCAGCAGCACGATCCGGCCGAAGACGCTTTCGACCTTCCGCCACGAGCCGCCCGCCAGGTAGCCCACCAGCACGGTGGTGACGGCCCAGGTCACGCCGCCCAGGACATTCCAGACCAGAAACCGGAGGTATCGCATCCGGGTGGCCCCGGCGAGGGCGGGCACCAACGCGCGGCCGAAGCCGATCCACCGCCCCAGGAAGACGGAAGCACCGCCGTAGCGCCTCATGAACGCCTCCGCCCGGCTCCACCGCGAGGCCTTGACCGCCCGCCCCAGCCGCGTCGACCGCAGCCGCGGCCCCAGGTGCCGCCCCACCTGGTATCCCACCGTGTCGCCGAAGACCGCGCCGGCGACCCCGCACGCCATGACCGCCGCCACGTCGACGTGCCCCAGCCCGGCCAGCACACCACCGAAGAGCAGGACGGTCTCCCCCGGCAGGAAAACGCCCGCGAAGATCGCCGCCTCCGCCCAGACCACGCCGAATACGATCAGGTAGACGACCCAACCGGCGGTGCCCGCGAGCCACTGCTCCAGCCCGCTCATCGGGCCACCAACCGCCCCCGGCACACGGCGCCGAGCGCGGACGCGGACGGTAGTGGCGTGGGCACAGCTCGACACTACGACGCGGCCCGCCGTGCCGGAGCCGATCCGCCGGGCCGCCCGGCAGGCCGGTGTCGAACGCGACCCGGCGCCGTCCGTCAGCAGAGTGGAGGCGACCATGTTTGACCAACTCTTTCCGATCCTGACCACGACCGACCTGCCCGCCGCGCTGCGGTTCTACCGCGACCTGCTGGGCGCCGAGGTGACCTACCAGTTTCCGCCCGAGGGCGAGCCCGACTACGTCGCGCTGGAGCTGGGCCAGTCGCATCTGGGCATCGGCCGCCAGGACCAGCCCGCCGACCTCGCCAACGACCGGATCACGCTGTGGGCCTACGCCGACGACTGCGACGTCGCGCTCGCCAGGCTCCGCGCCGCCGGCGTGCCGGTGCTCCAGGAGCCGGTGGACCAGCCCTGGGGCGAGCGCATGGCCACGGTGGCGGACCCGGACGGCAACCCCGTCATCGTCGCCTCCCGGCCGCCGGAGAGCGGACCGAGGTAGCGGGCCCCGCGCCGGAGGCGCGGGTCCTGGCATCCGAGGTGGGAGCGCCAAATCTCGGCTGCCGGGCTGGGACGGTCGCATGTAGACACTCCTCGGCGCGCGGGACGTTCACATGGCATCGACGGTATGGCCGCATGAGTGGTATCCCGCCTACCCCCTCGGGGGGACGACAGACGAAGGCGGAACCCGATCCGTGATCGGGTTCCGCCGGCGATCGTGCACAAGTGCGGCCTGCCGGGGCTATCCCGCCGTCCCTCCCTGAGGGGACGGCCAGCGGACGTTCATGCCGACCCCGGTAAGGAGCCCGCGAACCGACAATTGGAAGTGCGCTGCCGCACCTTCGGCGGAATTTTCCGTACCCGATTGGGTGTTGTCCGTTTCCAATTCACGGCGGCGGTCCGCAAACGCGTCGGGTCGCGCCCGCGTCGCCCCTTCCTTCCTTCGCATCGGTGCCCTCCGCCGCAGCGATATCGCGATTTGCATGCCGCAGCAGGCCGCTACCAGGTCAATTACCACCTTCTCCGCTGCCGTGCCCAGGATGCCCACCGAGATCAGAAGGATGCCGGTAACAAGGACCGCCAGGAACCCCATCACGTCGAATCGCCTGGCCAGGCTGGCCGGAAGCCGGATGTCCATCACGCTACTCCTGTCTGGGACGGACCTTCTGCTTCGATGCTGCGGCACCAGCGAGCCCAAAGATCAGTTCTTGCCGTGACCCTTCAAAGGTTTACGGGTGTTCCTGGGCGTGCGTCCGTATGGAATGCTGTCCCTGCCAGAAATTGACGGTAGTTGGCAGCCGTTGGGCCCAGCCCGAAGGCACCGATATGTGGATCAGGGAGTGTGGCGGTGGCGCAGACCCTCGTCGCCGAGCTGCAACTGCTCTACCGCGCTGCCGGTCGCCCGTCATACCGCCGGATCAGCACCGAGATCCGCAAGCAAAACCACATGCCAGACACCGTCAGCCACGAGACGGTGAGCGCCATCCTCCGCGGCGACGGCCTGGCCCGCTGGTCCAAGGTGGAGTGTGTGGTGCGCTACCTGGCCGCGCTGGCCGTCCACCACCCCGACGTGGCGGACGAGGTCCGGCGGTTTCACGCGCTCTGGCTGGCCGCCTCCGACGAGGCCGCCCGCGGCGGGTCGACCAGCACCAGCCCCGAGCTGCCCGAGCCGCGGCTGGACACGCGGCCCTTCTTCGAGGTCCCGCCCGACCTCCCGGCCGTCCCGCCCAGCGTCACGCCGGTGGGCCCGGCACCACACCGCAATCCGGGCTTCACCGGCCGGGCGGAGGTGCTGAAGCTGATCGAGACCCGCATGGTTGGTGAGCCCTGGCAGCCGCTGATCCTGTACGGGCTCGGTGGTGTCGGCAAGACCCAGCTCGCGGTGGAATACCTGCACCGGCACGCCGACAAGTACGACCTGGTCTGGTGGATCACCGCGGAGGAGCGGTCCCAGGCGACGGCGTCGCTGGCCGCCCTGGGCGAGCGGCAGGACTGGCCGATCAGCCGCGACATGGGGCAGACCGTGAGCATGGTGCTCAGCCGGCTGGAGGCGGGCGGGCTGCGGTGGCTGATCATCTTCGACAACGCCGGCAGCCCCGACGACCTCCTGAGCCTCGTGCCGACCATGGGCGGCCACGTCATCGTGACCACGCGAGACGCCGCCTGGCTCGATCGGGGGCGCCCGGTCGAGGTCGACGTCTTCACCCGCCGAGAGAGCATCGAGCTGCTGCGCGCCCGCGGACACGAGATCGACTTCGACGACGCCGACCAGCTCGCCGACCGCCTCGGCGATCTGCCACTGGCGCTCGAACAGGTGGCCGCGATGCAGTCGGCGACCAGGACCCGGGTCCAGGAATACCTCCGCCAGCTTGACGAACGCGCGGTCAGCCTGCTCGCGGCGGCCCGGCCGGGCGACTACCAGGCGACCGTGGCCACCGCGTTCGCCGTGGCGGCCGACCGGGTCCGGGAGGAGTCCTCGGCCGCCGCCCAGCTACTGGAGCTGCTGTCCTGCCTGGGCGCGGAGCCGATCTCACTGTCCCTGCTGCGCAGCGCCAGCGGCCAGCTTCCGCCACCGCTGGGCCGGATGCTGGATCAGCCCGTCCCGCTCAACGACGCCATCTGGCTGTTGCGCCGATACGGGCTGATCAAGGTGCTCGACGAGGGACAGACCCTCCAGGTGCACCGGTTGGTGCAGACGATCGTGCGCGACACTCGGCCCGCGGAGTCGCGCGGGCAGGCGTTCACGAGCGCCTGCCAGCTGTTGGCCGAGGCAAACCCCTGCAATCCCACCGAGCCGCTGACCTGGGACATGTACGCGCAGATCGGCCCCCACCTGCGCCCCGCCCGGATCATCGAGGCCGCCGACGCGGCGAGTCGACAGGTCGTGATCGACCAGGCCACCTACCTCTACGAGATCGGCGACTTCGACGGCAGCCGGCGGCTCAGCAACGACGCGTGGACGGCGTGGCGGCAGCAGGCCAACGCCGACAGCGAGCAGGCGTACGCGTGCCTTCGCCGGCTCGTCGCCGCCCTCTTCGCCGTCGGGCGCCACGGCGAGTCCCGCCGCCTCGCCGAAGAGGCGTGGAACAACCTGGTGACCCATCCCGACTACGGCCCGGACCATCCCACGACCCTCGAGTTCGCCGATGCGTTGGCCGTGGCACGTCGGATCTCCGGCGACTACACCGAAGCGCTGCGGCTCGACGAGGAGCGCGTCGAGCGCTACGCGAGGAGCCGTGGCGAAGACGACCGCTACACCGGAAGCGCCCGAAACAACCTCGGGGCCAGCCTGCGCGCCCTCGGCGACTTCCGCGCGGCCCTCGACATCGACACCGCGCTGGTCGCCGCCCGCCGCCGCGCCCTCGGCCCGGACCACCAGCGCACGCTGCTCTCCATCTCCAACCTCGCCCGGGATCTGTACGGGCTGGGGCGCTACGCGGAGGCGCTGGAGACACAGCGGGCCTCCTGGCCGGCATACCGCGACCGGCTGGGCGACCGCCATCCGCTCGTACTCGCGGCGTGGCGCACGATCGTGCTGGGGTTGCGCAAGACCGGCCACGTCGCGACGGCGCTGGAGGAGGGACGCCGGCTCTACCTGGTCAGCCAGGGTCACCTCGGCTCCGACCACGACCTCAGCCTCGCGGCGATGATGACGTACGCCAACACGCTCTGCGCCGTGGGCAACGTCAGCCAGGCCTGGAGCCTCTCCACCGAGGCGGTCGACCGCTACCGCCGGCGGTTCGGCGAGCGAAACCCGCTGACGCTCGCGGCGGCGGCAAACCAGGCGATCGTCCTGCGCGCCATGGGCGAGCGGCGCCGGGCCCGCCACATGGGCGAGAGCTGTTTGTACGCGCTCCGCCAAGCACTCGGCCAGGATCATCCGTACGTGATCGCGGCGGCCATCGGCGTGGGAAACGACCTCGCCCTCGCCCACGAGGAAGACAACGCGCAGCGGCTGCTCGCCCGGACGCTCGACGATACCCGCCGGGTCCGCGGCGAGCGCCACGCCGACACTCTGACCTGCGCGATCAACCTCGGCATCGTGTTGCGGAGGGACGATCCGGCCGCGGGCCTGCTGAGTTCGAGCCTCCAGGAGCTACGGGAGGTGTTGGGGGACGATCACCCACTCGTCACCGCCGCCGTCGACGGGCGACCCGGCGAGTGCGAAATCGAACCCCCGCCCGTATAGATCCCGGCCCTCGGGGAGGATTACGAGATGAATTGTCGGTTTGTTCCGCCGTACACGACGGAGGCGTGACCCATGGCTGGCGGTCACGCACTCGGGCTGCCGGTAGCGCGGAGCAAGGCGACCTGGCCGGACGAGTCACTGGACGTCGACGCGCTTCGAGCGGATGGTTGGCGCCCCACCCCGTTTCGGGACGTCGTGCTCAAGGTTCACCAGCGGTGCAATCTTGCCTGCGACTACTGCTACGTCTACACGATGGCCGACCAGTCCTGGCGAGACCGGCCCTCGCTCATGGAACGCCAGACATGGCTCGCCACCGCCGATCGGATGGCCGAGCACGCCCGCGCGCACGCACTGACCGCCATGCGGCTCGTCCTGCACGGTGGCGAGCCGCTGCTGGCCGGCGCCGACCGGCTCACCGCGCTCGTACACGACTTCCGGACCGCGTTTGACGGCATCTGCCGGCTGGACGTGCGGGCCCAGACCAACGCGGTACTGCTCGACGAGGCGATGCTCAGCCGCCTGCACGCGCACGGCGTCACCATCGGGGTGAGCCTCGACGGCACAGCGTCGGACAACGACCGGCACCGGCGGTACGCCGACGGGCGGGGCAGCTTCGCCGCCGTCGACCGGGCACTCCGGCTGCTCGGCACGCCGCGGCACCGGCCGGCCTTCGCGGGGCTGCTCTGCACGGTCGACCCGGCCACCGACCCGTTGGCCTGCTACGAGTCGCTCCTCCGGTACGAGCCGCCGATGATCGACTTCCTGCTCCCCCACGCCAACTGGTCCGAGCCGCCGGCCCGGGGCACCGCCGCCACGCCACACGCCGACTGGCTGATCTCGATCTTCGACCGGTGGTACGACGCGCCGCGTCAGGAGACGAGCGTCCGCCTCTTCGAAGACGTGATCGCACTCGCGCTCGGCGGCGCCGGCCGCTCCGAGCAGATCGGTCTCAGCCCGGTCGCGGTCGTGGTGGTGGAGACCGACGGGGCCATCGAGCAGGCCGACTCGCTGAAGTCGACGTACCCGGGCGCCTGCGCCACCGGATTGACGGTTTTCGCCGACCCGCTCGACGCCGCACTCCGCCACCCCGGCGTCGTGGCCCGGCAGATCGGCCGCGCGGCACTGTGCGACACCTGCCTCAGCTGCCCCGCACACGCGATCTGCGGTGGCGGGCACTACGCCCACCGGTTCCGGGCCGGCGACGGGTTCCGCAATCCCTCCGTGTACTGCGCCGACATGCTGCGACTCATCCGCCACGTCACCCGGCGTGTGGCCAGCGACCTGGAGACCCGCATGAGGACCCGATCGTGATCACCTACCACCACATGCCGGACGCGCAGTTTGCCGACCTGGCCTCGGGCCTGGGCGGGCCGGAGGCCGTATACCGGCTCGCCAACGCCCAGCACAGCAAGCATCTCCTGCTGCTCCGGCACCTGACCGACGCGTGGTCGGCGGAGCCGGCCTGCCAGACCGCGGTGGACGTGCTGGTGGAGGCCGAACGTTCAGATCCGCACGCGCTCACCGAGCTGCTCTCCGATCCCATGGTCGGCGCGTGGGCGGTGCGGACCACGCGCCAGCTGGCAGCCGACGCCTCCGCGCCGGCCGACCTCGCGCAGCTCGGCGCGCTCGCCGCTGTCGCGGCGTTCCTCACCCGCCTTGACGCCGAGGTGGTCACGCACACACGAGGCGCTGGCGTCACACTCCCCACGCTCGGCTCCGCGGTACTCGACCTCGACGCCCCCGCCACCGTGACCGTCTCCGCCGGGCGGGCCACCGTGAGCGGCGGCCCGCACCGCGTGGAGGTGGGCGCCGAAGGCTCCCGCTGGCATGGGCTGCGGCGGTTGGTCGCCCGTTACGGCGACCTGGCCGGCTCGCTGGCGGTCGAAGACGGCAACCCGTACCGCGACTGCTACCACGCGCCTCCCGCCGACCGCTTGACGGCCGACGAGGTGGCGCGGTGGCAGGATCTGTTCACCGAGGCGTGGGAGCTGCTCGTCCGGTACGTCCCGGCACGCGCCGCCGAGCTGGCCGCCGGCCTGCGTTCCCTGGTGCCGCTCGTCACCGACGGCGACGGTGTGGCCCGCAGCGGCACCGCGCGGGACGCGTTCGGCACTCTGGGGCTCACCCGACCCCGATCCGCCACCGAACTGGCCGTGACGCTCGTCCACGAGTTCCAGCACTCCAAGCTGAGCGTGCTGCTCGACCTCGCCCCGCTCTACGCACCGGCGGGAGGCGAGCGGCACTTCGCACCATGGCGCACCGACGCCCGGCCCACGGCCGGGCTGATCCAGGGCGTCTACGCCTTTCTCGGCGTCGCCGACACCTGGCGCGCCCTGCGGTCCGCACCGGAGCTGGAGGAGTTGGCGACGCGCGAGTTCGCGGTGGTGCGGCGGCAGGTCGCGGTCGGCCTGCACGCGTTGGAGCGATCGGCGGAGCTCACCCCGAAAGGGCGAGAGTTCGCCGCCGGCTTACGAAAGACGCTCGACGGATTCCTCGCGGTCCAGGTGCCGATGGCGTCGACGGAAGCGGCCACGGAGGTGTTGGCACGTCGCGAGCACGCGTGGCGCCAGCACAATCCAGGATTGGCCGGCACCACGCCGACCAACCGTTAGGCTCAGGTGAGAAAGAGCGTGCCGGCGTGGTGCCAACAGATCCGCGCACCTATGATCCTGTGCGACGCTGCGGCTGGAAGGGCACGGGCATGAGCACACCGGAAAACCCTCCTACGGAGGGCGAGGCAGGCGACGGCCTCCCCGACCTTGGTCGCCTGTCACTCGAGGTGGTGCTCAGCTCACGCGATTCCGCATTGGACAACGCCTTGCGGCGTGCCGTCCGTGATGTGAGTGGGCGCAGCGAGAATTTCGCCGCGCACGGCAGCACCCCCTGACTCTGCCGCACTGTCCACATCAGCCCACTCCCCGCGGCATCGTGATGCCAGGGCTGGGAAAACGATGCATATCGACGTATCGTGGTCTGCGGAGCTAGTGGTGTCGCGGTCGTCATGGCCGCTCCCGCTATTGCCTCTCGGCGGCGGTTGCGCCGCATCCGGATCCCGGCGTGGCGAGGGCATGTGGTCCAAGCGCCGCCAACGAAGTCGAGGGCGGACCGGATCCTCCACAGCAAGGCAGGGGAGGCTCGCATGTGCGACGGCCAGAGCGTTTCACGAGCGGCGGATGACGAGTGGACGCAACTGCTGGACCTGACGCAGCTGTCCCTCTACGCCGTCCTGAGGTCGGAGAATTCGGTGCTGGACAACGCCTTACGCCGGCAGGTCGAGGCCGCCGGTCAACGAGTTGACAACTACGCGGCCCACGCCACCACTCCCTGACAAGGCCGGCCGAGGCGCCACTACGTAGGCGGAGGCTCGAGATCGCACTCGACCCGCCTGCCCTCACCCGCCGCGATCACCTCGGGATGGTCGGCGCCGAGCACGCCGGCCAGCGCCGCCAGCGTCTCGTCGCGCAGGGCCTCGCCATACTCCGTCTCGCCCGCCACGATGGCGTCCAGCGCCGCGTTGACCCCACACCACAACGTGTACGGATGCCGCCCGCCACGAGCCTCGCGCGAGATCTCGAAGGTCTGCGCGGACAGGCGGCGCGCCGCCTCGGTCTCGCCAGCGAGGGCCAGGTCGTTGGCATGATTGTTGGCCGCGCTGAGTGTGTAGCCATGGCCGGCGCCGAGTGTGCCGGTCATCTGGGCGTAGGTGCGCTCGCCCAGCTCGCGGGCTCGGGCCCACTCCCCCAGCCCGCGCAGGATGATCGCGTGGTTGACCGCCGCCGACAACGAGAGCGGGTGCGTCTCACCAAACAGGCGTAGGTACCGATCAATGCTCTCGGTCGCGATAGCTTCCGCGCTCTCCAGCTCTCCGGTGACACGCAATGTGTTCGCATATGTCATCGCCGCGGCCAACGCGTGCTCGTGCTCCGGCCGGTACCGGCTTTCGCTGTCGCGATGGTGGTCGGCCGCGACGGTGAGCGCGTCGGTGTAGCGGCCGACCTTTCGCAGCGTGATGGCGAGCGTGCGCCCGGCCAGCAGCACGTGCGGATGCTGCGGGCCCAACTGTTGCCGGTACGGCGGCAGGACCCGCTGCAGGATCTCCAGGGCCTCGTCGTAGCGGCCCAGACCATACAGATCGCGGGCGAGGTTGGTCTGTGCGAAGAGCAGCCGGTTGTCGTTTTCGCTCACCATCTGCTGCCAGGTGCGCACCACCGCGGTGTCGATGTCGTGTGCGCCGGCGAAATCGCTGAGCATCCGCAGGTTGACCGCGAGGTTTTGGCGGGCCTTGAGGGTCTCGTCGTCTTCGTCGCCGTAACGCCGGCGGTGCCGCTCAAGGTTGTCGCCGTCGAGGTCGAGCGCCTCGCGGAACAGACCGGCGATGCGCAGGTTTGGCGCGACCTCGTCGGCGGTGAGCAGCGTGTGCTCGTGGTCCGGCCCGAACTCCGGGCTTTCGAGCAGCAGCCGCAGCGTCTCCTCGCTCAGCACGCGGGCGCGATCGTTGAAGCCCAGCGAGCGGAGGGCGGTCGCCAGCCGGCGCTTGGCGGTCAACGTCAGCTCGCCGTTTGGCCCCAGGCCGGGCGTGCTCTCGACCTTTGACCACGCGGCCACCGCCGCCTCGCCCAGGCGCTGGGAGCCTTCGAGGTCGCCGCTCAGGTACAGGAACCGGATCTGGTCGAGCACGACCCGCCGCGCGTCGAGCAACTCGGCCTCCATCAACCCGGCCGGCAGGACGTGTGGCCCGATGTCCCGATGCACGGGCCAGGTGGCCATGTCGCCCGGATCGCCGGGGTTTGCCGACGCGAGCAGGTGCTGCACATTGGCCCGCCCGCGCTGGGCCGCCTCTTCGGTCAGCTCGTCACGCAGCACGCCCTGGAAGAGGCGGTGCACCTGGATCCGCTGGTCGGCGTCGACTTTGGCCAAGCCGTAGCGGCGCAGCTCGCGGGTCGCCCGCCGCCAGGCGACCTCGTCGCGGAGGGCCTGCCCCAGCGCCGGCGAGACGCGGGCGTCGCGACCGCGGCGCAGCAGGCCACCGGAGATCGGCTCGGCCCCCAGGTAGGCGAACATCTCCAGCAGCTCGGCCACCGCCGGCGCGTCTGACCGCAGGCGGCGCAGGGCCAGGCGCACCAGCGCGGCGATCGTGGTGCGGTAGGTGGGCGGGCGCGTGCCGGACAGCTCCCGCACGTGCTGCTCCAGCTCGCTGAGGTATTCGCCGACCGGCATGCCTGTCACGGCCTGGCAGGAGGCGGCCTGGTCGAGCGCGAGCGGCAGGTCTCCGAGGCGGTCAGCCAGCCGGTCGGCGTCTTCGGCCGACACCGTCTCGCTGCGCTTGCGGACCAGCTCGATGCTTTCCGGACGGTCGAAGACGTCGACCTCGATCGGATCCCAGACATCGGACCACGTCGGATTGCGAGAGGTCAGGATGACGTGACCGCCACCGGATGGCATCAGGCGCGCGATGTCTTCCGGCTCATTGGCGTTGTCGTAGATCAAAAGCCAACGCAGGTCGCTGCCGGCCAGCTTTTCCAGCACGAGATTTGCGGCCTGCTGGAGGTCGGCGGTATCGGGCGTGTCGAAATGCCGGCCCAACTGATAAAGCGACTGGAGCACCAGCGACTGATGCTCCGCCGGGATCCACCAGACAAGGTCGTAGCGATCGGCGTATCGATAGGCGAACTCGACCGCCAGCGCGGTCTTTCCCACGCCGCCCATGCCGTGCAGCGCGTGCGGCAGCACCGACGCCTTCGCGCGCCGCTCGAGAGCGCGCTGCAATGTCAACAACAGCGACTCGCGGCCGGTGAAGGCGGGGTTGCGCAACGGCACGCCGCCCCAGATCCGGAGCGGCTCCCGCCCGGGATCGGGCTCCCTGGCCGGCTCGTGCAATGCCGAAACGCTCCGGCCAGTCACAGTGACAACTCCCGATGGCTCACTCGAAGGTCCCTGGGGCGTGGTGGACGAACCACGCCCGGGAGCATCATAGGGGGAGATCGTCTGATTGGTGGTGGTTTGTCGGGTATCCGGCCCACCTGACTCCCGCGCGAGCGAGCCGGGCCGGATGGCCGAGATCTCCACACCGGCGGCACGGGCGGCGGCGACCCACGCCCGGATGGCGACGGCGGGCTCGCCATCGATCTCGTCCGCGACGCGCGACGCGAACACCAGCAACGGCGGTATGCCGCCCGGACCCGGCGACATGGCCGCGATCCGATCGACCACGGAAACGGGATCGCTCCACGGAATGTCATCGGAAAGCTGCGCGGGCTCGAACATGTCACGGGCCACCGCCGCCAGCTGAGCTGGCGACACGCCAACCAACAAACGCGCTAAGGCGTGATGGTCATCGCGTGCCGATGCGGATTTCGACTCGCCCGTCACTCACAGAATTATTCCTATTGATCTTACTAAAGCGCAAGACGGAGCCCGGGCAGTGTCATTGTGGGCTTGACCTGCGACAAGCCGAACCCCACGGCCACAAACTGCTGCCACACTACGTACGCCTAGAACCGTCAAGTCTTGTCAAGATCAGCCAGGATGGCTCCCTGCGCACACTTGTCGTTCAACCGAAACACTGGACAATGACACGCCCATCCTGTAGGAAGCGCAAACCGACCGTACGGCTTAGTTTGGCATGGTCACCAACGCTGTGCCAGCCCGATGGATCGCCTTAATACCGACTGGCGTGAAAAGAAACCCGAAGCGGCATCACCATTTGGTATCAGCACATTCCCCCGGTCGCCGCCCAGCCCGCGCCACGACCTGACGTGCCCTCCACCGGCCGGGTCCGATGAGTTTGCCCACCGCGCGCCGTCTAACCCGGCAGGATCACCGAAGGAGGAACCATGACCAACCCAGATACCCGCACGATCGAGGTGCCCGGCGCCGTCCTGCGATACGACGTGCGCGCCGCCGACACCACCGAGCCACCGCTGATGATGATCGGGTCGCCGATGGACGCCGCCGGGTTCGCCACCCTGGCCGCGCTCTTCCCGGACCGCACGGTGGTCACCTACGACCCGCGCGGCACCGGACGGAGCGAGCGCACCGAGAGCGGCGAGGTCACGCCGGAGCAGCACGCCGACGACGTACACCGCGTGATCGACGCGCTCGGCGCCGGGCCGGTGGACCTCTTCGCCAGCAGCGGGGGCGCGATCAACGCCCTGGCGCTCGTGGCGAGGCACCCCGAGCAGGTGCGCACGCTGGTGGCCCACGAGCCGCCGGCCGCCCAACTTGTACCGGACCGGGAGGCGGCGCTCGCCGCGGTGCGGGACATCCGCGACACCTACCAGAGGAGGGCTTCGGCGCCGGGCTGGCGAGGTTCATCGCGCTCACCAGCCTCCGCGGGCCCGTACCGGCCGACTACACCGAGCGGCCCGGGCCGAGCCCGGCCGACTTCGGGCTGCCGGCCGAAGACGACGGCAGGCGCGACGACCCGCTCCTGGCGCAGAACATCATCACGTGCACCCACTACGAGCCCGACTTCGACGCGCTGCGCAAGGCGTCCACGCGGATCGTCGTGGCCGTGGGCGCGGAGTCGGAGGGCGAGCTGGCCCACCGCGGCGGCGAGGCGGTCGCGGAGCGGCTCGGCATCGCGCCGGTCACCTTCCCCAGCCACCACGGCGGTTTCCTGCCACCGGAGTACGGCATGGCCGGCGACCCGGAGGCATTCGCGGAGGCGCTGCGCGACGCGTTGTGAACGGGCCGGCGGGGCCCTGCACGACGCACGGCCCCGCCAGGCGGCCCGCCGGAGATGGCCCTGCCGGTTAGCCCGAACGGATCAATATAGGTGGGCCATTGAGCCAGGATCGCTCACCTTCGATACCTCTCGTCATGCCACCTGAGCTGGGAATATACGCCGGCTCGTGGCGGCGGCACGGCCGTTGACAGCCCTGGCGCCGTGGCTAGACTGCTGTCTACCGTCATCCATGGGAGCGCTCCCACGGCGTTGTGGCCTCCATGGACTGCCGACACGAGGGGACCTTCTACAGTGGACGCACTCTGCCTTGCCGTGGCCGCGAGCTTCACGGCGGATCCCATCGACGAGTCGCTGCGCCACTGGTCGGAGGAGCTGGGCCTGCCCACGCGGACCGACTTCGCGCCGTACAACCAGGTGTTCCAGGCGTTGCTCGACGGTGACGGCCCGCTCGCCGCCAACCGGCACGGCGTCAACGTCGTACTGGTCCGGGTCGACCAGTGGCGGGAGGCGGAGACCGACGAACTGGCCGCGGCCGTGCGCCACAGCGCCGGGCGCGCGCCCGTACCCCATCTCGTGGTCTGCTGCCCGGGCCCGCCGGGAGGCGAGGACAAGGCGGAGATCCGCCTCGCCGAGGCGCTCGCCGGCGACCCCCGAGTACGGGTCCTGACCAGCGCCGACCTGGCCGCCCTCTACCCGGTGGCCGACTATTTCGACGCGACCGGCGAGCGCTCCGCCGACGTGCCGTACACGCGGGCGATGTTCGCCGCGCTCGGCACCGCCGTGGCCCGGGCGGTGCACGCGTGGGTCACCCCACGACCCAAGGTGATCGCGGTCGACGCGGACAACACGCTGTGGGACGGCGTGGTCGGCGAGGACGGCGTCCTCGGCGTACGGGTCACGCCCGGCCGGCGCGCGCTCCAGGAGCTGCTGCTCGCCCAGCGGGCCGCCGGCCGCCTGATCGCGATCTGCAGCAAGAACGCCGAGGCGGACGTGCTCGCCGTACTGGCCGAGCATCCGGACATGCTGCTCCGCCCCGAGCACGTGACCGCGCACCGGATCAACTGGGAGCCCAAGTCGGCCAACCTCGCCGCGCTCGCCGCCGAGCTCGACCTCGGGCTTGACTCGTTCCTCTTCCTCGACGACAACCCGGTGGAGATCGCCGAGGTGCGGGCCGCCCATCCGCAGGTGCTCGGGCTGGCGCTGCCCCTCGACGCGGCGGCGGTGCCGGCGTACCTGGGCCACTGCTGGCCGCTGGACCACACCTCGGTCACGGACGACGACCGCGAGCGGGCCGAGCGCTACGCGGTGGAGGCCCGGCGCCGCGCGGCGGCCACCGCGGCGCCGTCGATGGCGAGCTTCCTGGACGGGCTCGGCCTGGTCGTCGACGTGCGGCCGATGGCGCCCGCCGACCTCGCCCGCACCGCGCAGCTCACCCAGCGCACCAACCAGTTCAACCTCACCGGGGTACGCCGCACCGCCGCCGAGCTGTCCGTAGTGGACGGTGAGGTGCTGGCGGTCGACGTGCGCGACCGGTTCGGCTCCTACGGCCAGGTGGGCGTCGTCGTCGACAGTGCCCGCGGCGGCCGGCTCGACGTGGAGACGTTCCTGCTGAGCTGCCGCGTGCTCGGCCGTGGCGTGGAGCACCGCGTGCTGGCCGCGCTCGGCGCGCGGGCCGCCGAGCGTGGGCTCGCCGAGATCCGCCTCGCGTACACCGCCACCGACCGCAACCGCCCGGCACACGACTTCCTGACCGGACTGCGCGGCTCGCGGCGGGACGGGGATGCGTTCGTGGTGTCCACGGTGGACGCGGTCGCGGCCCGGTACGAGCCGCCGGCCGCCGTGCCCGCACCGGTCGCCGCGGCGCCGGTCGGCCAGAGCGCCGTCCCCGCCGACGCGGAGCGCGTGCACCGGATCGCCACCGGACTCACCAGCGCGGCCGAGGTGCTGGCCGCGATCGACGGGCGCCGGTCGGCCGCGGTGACCGTGGCGACCGGCGACGCGACCGAGGCGCGGGTCGCCGCGATCTGGACCGAGCTGCTCGACTTCCCCCCGACGTCGGTGCACGACAACTTCCACGAGCTGGGCGGCCATTCGCTCGCGCTGGTGCGGTTCGCCGTGCGGGTACGCGACGAGTTCGGCGTGGAGCTGCCGGTCGACGCGCTCTTCACCGACGCGTTCACGGTCGCCGACGTCGCCCGGACGATCCGGGAGCACGCCTCGGACGGGCTCCACGACCTCCTCGCCGAGCTGGAGCAGCTCTCCGACGACGAGGTCCGCGCGCTGCTCGACGCCGACCGCTGAGGGCGCGCGATGGGTACCTTCCTGGTCAGCACCTACGGCACCAACGGCGACGTGCTGCCGTTCATCCGGATCGGGCAGGCGCTGCGCCGGCGCGGCCACGAGGTGGTGCTGCACACGCACGCGTACTACGGCGACACCGCCCGCGCCGCCGGCCTCGGCTTCGTGCCGGTGGACACCGAGGAGGCGTACGCGCGGACCCTCCAGGACTCCCAGCACCTGCTGCTCGACGTGCTCGCCGGCGTCAACCACCTGGCCGAGTTCTACGAGCGCAACGGGCTGTGGGAGCAGATCCGCCACGAGTACGAGTCGATGGCCGCCCTGGCCCGCGAGCGCGAACCGGGCCAGGTGGTCGCGGTCAGCCGGCACACCTCCGGGCTCTCCGTGCTGATGCTGCGCGAGTCGCACGGCGTACCGGCGGCGTGGCTCGCCCTCTCCCCCACGCTCTTCATGGCCGTACCGCTGACCGAGCGGCTCTTCCCGCGCACGCTCGCCGCGCCGGCCAACCGCGTCCGCGCCGAGGTCGGACTCTCCCCTGTGGACGACTGGGCGCCCTGGCTTTCCTCGGCCGACCTCCAGCTCGGGCTCTGGCCGGAGTGGTTCGACGGAGCGGGCGAGCGGGCTCCCGACGGGGCCGAGCTGACCGGCTTCGTGATGCACGACGACGCGGAGACCGGCGAGCTGCCCGCCGAGGTGGCCGCGCTCGTCGCCGACGGGGTACCCGCCGAGCGTCGGCCGGTGCTCCTGACCGGTGGCTCAGGCCAGCTGCTGCACCGGGAGTGGTACCAGGTCGCGGCCGAGGCGTGCGCCCGCGCCGGCCGCCCCGGCATCCTGGTCTGCCGCCACCGTGACATGGTGCCGCGGCCGCTGCCCGAGGGCGTGCTCTGGCAGCCGTCGCTCCCATTCCGCACGCTGATGCCCCGGGTCGGCGCGGTCGTGCACCACGGCGGCGTGCTCACCTGCGCGCGGGCGATCGCCTCCGGCGTACCCCAGGTGATCCTGGCGCACGGCACCGACCGGCCGGACAACGCGGCGCGGCTGCGGCGGCTGGGCCTCGCCGAGTGGCTGCCGGCGGCGCGCTGGACCACCGACGCGACCGCCGCGCTCCTCGCCCGCGTGCTGGACGACCCGGGATACGCGGCGCGCAACCGGGACCGCGCGCCGCTCGTCGACTCCGCCGCCGCGGTCGAGGCGGCCTGCGACCGGCTGGAGGGCCTGCTGGGGCGCTCGGCACGGCCGGTCCCCCGCATTACACCGAGGGAGGTATCCGTACGCGACCGGATCAGGCAGCTCTCCCCCGAGCAGCGGGCGCTGCTCCTCCAGCGGCTGCGGCCGGTGCCGCGCGCGCCGCGGGGCGAGGGCACCGAGGAGTTCGAGTGCTCGTACCACCAGCGGCGCGCCTGGCTCGCCACGCAGGTGGACCCGGAAGGGGCGAGCGCGCACGTGGCCACCGCGATCCGGCTGCGCGGCCCGCTCGACATGGCGGCGCTCACGGCGGCGGTCGACGAGGTGGTGGCCCGGCACGACGGGCTGCGCACGGTGCCCGTGCCCGGCGCGGACGAGCCCCGGCAGCGGGTCGTGGGCGGGCTGCGCTCACCGCTGCGCGTGGAGTCCTCCGTCGACGCGGCCAAGTGGATCGCGCGGGTCCGGGCCGACCCGTTCGACCTCGACCGCGGGCCGCTCGTGCGCACGGCTTTGCTCCAGGTGGGGCCGGAGGAGCAGGTGTTCCTCCTCATCGGACACCACTTCGTGCTGGACGCCGCGTCGCTCGGCATCGTCGTCGGCGAAATCGCGGCGGCGTACTCGGCCCGGGTCACCGGCGCCGGGCCGGCGTTCGACGGACCCGCGGTGCAGTACCCGGACGTCGCCACACACCAGCGGCGCCGCCTCGCCGGCGGCGGGCTGGAGCGGGCGATCGACTACTGGCGCTCCACACTGGATGGTGTCGGGCCGCCCGCCGAGCTGCCCCTGCCGGCGCCCGCCGCGCCCCGCGAGGGGGTCGGCGAGGCGATACGGATGCTGGCTCCCGACTTCGCCGAGCGGCTCACCGCCGCGGCCGGCGGCACGGGCCGGCTGAGCCTGGCTCCGGTGCTGCTGACCGCGTACCAGCTGCTGCTCGGACGGTACACCGGCCGCACCGACGTGCCGGTCGGCGTCTTCGTGGGCGGGCGCACCGAGGCGGGCACCGAGCGCGTGGTCGGCGACTTCACCAACATCGTCGCGGTCCGGGCCGACCTCGCCGGCGAGCCGCCCCTCCCGGCGGCTGTGCGGCGGGTCAGCGAGGCGTTCGCCGGCGCGCTGGCCCACCAGGACGCCCCCTTCGAGGCGGTGGTCGCCGCGCTCGCGCCGCCGCGGGCGCCCGGGCGTCCGGCCCTCGTCGGCTTCGGCTTCAGCATGCAGGACCACCGGCTGCACGAGATCGCCTGGGCCGGGCTCAGCGCGGACGTCCTGCCGATCCCGGCCGGGCACTCCCATGTGGACCTGACGCTGATCGCGGTGCCGACGTCCACCGGCGAGATCAAGCTCATCTTCGAGTACCCCGCCGGCCGGTTCGCGCACGAGGCGGTGGAGGCGCTCGCCACGCGCTTCCAGGACCTGCTGCGGCTGCTGGCCGGCGCGCCGGACCGCCCGGTCGCCGAGGCGGTGCTGGCCAGCGTGCCCGAGCCGGCACCGCTCGCCGCCCCGACTCCCGCGCCGCCCCCGGTGGAGTACGTGGCGCCCCGCACCGAGGGCGAGGAGCTTGTCGCCGGCGTGGTCGCGGAGGTGCTCGACCTCGACAAGGTCGGCGTGCACCACGACTTCTTCGGCCTCGGCGGGCACTCGCTGCACGCGATGCGGGTCGTCGGGCGGATCAACGCGGCGACCGGGCTGGACGTGCCCGTACGGCTGCTCTTCGCCCGTCCCACCGTCGCCGGCCTGACCGAGGTGCTGGAAGAGATGGCCGCCTCATGAAGCACCCCACGAAATCGCTCCGCCGCGCTCCACGATTCCGCGGGGACCCCGCATGACCTCGGCGCTGGCGCGGCGGTGGCGGACCGCGGAGAGCGCGCCCGCGATCGTGCGGAGCGTGGACGGCAGCGCGCCGCCGCTGTCGTACGCGCAGGAGCGGATGTGGTTCCTGGAGCAGTACGCGCCGGGCACCGCGACGTACCACATGTGGCTCCCGCTGCGGATCGCCGGAGCGTTCGACGGCGCGGCGCTCCAGTCCGCGCTGGACGCGCTCGTGGCCCGCCACGAGAGCCTGCGGATGCGCTTTCCGGCCACTGTGGACGGAAAGCCGGTCGTGGAGGTGGCCACGCCGGGACCCGTGGCCGTCTCCCGGCTGGCCGCCGGCAGCGTGGAGGGCGCGCGGCAGGCGCTCGCCCACGCGGTGGCCGAGCCGTTCGACCTCGCCACCGGCCCGCTCTTCCGCGCCACGCTCGTCACGATCACCCCCGACGACCACGTGCTCTGCCTCACGATGCACCACATCGTCAGCGACGGCTGGTCGACCGAGCTGATCCTGGACGAGTTGGGCGCGCTCTACGACGCCGCGCGCGAAGGGCGCACCGCCGGACTGCCCGACCTCGCCATCGGATACGGCGACTGGGCCCGGTGGCAGCGCGCGCTCGGCTCGACCGAGCGCGACCTGGCGTACTGGCGGGAGCGGTTGGCCGGCGTGCCCGCACTGGAGCTGCCGACCGACCGTCCACATCCGCCGGAGCAGACCTCGTCCGGTGCGGTGCACACGTTCCGCCTTGACGCCGGGCTGACCGGGACGCTCGCGGCGCTCGGGCAGGCGCGCGGGGCGACCCCGTTCATGGTGCTGCTCGCCGGCTTCCAGGCGCTGCTCGGCTGGTACGCGGGGCAGGACGACTTCGGCGTCGGCGTACCGGTCTCCGGGCGCGGGCAGCCGCAGGCCGAGGGGCTGGTCGGGCTCTTCGTCAACACGGTGGTGCTCCGCGCCGACCTGAGCGGCGACCCGTCCTTCCTCGACCTGCTCGGTCGCGTGCGGGAGGCGGCGATCGACGCGTTAGCGCACCAGGAGCTGCCGTTCGAGCGGCTGGTCAGCGAGCTGAAGGTGACCCGCGACGTGCGGCGCCCGCCGGTGTTCCAGGTCAGCTTCGCGATGCAGAACTACGCCAAGGCGCCGGCCACGCGGCTCGGCTCGCTGGCCGCCACGCCGTTCGACGTCGCGCCCGCCACGACCCGACACGAGCTGGCGCTCTACCTGCACCACGAGGGTGACGAGCTGACCGGCACCGTCACGTACAACACCGGCCTCTTCGACGCGCCCACCGTCGCCCGGCTCTTCGCGCGGTACGAGGCGCTGCTCCGCCGGGCCGGCGCGGATCCGGCGGCCGCTCTGTCCACACTCGACCTGCTCACGCCCGCGGAGCACACGCGGCTGGCGGAGCTCGGCGACGGCGGGACGCTCGACACGGCCCCCGGGCTCCTGACCGACGGGTTCGACGAGTGGGTCGCCCGGACCCCCGGCGCGCCGGCGGTCGTGCACGGCGGCGACTCGCTGACGTACGCGGAGCTGGACGCGCGGGCCAACGGGCTGGCGCGGCGCCTGCGCGAGCTGGGCGTCGGGCCGGAGGCGCGGGTCGGCATCTGCCTGGCCCAGTCCACCGGCTCGGCGGTCGCGGTGCTCGGCGTGCTCAAGGCCGGCGGGGCGTACCTGCCGCTCGACCCGGAGCAGCCGCCGGCCCGCCTGGCGTACCTGCTCGCCGACGCGGGCGCCGAGGTGCTGCTCACCTCGCCCGACCTGGCCGGCCTCTTCCCGGGATACGCCGGGCGGGTCGTCACCGACGTGACCGGCGGCGAGTCCGGGCCGCTCCCGCCGGTCACCAGCCCGGACCACCTCGCCTACGTCATCTACACCTCCGGCTCCACCGGGCGGCCGAAGGGCGTCGCGGTCCAGCACCGGCAGCTCGTGCGCTACCTCGACGGGGTACGCGCCCGGCTGGACATCGTGGACGGTGCCCGGTACGGGCTGATGCAGTCGCTCTCGTTCGACTTCGCGGTCACGATGTTCTACCTCGCGCTCGCCACCGGCGGCTGCGTACACCTGATCCCCCGCCGGGCCACCGCGCAGGAGGTCGCCGCGCACCTGGCGGACGAGCGGATCGACTACCTCAAGCTGACCCCCACGCACCTGGCCGCGCTCGCCGCCGAGGTGCCCGCCCGCGACCTGCTCCCGCGGCGCGCGCTGCTGCTCGGCGGCGAGGCGTCCCGCGCCGAGTGGACCCGGGAGCTGGCCGGGCTCTCCCCCGCCGCGGTCGTCAACCACTACGGTCCGACGGAGGCGACGGTCGGCGTCACCACGTACGAGGTGCGGCCCGAGGCCGATCCCGGCTCGGTCACCACGCCGATCGGCCGCCCGCTGCCGTACGCCCGAGTGCACGTGCTCGACCGGCTGATGCGCCCGCTGCCGGTGGGCGCGGTCGGCGAGCTGTACCTGGGCGGCGACCGGCTGGCCCGGGGCTACCTGGACCGCCCCGAGCTGACCGCCGAGCGCTTCGTGGAGAGCCCGGCGTACGGCCGCCTCTACCGCACCGGCGACCTGGCCCGCTGGCTGCCCGGCGGTGAGCTGGAGTTCCTCGGTCGCCGCGACCACCAGGTGAAGCTCCGCGGCTACCGGATCGAGCTGGGCGAGATCGAGGCGGCGCTGTCCGGGCTGCCCGAGGTGACCCAGGCGGCCGTGGTGGTGCACGGCGAGCGGCTGGTGGCCTACCTGGAACGCGCCGGCGGCCCCGACCTCGCGCCCGGCGAGCTGCGCGAGCGGCTGGCCCAGACGCTGCCCGAGTACATGCTGCCGGCCCAGGCGGTGTGGCTGGACGCGCTGCCCCGGATGGCACACGGCAAGGTCGACCGTGCCGCGCTGCCCGCGCCGGCCCTGGCGGCACGGGATGCCTTCGTCCCGCCGAGCGGGCCGGTCGAGGAGACGATCGCGGAGGTCTGGCGGGAGCTGCTCGGCCTCGATCGGGTCGGCGCCGACGACGACTTCTTCGCGCTCGGCGGGCACTCGCTGCTCGCCATCCAGGTGGTGAGCCGGCTGCGCGGGCGGCTGCCCGGGCCGGTCAGCGCGATGGACCTCTTCAAGCATCCGACCGTACGCGGGCTCGCCCGCCTCGGCGCCCGGACCGGACCCCGGCGGCTGCTCCACGAGCTGACCCGCGACTCGGCGGCCCCGAGCCTGTCGCTGGTCTGCGTGCCGTACGGCGGTGCCAGCGCGGTCGTGTACCAGCCGCTCGCCGACGCCCTGCCGGACGGTGTGCGGCTCTACTCGGTCGCCGTGCCCGGGCACGACCTCGGCGTGGCGGAGGAGCCCGAGCCGCTGGAGGACGTGGCCGCCGCGGTGACCGAGGAGGTACTGAGCCGGGTCAGCGGCCCACTCGTCCTCTATGGACACTGCGGGCCCGGCGCGGCGCTGACCGTGGAGGTGGCCCGGCGGCTGGAGGCGGCCGGCCGTACCCTCGACGCGGTCTACCTCGGCGGCGTCTTCCCGTTCGCCCGGCCCCGGGTCGCCTCGCTGGTCCGCTTCGAGCGGCTCCGCTCCGACACCGTGTACGCCAACTGGCTCCAGTCGATGGGCGCCGACGTCGGGGCGCTGGAACCGGCCCAGCGCCGGCACCTGATCCGGGCGATGCGGCGGGACGCCGAGGAGGCGGAGGCGTACTTCAGCCGCCTGCTCGGCGAGCGGGTCACGCCGCTGCGCGCGCCGATCGTCTCGGTCGTCGGCGAGAAGGACCCGGGCACCGACTACTACCAGGAGCGCTTCCGGGAGTGGGGCTTCCTGTCCCCGCGCACCGGGCTGGTGGTGCTGGACGAGGCGGGGCACTACTTCCTCAAGTACCGCGCGGCGGAACTGGCCGGCATCGTGACCGGGCCGCCGCCGGTCGCCACCGCCGCGGAGCCGTCCGGCGCCGCGGGCCCGCGGCCGAGCATGGGCCGCTTCCTCGCCGTCGCGGCCGGGCAGATGGTCTCCATGACGGGTACGGCGCTGACCGAGTTCGCGCTTCCCATCTGGGCGTACCTGGAGACCCAGTCGCTGCTGCGGTTCGCGCTCTTCGCGGTCGCCGGCGTGCTCCCCGGCATCCTCGTCGCGCCGGTCGCGGGCGCGCTGGTCGACCGCGGCGACCGCCGCCGCGCGCTGATCGGCGCGAGTGTCCTGGCTGGACTGATCCAGGCGGCGCTGGCGGTGCTGGTCGCCACCGGCGGGCTCGGCTCCGCCGTCCTCTATGGACTGCTGGCCGCCCTTTCGGTGGCGCTGACCCTGCAACGGCTCGCGTACGCCTCGGCGGTGCCGCAGCTCGTGCCGAAGCACTACCTGGGGCACGCCAACGGGGTCGTGCAGCTCGCGACCGGCGCGGCGCAGTTCCTCGTACCGCTCGTCGCGGTGGCGCTGCTGCACTCGCTCGGCATGCTCGGCATCCTGCTGCTCGACGTGGCCAGCTACGTGCTCTGTGTGGGCCTGCTGCTGGCGATCCGATTCCCGCACACGATGGCGTGGCGGCGGCGGGAGACCGTGCTCGCTGAGATCCGGGGCGGCTTCCACTACTTCTTCCGCCGGCCCGGGCTACGCGCGATGCTGCTCTTCTTCGTCGGGCTCAACGCGCCGCTGGCGGCCGTACTCGTGCTGGTGTCACCGCTCGTGCTCGCGGTGGGCTCGCTGGCCGACGCGGGCCGCGTGGCGATGGTCTCCGCCGCCGGCGCGATCACCGGCGGCCTGGTGATGGCCGTGTGGGGCGGTCCCAGGCAGCACCGGATGCGCGGGCTGCTGTGGGCGGCGGCCGGGATCGCCGCGGCCGCCGCGGTGACCGGGCTGCGCCCGTCGGTGGCGCTGATCGCGGCCGGCACGTTCTGCCTGTCGTTCGCACTGGTGCTGGTGAACGGCGCGTGGATCACGATCATCCACACCAAGGTGCCGCAGCGCTTCCATGCCCGGGTCATCGCGCTCAACCAGATGGTGGCGCTCTCGGTGCTCTCGCTCGGCTACCTGGTCGCCCCGCTCGCCAGCGTCGCGCTCCAGCCGCTGGTCGACCCGGACGGCCCGCTGGCCGGCTCGGTCGGCGCGCTGATCGGCACCGGCGCGGGACGCGGCACCGGCCTGCTGTACCTGCTCTGCGGGCTGGCGATAGCGGTGCTGGTGGTGGTCTCGCTGCGGACGCCGGTGCTGGCCCGTTTCGACCGCGACGTGCCCGACGCCGAGCCGGACGACCTGGTGGGCCTCGCCGCGCTGGAGGCCGCGGGGCGCCTCCCCCATCCGCGCTAGCGAGCGGGGCACCGCCGCTGCCACCACAGTCGGGCCGCCGAGGAGCGTTCCGGCGGAACCTGAGACAGCCGTCGCAACGCCCCGCCGGACGGCTCGACCAGGGCGCGCCGACGAGCGCGATTGGACGGCCACGGAGCGGTTTCATGCTCGACCGGCATAGGGCCGCCGGAGGAGCTGCCCGCCGTCGCGACCACGGCGCGGCGGTGGCAGTGGACCCCTTGACACCACGCTTGTTTAGCTCAAGCTATAGTTTCTCCGTGCCTCCCGAATCTCAGCGACGCTGGGCGATCAGACGACAACTGATGTCCGCGACTGGTTACGGTCCGCCGAGGCCGCGTACGAGGGATGGCTGGCCTTCGAAAGGAAACAGCGGGAGGGGTCATGACCGAGTTCCACGACTGGGAAGACATCCGCGACGAGCTGCACGACGGAGACGACGACGCGCTCGCGACCGAGCGCGCGCGTACCGAGGCATGGATCAGCGCGTTCCATCTTGCCGAGGAACGCAAGCGGCTGGGGCTCACCCAGCGCCAGGTCGCCGAGCTGATGGGGGTGACGCCGGGCCGAGTCAGCCAGATCGAGAACGGCGACCTAGAGGTCAACGAAGTCGCAACTCTGAGTCGATACGCGCGGGCGTTGGGGGCACGGATGCGGATCATCTTCGACTACGGCAACGACCTTCGCCAGATCGCCTGACCGGGCGGCGCATCTGGAAGCGTCAGATGAGGCCCTCGGCCATGGCGGTCGTCACCGCGGCCGTGCGGTCGGAGACGCCGAGCTTGGCGAAGGCGCGCAGCAGGTGGGTCTTCACCGTCGCCTCGGCGATGTGGAGCGCGCGGCCGATCTCCACATTGGACAGGCCGCGCGCCACGAGTCGCAGCACCTCGACCTCGCGTGGGGACAGGGCCTCGTGCTGCGGGCGGCGTACGCGGTGGAGCAGGCGGCTGGCGACCGAAGGGGCCAGCACCGTGCCGCCCCGTGCGGCGATCCGCACCGCGTTGACCAGGTCGTCGCGGGAGGAGTCCTTGAGCAGGTAGCCCGCGGCACCGGCCTCGACCGCGCGGAGGATGTCGGCGTCGGTCTCGTACGTGGTGAGGACCACCACGCGGGTCCGGGGCGAGGCCGCCAGCACCTGTGCCGTCGCCTGGGCGCCGTCGAGGCCGGGCATGCGCAGGTCCATGAGTACGACGTCGGGGGGCGCCGCCCGCACGACGGCCACCGCCTCGGCGCCGGACGCCGCTTCGCCGGCCACCGCGATGTCCGGCTCGCCGGCGAGCATGCCGCGGATCCCGGCGCGTACGACGGGATGGTCGTCGACGAGCAACACGGAGATGGTCACGCTGTGGCTCCCTCGGGCACCGGTACGGAGATGCGGACGGTCGTGCCCCTCCCGGGCGCTGAGTCGACGGTCAGGCTGCCGGCGATCTGCTCCACGCGGGCGCGCATGGACGCGAGGCCGTACCCCGGGCCGCTCCCGTCCGTGGCCGGCGTGAAGCCGCGGCCGTCGTCGCACACCTCCAGCGCGACGGCGTCCGCGGCGTACCCGAGTGTGACCGCGACGGTGGTGGCACCGGCGTGCTTGCGCACGTTGGCCAGCGACTCCTGCACGGCCCGGAGCAGCACCACCTCCACCGAGGTGGGGAGCTGCCGCGCGGTGCCGGCGACCGTGAAGGTGCCGCCGGCGGAGGCGGCCAGGCGGGCCAGCGCGTCGGCGAGCGAGGAGTCGGCCAGCGGCGCGGGGGTCAGCGCCGCCACGAGCGCCCGCGACTCGGCCAGGTTTTCCCGGGCGATCCGCGCGGCGAACGCCAGATGGCGGCGGGCCTCCTCGTGGTCGCGGTCGAGCGCGGCGTCGGCGGCCTGGACCAGCATGACCACACTGGACAGTCCCTGCGCCACGGTGTCGTGGATGTCGCCGGCCAGCCGCTGCCGCTCGGCGGTCACGCCAGCCTCGTGGGAGAGGCGCGCCACCTCGCCCCGGGAGGTTTCGAGCTGCTCGATCAGCTCTGCCCGTTCGGTGTTCTGCCCGGCCATCCGCCGCCCCCACGTACCCGTGAAGGCGGCGATCAGCACGATGATCGCGGCGATCGGGAGCTGGATCCGGACCGTGTCGCGAAGGTCGCCCGTGCGGATGAGGAAGGCCCCGGTCTGCGTGGCGGCGAACGCGACGACCACCGCGGTGGCGGGCCCGGCGGGCATCGCCATGTACGCCTGCGGGGCGATCGCGAGCAGCACGAACGAGCTGGAGTCGGCCAGGCCCACCGCGCCGGCGAAGAGGACCAGCAGGCCGCCCAGGTAGACGTATCCGCGCCAGTCCTCCTCCTCGCCGCGCAACAGCGCCCGGCCGAAGCCCGCGTACCAGCCGGCCATCGCCACGATCAGCGCGACGGCGGCGATCCGGGCGGGCGTGGACTCGGGCCGGTCGCTCGCCACGAAGGCGGCGGAGCCGACGGCGACGACCGCGAAGTACGCGTCCCACCGCCACCACCGCTCGCCCCACGCCTCCAGCTTCGACCGCCCCGCCGGAGGCGGAGCCGGCAGCGGCCCGCCCGGCGGGGGCACTACCTCTCCCGCCGGCCGCGCCAGCGGAACGTCGCCAGACACAGGACCAGCCCTCCGATGCACCACGCCGCGAGTACCGCGGCGGTCCGACCATGTTCCCACGAGGCCACGACCTCCTGGCTGAGGATCGTGTCGGGCAGGAAGACCGACCGGAACCCCTGCGCCATCCACTTCAGCGGGAAGAGCGAGGCGAGTTGGAGCAGCGGCTCGGGGATCGACCGCACCGGCGTCACGAAGATGCCGGATACGAAGGCGAGCACGATGTACGGCAGGTTCATCACCGCGGCGGCGCTGCGCGCGGAGCGGGCCAGACCGCTGGCCGCGATGCCGAGGAACGCGCAGCCGGCCGCGCCGAGGAGGAAGACCCACGCGAAGGTCAGCCACCGCCCGGGCTCGGCCGGCAGGTCCAGGCCGAAGAGCAGCACGCCGGCGCCGAGGATCAGCACCGCCTCCGCGAGGCTGGCGACGATGACCAGGATGACCTTCCCGAGGAAGTACGCCGAGCGCGGCATCGGCACCGCGCGGAGCCGCTTGAGCGTGCCGTCCTCGCGGTCGGTGGCGATACCGACGCCGAGGTTGACGAAGGTCGTCGACGCGACGCCGGCCGCCACCATGCTCGGCACGAGGTACTGCGTGGAGGTGACGTCGGAGCCGGGGTACACGCCGTCGAACATCGTGCCGAGCAGGAGCAGCAGCACGAGCGGCATCGCGAAGGTGAACACCACCGCGTCCCGCTCGCGGAAGAAGCAGAGGATCTCGACGTGCGCGCGGGCGAGCACCAGACCGGTCATCGACGGTCTCCGATCAGTTCCAGGTACACGTCCTCCAGCGTCGGGCGGGCGATCGTGAGGCCGGGCGGCGTGCCGCCGAGGCGGGCGGTCAGCTCGGCGACCAGCTGCCCCGGGTCGTCGGTCCGCACGGAGCGAGGCGTCTCCCCCTCCTGCCAGCGCACGGTCGCGTGGGCGGTGGTCCGCCCGCCGAGCGAGGCCGGGTCACCGCAGGCGGCGACCCGACCGGCGACGACCACCGCGACCCGGTCGGCCAGCGCCTCGGCCTCGTCCAGGTAGTGCGTGGTCAGCAGGATCGTGGTGCCGTCGCCGGCCAGCGAGCGGATCAGCGCCCAGAACCGCCGCCGCGCCTCCGGATCGAAGCCGGTCGTCGGCTCGTCCAGGAACAGCAGCCGGGGCCGCCCGATCACGCCGATCCCCACGTCGAGCCGCCGCCGCTGGCCGCCGGAGAGCGTGCGTATCCGGGCCCGCGCCTTCTCCTCCAGCCCGACCGACTGGAGGACCTCGTACGGGTCGCGGGCCCGCGGGTAGTAGCGCGCGAAGTGTCGCAGCGTCTCGATGACGCTCAGCGCGGCCACGTCGGCCGCGTCCTGGAAGACGATGCCGATGTCGCGCCGCCAGTCGAGCCCGGCCCGCTGCGGATCCTCGCCGAGCACCGCGACCGTACCCCCGTCACGGTCGCGGAAGCCCGCGAGGATCTCCACGGTGGTCGTCTTGCCGGCGCCGTTCGGCCCGAGCAACGCGAACACCTCGCCCTCCCCGATCCGGAGGTCGACGCCGTCCACCGCGCGCGTGTCGCCGTACCGCTTGCGCAGTCCGTGTACCTCGATCGCCGTTGTCATGCTTCGATCCTCGGCGCCGGCGCGGCCCGCCGGGACGACCGGCGGACGGAACCTCGGTGTCCACCGACCGGTGGACACGGGGCGCGACATCTTCCAGGTTGTCCAGAACCCGGGGCCGCCGTTCGTCCCTAGAGTGGAAGCTGGCGAGCGGCGCCGGCACCGACCTCCAGGAGCACACTCATGCCCAGGTACGCGGCGATCATCTACGCGGCCGACATCGACCCCACGCTGCCGGAGTACGCCGGCATGATGCGGGACTACGACGACTTCAACGCGGCGGCCGCGGCGGTGTTGCGGGGCGGCGAGGCGCTGTACCCGACGGCCAGCGCCACCACCGTCCGGGTCACCGGCGGCAAGGGCGGCGACGTGGTGACCACCGACGGCCCGTACGCGGAGACGAAGGAGGTGCTGACCGGCTTCTACCTGCTGGAGTGCGCCGACCTCGACGAGGCGGTGGCGGTCGCGGCGACGATCCCGGCGGCGTGGAACGGTGCGGTCGAGGTACGGCCGGTCGTCGAGTTCGAGGCGTAGGCGGGGCGATGCCGGCCGGTGACGCGGTCGCGCGGCTGGTGCGTGAGGAGGGCACACGCGTGCTCGCCACGCTCGCCCGCGTCACCGGCAGCATCGACCTGGCCGAAGACGCGACCCAGGATGCCGTGGTGCGGGCACTCGAGACGTGGCCGCGCGACGGCGTACCGGACAATCCCCGCGCCTGGCTGCTGGTCACGGCCCGGCGGCGGGCGGTGGACATCATCCGGCGGGAGGCACGGCGGACCGGCAAGGAGGCCGAGGCGACCATGCTGGCCGAGCCGGCGCCGGAGCCGCCCGAGGAGATCCGCGACGACCTGCTGCGGCTGCTGTTCACCTGCTGCCATCCGGCGCTCTCGCGGGAGGCGCAGGTGGCGCTCGCGCTGCGTACCGTCGGCGGCCTGTCCACCGCGGAGGTGGCGCGCGGCCTGCTCGTGCCCGAGGCGACGATGGCCAAGCGCCTCACCCGCGCCAAGCAGAAGATCACGCAGGCCCGCATCCCGTACCGCGTGCCGCCGGCGCGGCAGCTTCCCGCGCGGCTCACCGGCGTCGCCACCACGATCTACCTGATCTTCAACGAGGGCTATGCCGCCGCGGCCGGCGCCGACCTCGTGCGGGTCGCGCTCACCACCGAGGGGGTACGGCTGGCGCGGCTGCTCGCCGACCTCATGCCCGACGAGCCGACCGCGCTGGGGCTGCTCGCGCTGCTCCTGCTGCACGACGCGCGCCGGGAGACGCGCCTCGACGGCGAGGGCGGGCAGGTGCTGCTCGCCGACCAGGACCGCGCCCGGTGGGACCGGGCGGCGATCGAGGAGGGGGTCGAGCTGGTCGGCCGGGCGCTGCGCCGCACCCCCGACCGCCCCGACAGCTACGTGGCGCAGGCCGCCATCGCCGCCTGCCACGCCCTCGCGCCCAGCTACGCCGAGACCAACTGGGACGCGGTCGTCTCCTGGTACGACGTGCTGCTGGCCACCGGGGAGAGCCCGGTCGCGCGGCTCAACCGGGCGGTGGCGGTCGCCGAGCGGGACGGGCCGGCGGCCGGGCTCGCGCTGGTCGAGGGGATCGGCGGGCTGGACGGCTACCCGTGGTGGCACGCCACGCGGGCCGAGCTGCTGCGCCGCGACGGCCGGGCGGAGGAGGCGCGCGTGGCGTACGAGCGGGCGATCGGGCTCGGGCTGAGCGAGCCGCAACTCACCCACCTGCGCCGCCGGCTCGCCGAGCTGTAGCCGGGCGAGCCGGGCCCTTCTTTCGAACATGTGTGCGATAGGGTGAGCGGGTGCCCGAGACCCGTACCCAGAACCGGCAGGCCACCGTCGACCGGCTGCGCCGCATCGCCGACGATCACGCCGGCGGCTACCGGCCGGGCCTGACCCGCGCCGGCGCGCTCGCCGAGCTCTCCGCCACTTCCTCCGACCCCGACCTGCTCGCGGAGGCCGCGGCGGCGCACGCGATGGCCGACAACTGGTACGCGATCGTCGCGGTCGACCTGCTCATCGAGGCCGGCGCCGACGAGGATCTGATCCAGACGCACATCGCCGAGCTGGGCTGCTGACCCGAGGGTCAGTTGTCCACGAAGGACGGGGCCACCATCACGCGCAGCGCGTTGGGGAGCAGCCGCACGCGGATCGGCGTGCGGCCGTGCACCTCGCCGTCGACGTCGAGCGGCAGCGGTGGGTCCGTCTCCACGGTCAGGTCGTCGGTGGCGAGGAAGGGCGGCGCGGTGGGCTGGCGCTGCCCCGCGAAGGCCTGCCGCAGGCTCGCCGAGAGCAGCTGGCGCCGCCTCGGCCCGCCGACCGGGAAGACGTGCAGGACCCGATCGTCCACAGTGGCGTCGCTGGTGATCGGGCGGCCCGCCTGAAACCGGCCGTTGACGATGTTGAGCTGGTGGGTGACCACTTCGTACTCGTCGCCGCCCGCCGTGATCCGAGCCCGAAACGGCCGGTGCCGGAGGAGCCGGGCGACCGCGGTGAGCGGATACGCCGACTTGCCGATGTGCCGCTTCAGCCGTGCCGGCACCGCCTCCCCCACCTGGGCGGAGAGGCCGACGTTGGCGTGGTTGGCGAAGATGGTCTCGCCCGCCTGCCCCAGGTCGACGTCGGCCACCTTGCCGCCGGTGAGCACGCCCAGCGCACCGGCCGGGCGGTGCGGGACGGCGAGCGCGCGGGCGAAGTTGTTGGTGGTGCCGAGGGGCAGCACGCCGAGCGCGATGTCCCGGTGGGCGAGGTGCCGTGCCGCCTCGCTGACCGTGCCGTCGCCGCCGCCCGCCACGAGCAGGTCGGGGTCGAGCGCGATCGCGGCGGCGAGCTGACCGGGGAGCCGCTCGGTGTTTTCGACCGGAAAGCAGCCGAGCAGGTGGAATCCCTCCGCGGCCAGCCGGCCGCGCACGACCTCGTAGAGTCGCCGCCCGCGGCGTGAGTGCGTGTTGACGATGAGGACCGCGCGCCGCGCACGGTGGATCGCATCCTGAAGCTCGATCTTGCTGCGCATGCGCTCCACCGGTCGGGGGGATGTCGGGGGTGCCCCGCAACGGTACAGGGCGGCCGGACCCCCGCGCCCCGCGAAGCCACGGGAGCCGCCCCGCACCACGCCCCACCTGCGGCGCGCCTGCGACAGACTGGCTCCCATGGATCTGACCGAGATCGAGGAGCGCGTCGCCCGGATCGACGCCGCCATCCGGCCGATCGGCCAGCGCGAGGTACCGATCGACGACCTCGCGGGCTGGGCGCGGCGCATGCGCGAGGCGCCGCCCGCCGCCGAGGAGGCCGGCGTCACCGAGGTCGCGGAGGCCACGCTGCGAACTTTGATCCAGGAATACGCGGCCGGCGACGACGCCACGCGGGCCGCGATCCGGGCGCTGTTCGACCGGTACAGGTACTTCCGGTATTGCTCCGCTCGACGGGCAGTGGTCGGGGGCCGGGCCAGCGGAGCAGACGAGATATTTGATACAACTACCCGGCGAACACGGCGCCAACGGAGGGAGGGACGTGTCCGACCTCGTACCGCCGATGGTCCTGACCGCCTTGGTAGAACGCCTTTTCACGGCCGCCGGCGTGCCCGCGGAGGCCGCGTCCACCGTCGCCGACGCGCTGGTCGACGCCGATCTGCGCGGGCTGCCCTCGCACGGCTCCCACCTCGTGCCGATGTACGTCGAGCGCCTCCGCCAGGGCTCGGTCAGCACGCGCACCGAGGCCGAGCTGCTGGTCGACGTCGGTGGGATCGCGCTCCTGGACGCCGGGCACGCGCTCGGCGTGCTCACCGCCGACCAGGCGATGGCGCTCGCCACCGAGAAGGCCCGCCAGTACGGCATCGGCGCGGTCGCGGTGCGGCACGCGTTCCACTTCGGCGCGGCGGGGCGCTACTCGCGGGCCGCGGCGCGGAGCGGCTTCATCGGCATCGCCACCGCCAACACGCGCCCGCTGATGCCGGCGCCCGGCGGCGGTCACCCCGTGGTCGGCAACAACCCGGTCGCGATCGGCGTGCCCGGCCCCGACCCGGACGAGCCGCTCGTCCTCGACATCGCGCTCTCGGCCGCCAACATCGGCCGCATCCGCCTGGCGGCCGGCAACGGCCACGGCATCCCGGACGGCTGGGCCACCGACGCCGCCGGCCAGCCCACCTCCGACCCGGCGGCCGCGCTGGCCGGGATGCTGCTGCCGGCGGCCGGGCACAAGGGGTTCGGGCTGGCGCTCATGGTCGACGTGTTCGCCGGCGTGCTGGCCGGTGGCGGCTACGGCGACCGGGTCAACGGGCTGTACGCGGACACCGCCGTCCCCAACGAGTGCGGTCACTTCTTCATGGCGCTGGACGTGGCCGCCTTCGGTGACGTCGACGGGTTTGCCTCCCGGCTGGCCGATCTGGAAGCCTCGGTGACCGCGCCGCCGTACGCTCCGGGCGTCGACCGGGTCCTCCTGCCCGGCCAGCGCTCGGCGCAGCGGCTGCGCGACGCCGCCCAGCGTGGTGTCGCGGTCGACCAGGGGGTGCTCGCCCGGCTGCGCGACCTCGCCACGCAGCTGGACGTCCCCCTACCGGAAGGACTGCCGAGGTGAACCTCTCCGAACCCGCCGCCTACTCGGGCGAGCTGCCCGACCGGGCCGCCGCCGGCGAGCAGGGCGAGGCGCTGCGCCGGTTCCGCGAGATCATGGTGCAGACCGACGACCTGTCCTGGGTGGACAAGACGCTCGCCGGCCTCTCGCACAAGATGCTGTGGCGCGACGACGAGAGCGGCGCGTCGATCGCGCTGGTCCGCTTCGAGAAGGGCGCGGGCATCCCGTCCGAGCACGCGCACGCCTCCAACCAGTTCATGTTCTGCCTGAGCGGGCGGTACACCTACGAGCCCACCGGCATCACGCTCACCCCCGGCTCCTTCTACTGGAACCCGAAGGGCAGCGTGCACGGCCCGACCCGGGCCGAGGAGGAGTCGGTGCTGCTGGAGGTGTACGACGGGCCGCACTACCCGACCCAGCCCGACTGGTACACGAGCGCCGAGGACGCACGCTGACATGCCCAAGAAGCCGGTCACCTCGCCCGACCTCGCCGCCCCCAACGGCCCGTACTCGGCGGCCACCGTCGCCGGCCCGGGCCGGCTCGTCTTCATCTCCGGGATGACCGCGCGCCGGCCGGACGGCTCGATCGCCGGCGTGGGCGACATCGCCGAGCAGACCCACCAGGTCTGCCGCAACCTCGCCGCCGCGGTCGAGGCCGCCGGCGGCACGATCGACGACATCGCGCGGGTCGACGTGTACCTGCGGGACATCGGCCACCGCGAGACGGTGCGGACGGTGCGCCGGGAGTACTTCACCGGCGAGCCGCCAGCCTCCACGATGGTCGAGGTGTCGCGGTTCGTCCACGACGACTACCTGATCGAGATCAACGCGATCGCCGTGCTGGGAAGCACCGAATGACCGGAGTGGACGTCCACACACACCTGTCGCCGGTGCTCGACCGGGCGTACACCGTGGACGGTCCGCCCGGGCTCGCCGACCCCGCCGGCCTGGAGGCCCACCTCGACGCGGCCGGGCTCGCCGCCGCGATCGTGTCGGTCCCCCCGCCGTACTACCGGCAGGATCTCACCGGCGACGACGGCGTGAAGTGGGCGGCCGCGGTCAACACCGGCCTCGCCGCCCGCATCGAGGGCCGCCCTCGACTGCGCGGACTCGCCTACCTCCCGCTGCACGACCCGGCGGCCGCGCTGGCCGCGTACCAGACGATCGACGACGGCGAGTGGGTTGGGGTGGTGGCCGGTGCCGGCGGGCGCTGCCCGTCGCTCGCCGAGCCGGGCTACGAGCCGCTGTGGCGCGCCCTCGCCGCCGACGGCCGCGCGCTGATGCTGCACCCCGCCCAGTCGCCCGACCACCGGATGGCCGACTTCTACCTGCACAACCTGCTCGGCAACCCGGTCGAGACCGCGCTCGCCGCCGCCCAGCTCGTCTTCGGCAACGTGCTCGCCCGCCACCCCGCGCTGCGCGTGGTCCTCGTACACGGCGGCGGCGTCCTGCCCGCGCTGGCCGGCCGCTGGTCGCGCGGCGTGGAGACCGCCCGCCCCGGCCTGCCCGACCAGGAGCTCGCCGTACGGGACGCGCTGCGCCGCTTCTGGGTCGACGGCCTGACCCACGACGCCGAGGTGGCCCGCGCGGTGGTCGAGGTGTTCGGCGCCGACAAGGTGCTGCTCGGCAGCGACTGGCCCTTCCCGATGGGCACTCCCGACCCCGCCGCCGCCCTGAGCGCCTGCCCCGCCCTGGCCGGCGCCGGCATCGCGGCCAAGGCTGGCACCGCCAACGCGCTGGGGGCGTTCGGCTGGTCCGGCCCACCTGCCCACGACGAGACGACCCTCACGGAAAACAACCCCCAAAACCCGTGCGCATCGAGGTCGATGAGGGAAAAGTGCAGCCGACCTGCAAGGATGTGGTTGCCTAGACCGTATCCACAGTAGAATCGGGGTAACTGGTCAGGTTATTGGCTGCGGGTATCCATGGGCGTCGCTCGGCGAGGCTGATGAGGATTGGGAATCGCCCAAACGCGCCCGGCTTGATGTTGACCCTGACGAGTTCCTAACTGCCACCGAGACACGCAGGGTAGATTCGACGCTCTGACGGCACAGCGACGGTCTGGGCCGCGACGGACGTCGCGGCAGCCCTGATCTTCTGTCGCTTTTTAAATCACTCTGAATTGCCGAGGCCGGCGCGTCCGATTAGCCCGCTCTCCGCAGCAGCAGCGCCCCGGCGGTCATCGTCGCCCCTGCGGCGACGGCGGCCACGGCGGCGACGAGGGTGGTGGCCGGGAACCCGAAGGCGCTGGAGAGGGCACCGAAGGCGAACGGTGCGATGGTGGCGCCCGCGTAGACGCCGACCTGCACGGTGTGCCCGGCGTCCTCGGTCCGGCCGGGTACCAGGCGCAGGGTGGTGGCGAGCAGGAGTCCGGTCCAGCCCCATCCCGCGGAGAAGGCCAGGATCGCACCGAGCACGAACGTCGTTGACGTCCCGATCGCGATCAGTGCCAGCCCGAGGCCTCCGGTGAGCATCATCGTGACGATCACCGCCGGGTTGTGGCGGGGAGCCTGGTCGGTGAGCGCCCCGGCGGTGATCCGTACGGCGATGGCGAACAGGGCGCTGAGCGACAGCAGGTTCCCCGTCACGGTGGTGCCCAGCCCGGAGTGGGTGCCCAGTTCGACGAAGTACGTGGCTACCGCGTTGTTGCCGGTCGCGGAGAGCGCCGCGGCCAGCGCCCAGAGCCCGAGTACCCGCCCGACCGTCCGTTGCTTGTCGCCGGCCTCGCCGGCCTCCTTCGGCCGTACGGGCGGCGGGCCATCGGGTGCCCGGGTCAGCGGGGCGAGCGCGGCCGGAACGAGCGCGGCGATACCGGCGACAAGCAGGGCGGTCCGCCAGCCGTACGCCGGGAGGACCAGGGCGACGAGCAGGCCGGGGACGAGCGTGCCCGCCCCCAGCGCCGCGCCGATCATGCCGGCGGCCAGCGAACGCCGGTGTTCCGGGACGCGCGCCGCGATCAGCCGGCCCGCCACCGGCTGGACGAGTGCATTGCTCAACCCACCCACCAGCAGTATCGCCGTCAGCATCGCCAGCCCGGTCGCCCGCGACGCCACCAGCATGACCGCCGACGCGACCAGCGCCGCGACGGCGAGGACGGTGGGGACCGGCAACCGCGCCGCCACCCGTTTAGCGACGGGCGAGCCGAAGGCGGTGGCGGCGTAGAAGAGGCTCATCGCCAGCCCGACGGCGCTGCGGGAGATGTGCAGGTCTGCCTCGATCGACAGGGCGAGCGCCCCGACGGTGAAACCGGGCATCCCCGCCACGGTCGCGGTCAGCGCGGCCGCGACGATTCCCGGCCAGTGCCGTGCAGGCGAGCGGGTGGGCAGGCCGAGGTTGGTTGTCGTTGTCATGGCCGATCCCGGGGCGGGTCAGACGTCCAGGGGGCGCCAGGCGGGGCCGGCGCCGTCCCGGCGGACCTGCCCGAAGACCGCATCGGCGAAGTGGATGCCAAAGCCGATCGTGTCAGGCTCTTCCAACTCGGCAACGAGATGATGACGATGCTCGGCGGACTGGGCATGGTCGTGGTCGTAGAGGCAGGACCATTCGGGGTGGTCCACCTGGATCGGTGAATGCAGGGCATCGCCGAAGGCGATCAGCCGGGTTCCGCCCCCGGTGATGACGTACTGCGTGTGCCCGGCCGTGTGACCACCGGTGATCTGGACCCGCACGCCGGGGAAGACCTCCTGCCCGTCTGTCACCGTACGCACGCGCGGTGTCAGCGCGGTGGCCTCCTCCTCGGTGATGCCCTGGGCAAGCAGGTCGCGTTGGGCCCATTCCGGTTCGGCTACCAAATACTCGGCCCGGGTGAACACGGGCTGGCCACCGCCGGGGGCGGGATGCCACGCCCAGCCGAGGTGATCGATGTGCAGGTGGGTGAAGGCCACCGCCTCGATCTCTTCCGGCCTGCGGCCGAGCTTGGCCAGACTGTCCAGCAGCGCACCACCGTAAATGGCGCCGTTCGGGCTTCCCGGCTCGGCCGGCAGCGACACCGGCCCCCATCCGGCATCGATCAACAGTGCGCGGTCGCCGTTCTCCACCAGGAGTCCACCGATACTCGCCACCAGATGGCCGGAGGCATCCAGGTACTCCGGATGAGCGGCCCAGATCTCATCGGTGGTATCCGGCAGCCAGCCGCGCGGCCTCCCCTGGATAGCCCCGTCCGGCACGAAGGACACCCTCGTGTCGCCCAGCCACACCGAGCGGATTCCCGCCGGCCGCCGCAGCCGCTCGTCCGGGCCAACCGCGGAGTTCGCCATGGTCGCGTTCCCTTCTTCGGGTCAGGGTCATCGCCGCGTCCCTCGTCGGCGGCTCGGCAAGAGTAAGCATCAAGCCAGAAATATTCAAGACAGAAATGTTCAAGCTCTAAATATGCTGGCTTGATGGACTTGCTAGGATGGGACGCATGACGACGTCCCCAGAACCGCAGGCCGTCGCCGAGCGGGAGCTGTGCGGTCTGGTGAACGGACTGGCCCAGCAGATCGCCGATCACGTGCGCGAACGCGCCGTCACCTTGGGCCTTACCTCGGCCCAGGCGACCGCGCTGCGGGAGATGACCGGACCGATGACCATGGGGGAACTCGCCGAACGCATGAGCTGCGAGCCCTCCAACGCCACCTTCGTCGTCGACAAGCTCGAAAAACAGGGCCTGATCGAGCGCCGTGCGCACCCCACCGACCGCCGCGCCAAGCAACTCGTCCTCACCGCAGAGGGCAGCACCCTCCGCGAACGACTCCTCGAACTCCTCGTCCGAGAGTCACCGCTGGCCGGCCTCACCACCCAGCAGCAGCGCGTCCTTCAGGACCTCCTCGAACAAGCCATCACCCATCGATGAGTCGACGCCGACGCACCCTGTTCGGTGGCATTGATGGTTGGGTATTTGTTGATGCCATGCTGGCACGTCGCTATGCGGTCGGAGCAGTCATCCACTTCGATGCTCTGGTGGTCGTGGCGCCGGATGTGGATGGTGCCGGCGGCCATCGACTACGAGCGCTTTATGGCCAATGCCAGGAGGACCGAAGCCGCTTAACGGAGTCCTCCACGATTTCGGGGGATTGACACCGGGGGCAGCGGATCACCACGATCTGCTCGGACCAACGGGCGGGGAACCGGGGCTGACGATCACGACTCGGAACAGGCATGAGACGCATCGCGGCACTCGCCGCTCTGCTCGTGCTGGCCGCCTGCGACGGCGGCGGGGAGCCGGCGGCACGGCCCGCGCAGCCGGCGCCCGCCACGCCGCCGGCTGGCACGTCGATCCCCGCCGATGCCGGATGCGTGGCTGATGTGCCGGTGCGGGTGCTGCCGGAGTGGGCGCGGGTCGGGTTCAGCGACGCGACCCCGAGAATGCCGTACGTGCTCGGCTCCCGGGGCGACATCGCGGCGATCATCTTCGGCTACCCATTGCACCAGCCGCCCCTCCCCGACCGAAACAACAAGATCCTGTGGGTCTCCCGCGTGCCGCTGGAATCGGGCAGCCCACTCGTCATCGAGGCGCGGCTGGGCGGCGCCGGCGAGGTCACCAGGCACGAGGTGACCGGCGGTCCGGGGCCGTCGAGCATCGACCTGCCGGCGGCGGGCTGCTGGCACCTCGACCTCACCTGGTCCGGCCACACCGACTCGATGCGCCTCACCTACCGTCCCAGCAGATCGTGGTAATCCACTGCCCTCAGGGAGGGCAGCAAACGTCCACGATCTACTTTCCGTCGCGGGAGCGACGGCGACTGGAGACGGAGGGTGAGGCCGCGGGAGCGACGGTCTGGGCCGCGACGGGCATCGCGGCAGCCCAAATCTTCGCTCGGGAGATCGGAAGAAATGCGGCGCTGGCGGAGTTGCACGATCTTGTGATCGACGTACCCTTGTCCGTCCTCGATGTCGCGCCGGTCGCCGCCGGTGCCAGCTCCGGCGACGCCCTGCGCGCCACCACCGACCTGGCCCGCGCGGTCGAGCGGATGGGCTACCAGCGGTTCTGGGTGGCGGAGCACCACAACATGCCCGCGATCGCCAGCTCGGCGCCCGCGGTGCTGATCGCCCACCTCGCCGCCGCCACCTCGACGATGCGGATCGGTTCCGGCGGGGTGATGCTGCCCAACCACGCGCCGCTGGTCGTGGCCGAGCAGTTCGGCACGCTCGCCGCGCTGCATCCGGGCCGCATCGACCTGGGCATCGGCCGCGCGCCCGGCACCGACCAGGCGACCGCGCTGGCGCTGCGCCGCACGGTCGAAGGGCTGTCTGCGGAGGCGTTCCCGCAGGAGCTGGCCGAGCTGATCAACATGTTCACCGGCGACCAGCCCCGGCGGATCGTCGCCACGCCCGGACTCGGCGAGAGCCCGGCGGTGTGGCTGCTCGGGTCGAGCGGTTTCAGCGCCCAGCTCGCCGGGATCCTGGGGCTTCCCTTCTCGTTCGCCCACCACTTCAGCGCCGCGAACACGCTGCCCGCCCTCGCCCTGTACCGGCAGCACTTCCGCCCCTCGCGCTGGCTGGACGAGCCGTACGCGATGGTCGCCGTCGCCACCGTCTGCGCGGACACCGACGAGCGGGCGCGGTGGCTGGCCCGGCCGAGCGCGCTGTCCTTCCTGCGGCTGCGCCAGGGACGCCCCGAGCCGCTCGCGAGCCCGGAGGAGGCGGCCGCCTACCCGTACTCGGACATGGACCTGGAGTTCATGGCCGAGCGCTGGGAAGGGCAGGCGATCGGCTCGCCGGATACCGTCCGCCACGCGCTCGAAGACCTCCAGGCGAAGACGAAGGCGGACGAGCTGATGCTCACCGCGCTGGTGTACGACGTGGAGGATCGAATCCGCTCGTTCGAGCTGGCCAGGAAGGCAGTGACCGAGAGCTGAGGGGCCCGGTCCGGGGAAGGTGATCACGGAGCGCTGAACACCGGAAACGCCCGGACAACGATGGTCGTCACCGAAACAACAACGTCATCGATACGTCACCGGCCCGCACCAGGGAGGGCCCTACTCTTGGACAAGTGGGCGCGGGGCCGCCGGAATCGTGGGGCCGGCGATACGCGAACACGGTGTGTAAAAGCACCGCAGTGCCGGCGGGGATAGGTGCCCATCCCCGCCGGCACATTCGCGTCCGGACCCCTTGCTGGCCGCGCTCGCTCCGCTCACTGAACGCCCGAAGGCCGGCGCGCTCCGCCCTCGTCGCTACGCTCCTCGGATCGGAGCTTGCCGGCCTTGGGGCCTACCTCAGGTAGACGTTCGGCTGCGGCGGCGTCGCCATCCCGTTCCCGATGAAGAAGCTCGGGTGCGGCGGCTGGTTGTAGGCGGTGTTCTGCCACGCGATGGCGACCCGGTACTGCGCGTCGTGCATCAGCGTGTGGATCCGCCGGTCGGTGACGTTCGGAGTGGCGTAGATCCGGAGCGCGGTGTTGTCGGACGTGCGCCAGATCACCTCTTCGCGCCAGTCGCCGAGGATGTCGCCGGAGAGCGCCGGCGTGGCCTTGGTGCCGTTGTTCGACGCCACGCCCGAGGCGGTGAGCAGCCGCGTGTCCGACGAGGTGCCGTACTTGTCGATCCGGGTCTGGTCGAGCAGCTCGCGCACCGGGTCGGCGTCCCACCAGATCAGGAAGTTCGCCGACGACGGCTTGCGGCCGACGTTGGCGCCACTGGTGCTGCGCAGCCCGTCGACGCCCGAGGACCACATCTCCGCGCCCGCGTTGCCGGCGTAGACGTCACCGGCCACGCCCCGGCCGTTGTCGCAACCGCAGACGGGCGCGGTCCAGATGTTCTGCCCGGTACCGGCGTGGATGTCCATCGCCGGCTGGCTGGTGGACTCGTGCACGCTGAAGATCTCGACGCCCGACCGTGACGGGACGAGGTCGCCGACGTGCAGCGCGTCGCCGTGCCCGAAGCCGGTGCGGTACATGAAGGCGCCGTTGTCGTCGATCGTCGCCGCCCCGTACACGATCTCCTGGCGGCCGTCGTTGTCGACGTCGGCGATCGACAGCTGGTGGTTGCCCTGGCCGTACGCGCCGACGTTGCTGTTGCCGGAGTCGTACGTCCAGCGACGCGTGAGGCTGCCGTTGCGGAAGTCCCACGCCACCACCACGGCGCGCGTGTAGTAGCCGCGCGCCATGATCAGGCTCGGCCGCTGGCCGTCCAGGTACGCGGTGCCGGCGAGGAAGCGGTCGACCCGGTTGCCGTACGAGTCGCCCCACGAGGAGACGGTGCCCCGGCCCGGCTCGTAGTTGACGGTGGAGAGCGCCGCGCCGGTGCGCCCGTCGAACATGGTGAGGAACTCCGGACCGCTCAGCACGTAGCCGCTGGAGTTGCGGTGGTCGGCGGACGCGTTGCCGATCACCTGGCCGGTGCCGGAGCGCGTGCCGTCGGCGGTCTTGACGGCCACCTCGGCGTCGCCGTCGCCGTCGTAGTCGTACACCTGGAACTGCGTGTAGTGCGCGCCGGCCCGGATGTTGATGCCGAGGTCGATCCGCCACATCCGGCTGCCGTTGAGCCGGTACGCGTCGAGGTAGACCTTGCCGGTCACGCCGGACTGGGAGTTGTCCTTGGCGTTGTCCGGCTCCCACTTGAGCACGATCTCGTACTGCCCGTCGCCGTCCAGGTCGCCGACGGAGGCGTCGTTGGCCGAGTAGCCGCTGCCCGGCGACTGGATCGGCACGTCGAGGTATCCGTTGGCGAAGGAGAGCGACGCCTCGGAGGCGGCCTGCTCGGTGCCGTCGACGACCGCCCGGACGGTGTACGACGCGTTCGCCGCGGCGCCGCTGTCCAGGTAGTTGGTCGAGTTGGTGATCGGGGTCGAGTTGACCCTGGTGCCGCCCCGGTACACGTTGAAGCCGGTGCTCGCGGACTCGGTGCCGAGCAGCCGCCACGACACCAGGTTGGCCGACCCGGAGCGGACGCTGATCAGCCCGCGGTTGAGGTCTTCCATCTGCTTGGCGCCGGACGGCGGCGGACCCGTGGTCGGCGGCGGCGTGGTCGGCGGCGGAGCGGTCGTGGGCGGCGGCGCGGTCGTCGGCGGCGGCGCCGTGGTCGTGGGCGGCGGCGCGGTCGTCGGCCCGACCGCGCCGGTGCAGGTCGTGCCGTTGAGGGCGAAGGACGTCGGTACGGGGTTGGTGCTGTTGTTCCACGAGCCGTTGAAGCCGAACGAGGTGGTCCCGTTCGTGGCGATCGACCCGTTGTAGCTCACGTTGGCCGCGGTGACCTGCGTCCCGCTCTGCGTGACGTTGGCGTTCCACGCCTGCGTGACGGCCTGGCCGGCGGTGTACGACCAGACCAGCGACCAGCCGTTGATCGGGTCGCCGAGGTTGGTGATGGTGACGCTGGCCCCGAAGCCGCCCTGCCACTGGTTGGTGACGGCGTAGTCGACCCGGCAGCCCGCGGCGGCGGACGCGGAGGTCGCGACCACGGCGGCGAGGACGCCCGCGCCGGCCACGGTGCCGGCGAGCGTGGTGGAGAGCAGCGCGATGCGCCGCCTGGAAGTAAGCATGCGGAGACTCCATTGAACGGTGGCGGCGTGCCCAGCGCCCCACAATCGGCGTGAACCGGTTCAACCGGCACGCACCTGGCCAGGAGTCGGCTCCCTGCGTCACCAGCGATGCTAAGGCAAGCCCTTACCTCGGAACAACATCGAAAGGTTTCAGTAAATCTACCGGCAAAGCGCACCTCAGCCGGCCTCGCGGATCACCGCCCAGCCACCGGCCGGCACGTCGAGGGCGCCCTCGACCCGCTTCCCGGTCAGCACGTCGGTCCCCTCGGCCGCCACCGCGTGGTCGGTGGTGCCGTGGTTCAGCGCGAACAGCCAGCTCGCGTGCCGGCCCCGGCGCCGTACCAGCTCCAGCTCGGCCGCCCCCTCCCGCACCGGGACGCCGGCCGCCTCCGCCAGCAGCGCCCCGAACGCGGCGCCGTCGAGCCGCCTCGACACGTACCAGGCCGTCCCGGCGCCGAAGCGGTGCCTGGTCACGCCCGGCAGTACGGCATCCGCGCCGGCCAGCTCCACCTCCTCGGTCCAGCCGTCCGGGGTCGGGCGGAACTCCTCGACCCGTACCCCCAGCACGTCGCGGAGCGCGCCCGGATAGCCGCCGAGCCGTACCCGGCCGTGCTCGTCGGCGACCCCGGACAGGTACGTCGCCACGAGCCGGCCGCCACCGTCCACATAGGCCCGCACCGCCGCGGCCTCCGCGTCCGACATCAGGTAGTGGGCGGGGAGCACGAGCATCTGGTACGGGAGCGGCCCGCCCCGCCCCAGCGAGACGAAGTCGGCCGTGATGCCCGCCCGCCACAGCGCGCGGTGGGCGGCCCGCACCTCGGCCAGGTAGTCGATGCCGTCCCAGGGCAGCCCCGGCCCCTGCAACGCCCACCACGAGGCGGCGTCCCAGGCGAGCGCCACGGAAGCCTCGACCGCACCGGTGTCCACTTCGGAGAGCCGGTCGAGCGCCTGGCCGAGCAGACAAGCTTCCCCATACACGCGGCTGTCCGGCCCGGCGTGCGGCACGAGCGCGGAGTGGAACCGCTCCGCACCGCCGCGCGGCGCCCGCCACTGGAAGAACATGGCGCCGCGCGAGCCGCGGGCCACGTGCGACAGGCTGTGCCGCGCCATCCGGCCGGGCTCCTTGGCGTGCATCCGCCCGCCGGCGTAAATCAGGTTGGGCGCGCTCTCCATCAGGAGCCAGGGGCGGCCACCGGCCCACGAGCGGGCCAGGTCGCCGGCGAACGCGGTCTCCTCCTCCGCCCCCGCGCCCGGGTCGGAGGGGTAGTGGTCGATCGCCACCAGGTCCACCTCCTGGGACCAGCGCGCGTGGTCCACCGGTACCCAGTCGCCGAAGACGTAGTTGGTGGTGACCGGCACGTCCGGCCCGGCGGCGCGGAGCACCTCGCGCTGTTCCACGTACGCCGCCAGCAGCTCGTCCGACCAGAACCGCCGGAAGTCGAGCACCTGGCCCGGGTTCGGCAGGTACTGCGTGGCGCGGGGCGGGAAGACGTGGTCCCAGTCGGTGTAGTGCTGGCTCCAGAACGCGGTGGTCCACGCGTCGTTGAGCGCGTCGAGCGTGCGGTAGCGGGCGCGCAGCCAGCCCCGGAAGGCGGCCGCGGCGTGGTCGCAGTGGCACACCGTGCCGTACTCGTTGTGCGCGTGCCAGAGCGCGACGGCGGGGTGGTCCGCGTACCGCCGGGCGAGCTCGCCCGCGATCCGCCGGCACGCCTGCCGGTAGGCCGGGGCGCTCGCGCAGTAGGTGTCCCGGCTGCCGTGCAGCAGGCGCGTGCCGTCCGCGCGGACCGGGAGCGCGTCGGGGTGGGCGAGGCTGAACCACGGCGGCGGCGAGGCGGTCGGCGTGGCGAGCGCGACCTTGACTCCCCCGGCGTCGAGCAGGTCGAGCACGCGGTCCAGCCAGTCGAACGTGTACCGCCCTCGCGCCGGCTCCAGCCGCGCCCAGGCGAAGACGCCGACGCTGACCAGGTTGACGCCGGCCCGCCGCATCAGCGCGACGTCCTCCCGCCAGACCTCCTCGGGCCACTGCTCGGGGTTGTAGTCCCCGCCGAAGCACAGCCCGTCGAGCCCGCGCGGCCACTTCATCCATGACTCCCGATAAGCGTTGACAGTTTGTTGGGTTAGACGAAAAACTAACCCACATGCCGTACCGACCGCCGCTGGTGCCGTACGAGAAGTTCGTCGCCGACCCGCCCGACCTGCCCGTCCGCGCCCCCGGAGAGCAGGGGCTCTCGGCCGTGACCAGGGCGGAGCTGGTCACCACCGACGCCTCCGGCGTGTCCGTGAAGGCCACCACGTCCGACGGCGGGACGCTCGCGATCCAGATCGGCGCCGCCGGCGACGGCATCCTGCGGGTACGGCTGAGCGAGGCGCCCGACGCCCGGGGCCGCGCCGCCCGCGCGCTCGCGCTGGTGCGGCCCGAGACGCATCCCGCGACCGTGACGGTGAGCGGCCCGGTCGTGCGGGTCAGCGCCGGGGCGGTCACCGCCGAGCTCACGCTCGACCCGTGGCACCTGCGCTTCGTCGACGCCACCGGCCGCGTGTTGCTGGAGCAGAACGCCGGCGAGCGCGACATCAGCGGCCGCCTGCGCACGCTCCCCTTCGGCCGCTCGCTGGCGGACGGCGCGGTCGCGGCGTACCACGAGAGCTTCACCGCCCCGGCCGACGAGCGCTTCGTGGGCTTCGGCGAGAAGTTCACGCCGCTGGACAAGCGCGGGCAGCGCGCCCTGATGTGGAACTTCGACGCGTTCGGCACCGAGTCCGACCGCTCGCACAAGACGGTGCCGCTCTACCTCTCCAGCCGAGGCTACGGCGTGCTGGTCGACAGCGGCATGCCTATCGAGTTCGACATGTGCCAGTCCACGCACAGCTGCGTGCAGATCCTGGTGCCGGACGACCTGCTCGACTACTACGTGCTCGCCGGGCCCACGCCGGCCGAGGTGCTCGACCGGTACAACCGGTTGACCTGCCGCCCGCTGCTGCCGCCGAAGTGGGCGTTCGGCGCGTGGATGTCGTCCGGGTTCTATGTGGACACTCAGGAGAAGGTGCTGGAGCGGGCCCGGCGGCTGCGCGAGCGGGGCATCCCCTCCGACGTGCTGCACCTCGACTGCTACTGGCAGGTGGCCGGGCACTGGTCCGACCTGCGGTGGGACGAGGAGAACTTCCCCGACCCCGCCGGCATGTTGCGCACGCTGGCGGAGCAGGGCTTCAAGGTGTGCCTCTGGACCAACCCGTACGTCAGCCAGCACTCCCCCTTCTTCGCCGAGGCGGCCGAGGCCGGCTACTTCCTGCGGCGGGCGGACGGCTCCGCGTACGTCGCCGACGTGTGGCACGGCTCCCACCCCGCCTCCGGCATCGTCGACTTCACCAACCCCGCCGCGGTCGCCTGGTTCGTGGGGCTGCTGCGGCCGCTGCTGGAGCAGGGCGTGGCCACGTTCAAGACCGACTTCGCCGAGGGCGTGCCGGCCGACTCGGTGGCGTACAACGGGATGAGCGGCACCGAGCTGCACAACGTGTACACGCTGCTCTTCAACGACACCGTCGCCGCGGTGACCCGGGAGGTCGCCGGCCACGGGCTGGTGTGGGCGCGCTCGTCGTACCTCGGCGGGCAGCGCCACTCGGCCCAGTGGGGCGGCGACGTCAACGCCACCTACCCCGCGATGGGCAGCACCCTGCGCGGCGGCCTCTCGCACGGGCTCTCCGGCGTGCCGTTCTGGAGCCACGACGCGGGCGGCTTCCACGGCACGCCCACCCCCGACCTGTACGTGCGGTGGGCCCAGTTCGCCGCGCTCTCCCCGCTCGTCCGCTTCCACGGCACCACCAGCCGCCTGCCGTGGGACTTCCCGGCCGACGCGGAGCGCCTGGTGGTGCAGGCGCTGCGGCTGCGCTACCGGCTGATGCCGTACATCTACTCGGCCGCTGTCGAGTCGGCCCGCACCGGCACGCCGCTGATGCGCGCGCTGCTCGTCGACTCCCCCGCCGACCCGGCGGCGTGGAGCGCCGAGCTGGAGTACCTGCTCGGCCCCGACCTGCTCGTCGCGCCGATGCACGACCCGTCCGGCGAACGCGACCTCTACCTGCCCGCGGGGCGGTGGGTCGACCACTGGACCGGCGAGGTGCACGAGGGCGGGCGGCACCTGCGCGTCCGCGCGCCGCTCGAGCGGATCCCGCTCTTCGTGCGGCACGGCGCGCTGATCCCCGTACTGTCCGATCAGGACACCGTGGGAGACGGCCCGTTCGCCGACGTGACGGTGGTGAGCTGGGGCGGCACCGACGCCCGCACGGTGGTGCGGGACACGGACGGCGACACCGTCGTGGTCGCCGTCCGCGATGGAGACACCCTCCGCGTGACGTGTGAGGGACCTTTGCGGGTACGGGACGCCGCGCTCGCTTTCGACCGTGGTCAGGACGTTTCGCACGTGGTGCTGGCGACCTGATCGCCGAACTTCTCCCGGCCCGAACAGCGCGGACGCGCCGGCCGCACGGGCGCACCGCGAGGCAGGGTCGGGAGAGGTTCGCTAGGCGCAGGCGTGGTGCCATGGTGGGGGTGCCACGCCTGCGCCCCTGTCCGCGGCGGTCCCGGCTTCGCGTGTCATAGGCCGCTGGTAGTACCCATTCGGGATTAGCATCGAGCATCGTGGATGCCTAACCTTGTGCGTCAACCCCCTTCGGTCGTCCCACAAGGAGTCCGTAGTGCGCATTCGCCTGCTCCTGGCCACCACGGCCACCGCTCTCGTCGGCGCCCTCGTCGCGCCGACCACCGCCTCCGCCGCCCCGGTACAGCCCTACATCATCGGTGGCGGCACCGTCTCCTCCGCCCCCTGGGCGGCGGCCGTCTTCAGCGGCGGCTCGTTCACCTGCTCCGGCTCGATCATCGCGTCCCAGTGGGTACTCACCGCGCGCCACTGCCTCGGCGGCACCATGTCCGTCCGGGTCGGCAGCGTGTACTACGCCTCGGGCGGCCAGACCCGCAACGTCACCGCCACCTACGGCCAGAACGACCTGGCGCTGCTCCGCCTCAGCAGCGGCGTCTCCACCACGTACGTGACCCTGGCGAACAGCAACCCGCCGGTCGGCTCGACCAACAACATCTACGGCTGGGGCCGCACCTGCACCAACTGCCCCGCCTCCAGCCAGCTCAAGACCGCCACGGTGACCGTCACCTCCAACAGCGCCACGGACGCGTACGGCGGTCCGGCGATCCGCAGCAACCGCGGCAACGGCGTCGCCTGGCGCGGCGACTCCGGCGGCCCGCAGTTCTACAATGGACAGCAGGTCGGCGTCTGCTCGACCGGCAACGGCTCCACGTACCAGAACTACGGCAGCGTGGCCGCCAACCGCTCCTGGATCCTCTCGGTCGCGGGCGTCTGATCCGCCGAAGCCCGGTAGGGGCCCAAACGGCCCCTACCGGCGCTCGGTCAGCCCTTGATGGCGCCGACGATGACGCCCTTCACGAAGTGGCGCTGGACGAAGGGGTACACCAGCACGATCGGCGCCACCGTCACCACCACGACCGCCATCTTGATGGCCTGCGTGGGCGGGAGCGAGCCGACCGACTGGCCGGAGAAGCTGGGCGACTGGCCTTGCAGGATCATGCTCTGCAGGATGCGCTGGATCGGAAACTTGTCGTTGCTGTCGATGTAGAGCAGCGCGTTGAACCAGACGTTCCAGTAGCCCACCGCGTAGAAGAGCCCCACCACCGCGATGACCGGGCGGCTGAGCGGCAGCACGATACGCCACAGGATGCGAAACTCGCCCGCCCCGTCGATGCGCGCGCTGTCCATGAGTTCGTTGGGCAGCCCCTGGAAGAAGCCGCGGACGACGATCAGATTGAAGACGCTGACCGCGCTCGGCAGGATCAGCGCCCACAGGCTGTCCTTGAGACCGACGCCGGTGACCACGAGGTAGCTGGGCACCAGGCCGGGATAGATCAGGAACGTGAGCAGGAAGAAGAAGAGCAACGTACGGTGCCCGACCGAGCCGGGCCGGGAGAGCCCGTACGCGGCGAGCACGGTCACCGTGAGGCTGACGACCGTGCCGGCGACTGTGACAAGCGTGGTGACCCAGAGCGCCCGGGTCACGATGCCGCCGGAGAAGATGGTCACGTACGCCGAGGCGTCGATGCCCTTCGGCACCATCACCATGCCGCCCGCGTCGTTGATGGTCTTGCGGGACGACAGGCTGGTGACCAGCACCGACCACATTGGAATGAGCACCACCAGCGCCATGAGCGTGAGGGCGGCGCCCTTGCCGGCCAGCCCGAGGGGGGTCGGCTTCTCTTCCCAGACGGGACGTGTGCCGCTCATGGAAGTCCTCGCTTAGCCGCGGACGGCCGCGAGGCTCCAGACACCTCGCGCCCGATGATTCGCTCGCTACGTTCACTCATTGCCGCGAGATCAACCCCCGCTCGCCGATCATGTGGGCGATCCGGTTGGCGACCAGGATCAGTACGAGCCCGACAGCGGCCTTGAACAGGCCGGCGGCCGCGCCGAACCCGAAGTTGCCCGTGGTGATGGACTGGTGGTACACGAACGTGTCGAGCACCTCGGCGGCGTCGCGGCCGACCGCGTCACGCTGGAGGAGAAACTGCTCGAAGCCGACCGAGAGCGCGTCGCCGAGGCGCAGGATCAGCAGCAGTATGATGACCGGCCGCAGCCCGGGGAGCGTCACGTGCCACAGGCGGCGCCACCGGCCGGCGCCGTCCACGGCGGACTGCTCGTACAGGTTGGGGTCGATCATCGACAGCGCGGCCAGGAAGACGATCATGCCCCAGCCGGCGTCCTTCCACACGGCCTCGGCGGTGACCAGCACGATGAACGTGTCCGGGTTGGTCATGATGTTCGGCGGCTCGATGCCCGCCTGCCGCAGCTCCTGGGAGAGCAGTCCGGCCCCGCCGAGCATCTGCACGAAGAACGTGACCACGAGGACCCAGCTGAAGAAGTGCGGCAGGTACACGACGGTCTGGATGAAGCCCCGCACCTTGCTGGAGAGCACGCTGTTGAGCAGGATCGCCAGCCCGATCGGCAGCGGGAAGAAGAAGACCAGCTGGAACGCGGTGATGGTGAGCGTGTTCCATAGCGCGTCCCAGAACGCCGGGTCGCTGAAGAGCGTGTTGAAGTTGCCGAACCCGATCCACTCGCTGGCCAGGAACGCCGAGAGCGGCCCGTCCCCGGCGTACGGGTTGTAGTCCTGGAACGCGACCACGTTGCCGAGCGTGGGCAGGTAGTGGAAGACCAGCAGCAGGAGCCCGGCCGGCAACACCATCAGCAGCAGCGGCCAGTCCCGGCGCAGCCGCGCTCGCAGGGGTACCTTCGGCCGGCGCCGCTTCTTCGGGGGCTCGGCCGGGCTTGGCGGCCGGGCCAGTTCCTGGCTGGTCCCGGCCGCCGCTGGTGCCTCGGTGCTCATGGCCGTCCTCGCTCCGCCGCGGGCGGCCACTGGACGAGCCGGGCGGTCACCGCGCTCATTTACCCGCGTCGCTCCGCGCCTTGGCCAGGAAGTCGCGGGCCTCGTCGCCGCCGCCGGCCGCACGCCACTCGGTCACGAGCCCGTCGAACTCGGTCAGCGCGCGCCGGCCCCGCACGATGTCGGTAATCTTGTCCTCGTACGGCACGGTCTGCGACTTGTACGTGGCCGGGAACTCCAGCTTGATGCCGTCCCACGGGTTCGTCTCCATGAACTTGACCATGGAGTTGGAGTAGGTCAGCACGTCGGTCACGTAGTTCGGCGTCTCCGGCCACGGCTGCACGACCGGGCTGCGGCCACTGACGAAGAAGTACTGGTTGGCGATCTCCTTGAAGCCCAGGTCGGTCTTGACCGGGCCGTCCGCGGAGATCGTGTGGTGCTGGCCCTCGACGCCGTACTCGCGGACGTGCCACTCCTTGCTGCCGAACGGCGCCGAACACCAGTTGATCACGCGGAGCAGCTCCTCGACGCGCTCCTTGCCGACGCCCTTCTTGACGAAGGTGTACGAGATCGGCTTGTCGTCGCCCCAGACCAGCGGGTCGCCGCCGGTGGCCGAGAAGATCGGCACGGGCTGGAGGTTGAACGCGGGCGTGACCTTCTGCTGCTGCGCCTGCATGCCCTGCCAGGCCCCGATGCCGTCCTGCTTGAAGATGATCCGGCCGCTCTCCAGGAGCTTCTTGGCGTCGCCGCCCTTGCTCGCCACCAGGTCGGGGTGGACCAGGCCGTCCTTGTAGATCCGCGCCATGACCTCCAGCGCCTGCTTGAACTCGGGCGTCTCGTACTTGTGCTCCGGCGTACCGTCCGCCTTCAGCCGCCAACCGGTCTCCGAGGCGGGCACCTTGTGGAACATCTGCACCATCGCGAAGATGTCGTCGAACGCCCACACGCCGGCCTTCGTGTCGGTCACCTGCTTGCCGATCGCGAGCAGGTCGTCGATCGACTTGGGGTAGGTCAGGCCCTTCGCGTCGAGCAGGTCCTTCCGGTAGAAGAGCGCCCATGGAAACGGGCCGTCGGTGGGGTTGGGGATCGCCATGAGGCGCTGGTTCCACAGCGCGTTCTGCCAGGCGCCGGTGGGGAAGGTGGCGAGCATCGGGTAGGCGTTGACCTTGTCGCCGGAGAGGTAGTCGGTGAGGTCCTCGAAGAGCACCTTGACCGCGTCGGCGAAGCGGGGCAGCTTCTCCACCTCCCACTGCGGGACGCAGAGCAGCTCGGGCACGTCGCGGGCACCGAGCATCGCGTTGAGCTTGTCGGCGTACGTGAGGCCGTCCTGGATGGAGAAGTTGATCGGTACGCCCAGCTCTTGGTTGATCGCGGTGAGATAGGCGTTCTGCCCGATACCGGGCGGCGCCGGACCCCACGCCGGCGTCATCGCGCTGATCTCCTTGCCGCTGGAGCCGGGCTTGTCGGCGATCACGTCGACCAGGTTGCTCGGGTATGCCTTGTAGCCGTCGGGGATCGGGCGGGTGCTCGTGATGTCCGGCTGCGGGATGCCGTCCGGCAGCTTGCCCTGCGCCGGCAGCACGCCGGAGACCTTGTTGGTGTCGGTCGCGGCGCCCTTGCTCCCGCCCCCTTCCCCACAGGCGCTGAGCAGGCCACCACCGGCGACGGCGACGGCACTGAGCCCCGTGAGGCCGAGGAATTTTCTGCGGTTGGTCGCCGCGCCCGCGAGGGGTGGAGTCACGGCGCACTCCCTTCTATTGGCAAAAAGTGGTATGACTGTAGTTAGTTCGTCTACTGACTAAACAAAGTCTCGCGAATCACAAACTAGACCAACGGTGACCGCCGCCACAAGGGCGGACCCGGTACGGCATGATGGTCAGGCCAGCCCGGGGCACCATCAGACCGACGCCGGGAACGGGGCTGACTTGATCACGATGCAGAGCGGGCCGCAGCCGGCCGACTTCGCCGACGTGCGAGCCACCAACCTCGCCGTCGTACTCCGCCATGTCCGCACCCACGCGCCGTGCTCGCGCGCCGACATCGCGGCCGCGACCGGGCTCAACAAGGCGACCGTCTCCAGCCTGGTCGCCGACCTCATCGAGCGGCGGCTGCTGCGCGAGACGGGGCTCGCCGAGCACCGGATCGGGCGGCCGGCGACGATGCTGGTGCTCGACGGCCAGCCGTACGCGGCGATCGGCATGGAGGTCTCCGCCGACCACCTCACCGCCGTCGCGGTCGACCTCGCCGGGGAGCAGCTGCTCTCCTGGCGCCGCGCCTTCACCGGCACGGAGACGGCGGCCGGCAAGGCGGTCAGCACGATCGCCGCGCTCGCCTCCCGGGCCGCCTCGCGCGTGGCCGCCCAGGGCCGGCAGGTGCTCGGCGTGACCGTGGGCGTGCCGGGGCTGGTCGACGCCGACGGCGCGGTGCGGCTCGCGACCGGGCTCGGCTGGCGCGACGTCGAGCTCCGCGCCGACCTGGTGCGCGCGCTCCGCGACCCCAAGTACGACGTCGCGGTCGACAACGACGCCAACCTCTCCGCGCTGGCCGAGCACCGCTACGGCGCCTTCGCCGGCACGGCCAACCTCGTCTACCTCACCGGCGAGCTGGGCATCGGCGCCGGCGTGGTGGTCGACGGGCGGCTGCTGCGCGGCGGCCGGGGGTTCAGCGGCGAGATCGGGCACCTCCAGCTCGACCCGGGCGGTCCGCTGTGTCCCTGCGGGCGTGTGGGCTGCCTGGAGGCGCTCGCCGGCGTACGGGCGATCATCCAGCGCGTGCTGCCGGAGGCCGAGGCCGACGGCCCGGTCACCGACTTCGCGCCGGAGATCGACGAGGTGGTGCGGCGCGCCCGCCGGGACGACGCCGCCACGGTCGACGCGCTCGCGGCGGTGGGGCGGCATCTCGGGCACGGCGTGAGCATCCTGGCCAACCTGGTCAACCCCGACGTGGTGGTGCTGGGCGGCAACTTCGTACCGCTGGCGCCCTGGATCCTGCCCGCGGCGCAGGCCGAGCTCGCGGTCCGCGCGGTGGCCCCCGACGCCGGTGGCTGCCGGATCGTCGCCTCCGGGCTCGCCCAGGGCGCCGCCGCGACCGGTGGCGCCGCGAGGGCGCTGGCGGCGGTGGACGCCGGCCATCTCCCCCCGTTCCCGGCGGTGTGACCTCGTCGCGCTCCTGACCGGGCGGACCGCCGGGCCGCGCTCGACCTCGGCCCGGCCGTCGGTCCCACCTCATGGGGCCCGGCCGCGGGGCGTCTCCCACGAAGTGGATCTCCAACGGACACGCCCGAAGGGCTCACCCTCCCGCCGCCGGTCACCCGCCTGTGACCTGCGGGTTAGCGCTTTCCTGAAACTTCGTGGGAGCGCTCCTATTGACCTGGACCGCTATCTGGTGCGAGTCTCAGAGGGCTCCGGGCGTAACACTCGTGAAACGCGACGGAGTTTTCTTCGACGGCTTGTCGAAGCGCTTCGAGCAGACAGACCTCCGCGGATCTCCCACCGCGACGTTGGCTCCTCAAAGCGCTTCGAAGTCCATAGAGGACGGGTGAAAGCGATGACAGAGACGTTTCGCGACCCGGACCGGCCGCTCCCTGCCCGAGTGGCCGACCTGCTGGGCCGCCTCAGCCTGGCCGAGAAGGTCGCACTGCTCCACCAGCACCAGGCGCCGGTCCCCCGCCTCGGGATCGGCTCCTTCCGCACCGGCACGGAGGCGCTGCACGGCCTGGCCTGGGTCGGCCCCACGACCGTCTTCCCCCAGGCGGTGGGGCTGGCCAGCACCTGGAACCCCGAGCTGGTGCACGCCGTCGGCGAGGCCGTGGGCGACGAGGTGCGCGGCTTCCACCACAAGGACCCGGCGCGGGTCGGCCTCAACGTGTGGGCGCCCGTGGTCAACCCGCTGCGCGACCCCCGCTGGGGCCGCAACGAGGAGGGGTACGCCGAAGACCCGTGGCTGACCGGCGTGATGGGCACCGCGTACGCCTCGGGGCTGCGCGGCGACCACCCCGTCTACCTGCGCACCGCGCCGACGCTCAAGCACTTCCTCGGCTACAACAACGAGACCGACCGCCACCTCACGTCGAGCAACCTGCCGCCGCGCGTGCTGCACGAGTACGAGCTGCCGGCGTTCCGCGCGCCCATCGAGGCGGGCGCGGCGGTGGCGGCGATGGCGTCGTACAACCTCGTCAACGGGCGGCCGGCCCACCTCAGCCCCCTCATCAACGACGAGTTGCGCCGGTGGACCGAAGACGAGGTGCTGGTGGTCAGCGACGCCTCGGCGGCCTCGCAGATCGCCGGCGACCAGGGCTACCACGGTGACCACGCGGCCGGATACGCCGCCGCGCTGCGGGCCGGCATCGACAGCTTCACCGAGGACGACGGCGACTCCGGCCCCACGCTCGCGCGGCTCACCGAGGCGCTCGATCGCGGGCTGCTCGACGAGTCGGACGTCGACCGGGCCGCGCGGCACATCCTCACGACGCGGTTCCGGCTGGGCGAGTTCGACCCGCCGGAGCGCAACCCGTACGCGGGGATCACCGCCGACGTGATCAACTGCGCGGCACACCAGGAGCTGGCGCGGGAAGCCGCCCGGCAGTCGATCGTCCTGCTCAAGAACGAGGACGACCTGCTCCCCCTCCGCGGCGGCACGGTCGCGGTGATCGGGCCGCTCGCCGACACGCTGCACGAAGACTGGTACAGCGGCACGCTCCCCTACGCGGTCACCGCGTACGGCGGGCTGGCCGCGCGCGTGCACGCCACCTTCCACGAGGGCGTGGACCGCATCGCGCTGCGCGGCCCGGACGGCTACGCGTGGGCCGCCGACGGACCGCTGCGCGCGGACGGCGCCGCGCCCGGCCCGGAGGCGAGCTTCGACCTCTTCGACTGGGGCGAGGGCGTCGTCGCGCTGCGGGCCGCGGCCAACGCCATGCACGTCGGGGTCGACGACAACGGGGTACTCCTCAACGACCGCCCCCAGCCCGGCGGCTGGATCGTGCGGGAGACGTTCCGCTTGGTGGAGCGGGGCGCCGGCCAGGTCGTGCTCCACCATCTCGCCACCGGGCGGTACGTCGCGGCCGGCCCCGACGGGGTGCTGCGGGCCGACGCGGCCGGCGCCGAGGGGGGCACGCCGTTCACGGTCGAGCTCGTCGCCGACGGGGCACGGGACGCGGCGGCCACCGCCCGCGACGCCGACGTGGCCGTGGTGGTGGTCGGCAACCACCCCATGATCAACGGAAGGGAGACCGAAGACCGCCCCAACCTCGCGCTCCCGCCCGCGCAGGAGGCGCTGATCCGGGCCGTACACGCGGCCAACCCGCGCACGGTGCTCGTGGTGACCAGCAGCTACCCGTACGGGATCGGCTGGGCCGACACGCACCTGCCGGCTGTGCTGTGGTCGTCGCACGGCGGGCAGGAGTACGGCAACGCGCTCGCCGACGTGCTGCTCGGCGCGGCCGACCCGGGCGGGCGGCTCACCCAGACCTGGTACCGGGACGCGTCCGAGCTGCCCGACCTGCTCGACTACGACGTGATCGCCTGCGACGCCACGTACCTCTACTACCGGGGCGAGCCGCTGTACCCCTTCGGGCACGGGCTGAGCTACGCCTCGTTCGCGTACTCGGACCTGCGACTATCCACTGTGGAGGTAGACGCGGGCGGGACGGTCGAGGTGGCGGTCGACGTCACCAACACCGGTGACCGGGCCGGCGACGAGGTCGTGCAGCTCTACACGCGCCAGCGCCGTTCCCGGGTCAAGCAGCCGCTGCGCCGGCTCCGCGCGTTCCGGCGGATCACGCTTGAGCCCGGCGAGAGGGCGACCGTCACGTTCCCGCTGCGGGCCGCGGACCTCTGGTTCTGGGACGTGACCCGCGGGGCGCGCGTCGTGGAGACCGCCCGCCACACCATCCAGATCGGACGGTCCAGTGCGGACATCGCGCTCACCGCGACGCTGTCGGTGCGCGGCGAGGAGGTCGGCCCGCGGCGGCCGCTCGACGGTCCCCTGTGGGCGGTCGACCACGACGACTACGCCGGCACCGTGCTGCTCGACGACGAGCCGGCCCGCGCCGACGCGGTGGGCGCCGCCGAGCCGGCCGGCTGGATCGGCTTCCAGCGGGTCGACTTCGGGGCGGGCGCGGGCGCGGTGGCGGCGCGCGTCACCAGCCGTACCCGGGAAGCGGCCGGCGCCCGCGTGACGCTGCGCCTCGACGACCCGCTCTCCGGGCCGGTGGCCGGGAGCATCGTCGTGCCGACGGCCAACGGCCGGCACGACTGGGCCGAGGTGCACGCGCCGGTGACCGGCGCGGCCGGCGTGCAGGACCTTTACCTGTCGTTCGAGGCGCCAGGCGCTACGGTGAGCTGTCTGACGTTCACCAGTGGCGGGATGGAGGCGTCGAGTGGCTGAAGCCGGTGGCGCCAAGCGCGCCGACATGGTCACGATCACCGACGTGGCCCGGCACGCCGGCGTCGCGGTGAGCACGGTGTCATACGTGCTGAGCGGCAAGCGGGCGATCTCCGCCACCACGCGGCAGCGCGTGCTGGCGAGCATCCGCGCGCTCGGCTACCACCCCAACGCGGGCGCGCGCGCCCTCGCCAGCAAGCGGGCCAACGTGATCGCACTGGTGCTGCCGCTGCGATCGGGCATGCACCTGCCGGTGCTGATGCAGTTCGCGACGGCGGTGGTGACGACGGCTCGGCAGTTCGACCACGACGTGCTGCTGGTGACCGCCGACGAGGGCCCCGACGGGCTGCGCCGGATCGCCGCCAGCGCGATGGTCGACGGCATCGTGCTCATGGACGTGGAGATGCACGACCCCCGCGTGCCGCTGCTGCGCGACCTGGAGCGGCCGAGCGTGCTGATCGGCTTCCCCGCCGAGGCGGAAAACCTCACCTGCGTCGACCTCGACTTCTACCGGGCCGGCGCCGCCTGCGTCGACCACCTCGCCTCGCTGGGGCACCGCGAGATCGCGCTGCTCGGCGCGCCCGCCGTTGTGTACGAGCGGGACACCGGCTTCGCCCACCGCACGCGCGCCGGCTTCACCGAGACCGCCGAACGATACGGCATCGAGGCGATCGCGCAGCCGTGCGAGGAGAGCTTCGACGCCGTACGCCAGGAGCTCGCCGGCCTGCTCGACCGCCATCCCAGCCTCACCGGTCTCGTCGTGCACAACGAGGCGGCCGTGGCGCACCTGCTCGCCGCGCTGCCGCTGCTCGGCCGCCAGGTGCCGCACGACATCTCGGTCGTCGCCATCTGCCCCGACGAGGTGGCCGAGCGGGCCAGCCCGGCGCTCACCTCGGTGCTCATCCCCGCCGAAGACGTGGGGCACCAGGCGGTCACGCTGCTGATGCGCAAGCTGGAGGGGCAGCAGGTGCCCGGCGCCACGCTGCTGGACCCGCGCCTGACGGTCCGCACGTCGACCGCCGCCGCTGGGGTCGCCGGTGTGGCCGCTCGTGGGGCGACCGCTGGCGCCGCTCTCGGTGGTGCTCTCGGCGCGGCTGCCGAAGGCGCGGTTGGGCCCACTGTCCGGGCTGGCGGCGCACGCGACGCCGGGGCCGGCGCCCATAATTCTGATCCGGCCGCAATCCTTCCGAACACTGCTGTAATGGGGTAGTGGCTGACGCACGCTCGCTGTTCCCCGTCACCGGCGTCCTGCGGGTCGTGTACGCCTGGATCGTGCCCCGCTTCGACAACGCGGCCGCATCGGTCCCGCTCTTCGCGTCGCCGCTCCGCCCGCGCGACCGCACGAACACCTCGGTGGCGGGGGTATGGGTCCGCCCTTCGCGCCGGCACGGCCGCACATCCCGCTACTCCCGGGGCGGCACCGCCGCCCCCTGAACCACCAGGCGCGCCGGTCACGCACCTGCCCACCGCCGCGGCGGTCCGCGATTCGATCTCCGGACCGCCGCGGCCCGCGTTTCTCGCCGTGCTGTCTCCACGCGCCAGCGCGGCGAGCGTCGCCGGACGTCGCTCGATCCATGACCCGAGTTGGCGGCGTCCGTGGCGAGAAATTGCTCCTCCCGGAGCCTGTTGCAAAATTGCTGGATCACAGTGAGTGTCAAGAAGAACACGGCTGTATCGGTCGCTGGCCGTCGAACGGCGGCCAGCGAGGGTTAGCGCGACCCTCAGTTCGCGCGAATCTGACGATTTTGCAACAGGCTCCCGGGGGCAGGAAATCGCCACGGACGCAGCGCGCCTGTCGCCTCGATCGGATCTCCTGGATCAGGCCGGCAGGGCCGACGTCCAGGCAGGCGACCGCGCGGTGCCTCCGCGGGGTCGGCGGCCCCGCGTCGAGGTTGGGCTAGGCCGCGTCGAGAGCGGGTACGGGCTCCGGTGCCTCCGCGGCCTCGGCGGCCGCCTTGCGGGTACGGCGCAGCGTGCGCACGGCCAGCACCAGCGCACCGGCCCAGGCGGCGATGACCGCCACGTACACGACGGGGCGCAGCCCGCCCGGCGCGTCGAAGGCCCGCATCATGGTGCGCGAGTTGGTCAGCACGATCACCCCGCCCACCGCGGCGCCGAGCAGCTGGGCCGGCACGATCCGCACCAGCCAGGCGGCGAGCGGTGCCGCGATCAGGCCGCCCACCAGGAGCGCGGCGACGGTGGGCAGGATGAAGCCCTCCGAGCCGAGCCCGATCAGGAAGCCGATGCTCGCCGCTCCCGCGACCACGAACTCGGACGTGTCCACCGAGCCGATCACCTTGCGCGGCTCCATCCGCCCCGAGACCAGCAGCGACGGCGTCGCCACCGGACCCCAGCCACCGCCGCCGGTCGCGTCGACGAAGCCGGCCACCAGCCCCAGCGGGGCGAGGAAGCGCGAGCGCAGCGGCCGGCGGGCGCGGCGCTCGCCGAGCGGGCGGGTGAAGCGGATCAGCAGGTAGACACCGAGCGTGAGCAGGATGCCCGCCATCCAGGGCGCGGCCGCCTCGGTGGAGATCGAGCTGAGGAAGGTCGCGCCGGCGAACGCGCCGATGCCGCCCGGCAGCGCGATGCGGCGCACCACGCTCCAGTCGACGTTGCCGAAGCGCCAGTGTGCCGCGCCGGAGGCGAGCGTGGTGCCCAGCTCGGCCAGGTGCACCGAGGCGGAGGCGGAAGCGGGGGCGACACCGGCGACGAGGAGGAGCGTGGTGGACGTGACGCCGTACGCCATGCCGAGCGCGCCGTCGACGAGCTGCGCGGCGAGCCCCACGAGAGCGAGGACGATCAGCTTCCGCACGTTGTCCACCTCTTCGGTAATTCCGATTGACTTAGTCGAGAATCCGGGAGATGGCCGGCGGCGTCAAGCCGGTACCGCAAAATGAGACCTGATCAGGCCCAGGCGCTCGGGTCGGCGACCAGCTCGCGCACCCGCTCGGGGAGCTGGCCGGTGGCCACGTCGGCGACGGTCACCGACTCGAGGATCTGCCGCTCGCTGGCCCGCAGCGCGATCCACACCTCCTGGAGGGCGGCGGCCGCGCCGTGGTATCCCAGCTCCTCCGGCCGCTGCCCGCGCACGTGCGCGAGCGGACCGTCGATGATGCGGATGACGTCGGCGAGCGAAATCTCGCCGGCCGGGCGGGCCAGCCAGTAGCCCCCCTCCGGGCCGCGCTGGGCGTGCACCACCCCGCCGCGGCGCAACTGGAGCAGGATGCTCTCCAGGAACTTGGGCGGGATCTCCTGCGCCTTCGCGACGCGCTCGGCGGTCAGCGGGCCCTCGACGGCGGTGGCGAGCTCGACGACGGCGCGCAGCGCGTAGTCGACCCGGGCAGACAGTCGCATGATTCCCATTATCCCGGTCGAGAATGCCGACCGGGAGCCCACCCACACGCCACCGAGCGATGCCCGACCACGCCTCAGGGCCGCCGGGCGAGGGCCACGCAGAAGACGAGCGCCGCGCGCACAAGGCCAGCACCACACGGACAAGGCCAGCACCACGCGCACAAGGCGAGCACCGCGCGCACAAGGCGAGCACCGCGCACAGAAGGCAAGCGCCGCGCGGGTCAGCCGCCCACGCGACGGAGCAGCCCTTCCTGCACGGCTGTCGCCACGTGCCGCCCCGCCTCGGTGAACATGCGCCCGGTGGCCAGCCCTCGGGCGCCGGAGGCGGAAGGGCTCCAGCAGTCGTACAGGAACCACTCGTCGGCACGGAACCGCCGGTGGAACCACAGCGCGTGGTCGAGGCTCGCCCCCACCACGCCGCCCGGCCCCCACACCTCGCCGTGCACGGAGAGCACCGAGTCGAGGAGGGTGAGGTCGGACGCGTACGTCAGCGCGCACGCGTGCAGCAGCGGATCGTCGGGGAGCCGCCCGTCGATCCGCATCCACACGCGCTGGTACGGGTCGGCGGGGCGGTCGCCGGGCGCGACCCAGCCGGGCTCGCCCACGTAGCGCACGTCGATCGGGCGCGGGATGGCCGCCCAGATGCCGGCGCGGTCGGCGTAGCGGGCGAGGCGGTCGGCCATCGTCGGCACCTCGTCCGGGCCGGGCACGCCGGGCGGGGCCGGCGCGTGGTGGTCGAGCCCCTCCTCCTGCCGGTGGAACGACGCGGACATGAAGAAGATCGTGTGACCGCCCTGCACCGCGACCGCGCGGCGCACGGAGAAGGAGCGGCCGTCGCGGATGTTCTCCACGTGGTACTCGATCGGCTCGGTCGGGTCGCCGGGGCGCACGAAGTAGCCGTGCAGCGAGTGGACCAGCCGGGACGGGTCGACCGTGCGGCCGGCGGCCACCAGCGCCTGGCCGGCGACCTGGCCGCCGTAGACCCGCTGCGGGCCGACCGGAGGGCTGATCCCCCGGAACGTGAACGGCCCCAGCTCCTTCAGGTCGAGCACCTCGAGGAGATGGTCGACCGCCGCCTGACCGACGAGCGGGTCGCTCACGGCCGCCGCCCGTGGAGCGGGGACGCCCCCGCGGCGCCGGTGTCGGTCACCGGCCGCTGCTTCGCGCCGCCGTCGCCGCGTCGACCAGGGAACCGAGCTGGTGCACCCGCAGCGTGTTGGTGGAGCCGGGCGCGTTGGGCGGGGAGCCGGCGACGACCACCACGTAGTCGCCGGGATTGGCCCGGCCGATGCCCAGCAGCGCCAGGTCGACCTGCCGGAACATGTCGTCGGTGTGCTGCACGAACGGCACCAGGAACGTCTCCACGCCCCAGGAGAGCGCCAGCTGGCTGCGCACCTCGGGCACCGGCGTGAAGGCCAGCAGCGGCAGCTCGCAGTGCAGCCGGGAGAGGCGGCGCACCGTGTCGCCGGTCTGCGAGAAGGCGACGAGGGCCTTGGCGCCGATGTTGCGGGCGATCTGCGAGGCGGCCACGGTGAGCGCGCCGCCGTGCGTGCGGGGGTCGTGCTGGAGGCGGGGCACGCCGATCGAGCCGGCCTCGGTGGTCGTCACGATCTTGGCCATCGTGCTGACCGTGAGCACCGGGTACTTCCCCACGCTGGTCTCGCCGGAGAGCATGACCGCATCGGCGCCGTCGAGCACCGCGTTGGCCACGTCGGAGGCCTCGGCGCGGGTCGGGCGCGAATTTTCGATCATCGAGTCGAGCATCTGGGTCGCGACGATGACCGGCTTCGCGTTTTCCCGGCAGAGCTGGACGGCCCGCTTCTGCACCAGCGGCACCTGGTCGAGCGGCAGCTCCACGCCGAGGTCGCCGCGGGCCACCATGACGCCGTCGAACGCGTCGACGATCGCCTCCAGATGGGTCACCGCCTCGGGCTTCTCCACCTTGGCGAGCACCGGGCGGCGCACGCCCTCCTCGTCCATGATCGCGTGAACGAGCTTGATGTCCTCAGGCGAGCGCACGAACGAGAGCGCCACCAGGTCGACGCCGAGCCCCAGCGCGAAGCGCAGGTCGGTGGCGTCCTTTTCGGACAGTGCCGGCACGCTCACCGCCACGTTGGGCAGCGAGACGCCCTTGTGGTTGGAGACCGGGCCGCCCTCGACCACCAGGCAACGGATGTCGTTGCCATGCACGGCGCTCACCTCGACGGCCACCTTGCCGTCGTCGATCAGGAGGCGGTCGCTGACCTTGACCTCGTGCGGGAGCTTGCGATAGGTGCAGGAGACCCGGTCGGCGGTGCCCACCACGTCGTCGCCGGTGATCACGACGGTGTCACCGGTGCGCCACTCGACCGGACCCTCGGCGAACTTGCCAAGGCGGATCTTGGGACCCTGGAGGTCGGCGAGGATGGCGACGGCCCGGCCGGCGGCCTCGGCCGCCTCCCGAACGCGCTGGTAGACCTGCTCGTGGTCCTCGTGCGAGCCATGGCTGAAGTTGAGGCGGGCCACGTCCATCCCGGCGTCTACAAGGCCCCGGATGCGCTCCGGAGAGGAAGTGGCGGGGCCGAGAGTGCAGACAATCTTCGCGCGGCGTGTCACGGTCATCAGGCTAGTCCCTCCGCCGGATCGGCCCTCGGGCCGACCCCTGTCGGATATTTGTAGGCGGCGGGCGTCGGCGACCGTCACCGGCAGCTTAGTACCGCCCGCCCCACGCCGACGTCCCCACCACCGGGGGCATCAGAGGTCCCACCGGACGAGTCCCGAGGTGCCCGGAGGACCCTACTCCGCCGCGCTCGGCACGGCCGCCACGGCGTCCACCGCCGCGGCCGCGGCCGGACCGGTGGCGCGCAGCGTGACGGTCGTGCCGGCGGGGCGTCGACGATGGTGACGGCGGGGCCGGGGTGGTCGTCGAGCACGGCCCGCGTGGTCAGGACCGAGTTGCCCAGGTCCGGCAGCACGACCACGCCGGCGCCGGCGTCCGCCCTCTCGATCGCGGCCCGCACCAGGTCGTAGCTGGTGCCGATGCCGCCCTCCTCGGTGCCGCCCGCCACCTCGACCGTGAGCGACCGCCCACCCACCTGCAACAGCAGCTCCCGCAAAACCGGCGGCGAGCTCCGCGCTGTGCGAGACGAGCACGATGCCCACGAATCCCGCCATGACCGAAAATGGTATTTTCCAAAACACCGTTCGGCAACAGTGAACCGCCCGGCCTCCGCGGTGGGCGGAGAGGCGGCACCATGGTCCAGTCGGTAGCGCGGGCGATCGAGATCCTGCGCGTGCTCGGCTCCGCCGCGCGGGGCGCCGGCGTGACCGAGGTGGCCCAGCGCGTCGGAGTCGCCAAGCCCACCGCCCACGCGCTGCTCCGCACGCTCGAGGCGGGCCAGCTCGTGGCGCAGGACAGCGAGACCGGCAAGTACCGGCTCGGCCCCGCCCTCCTCGAGTTCGGCAACGCCTACCTGGAGACCCACGAGCTGCGGGTCCGCTCGGTGGCCTGGGCCGGCGGCCTGGCCAACCGGACCAACGAGGCGGTCTGGGTCGGCGCGCTCTCCGGCGACCACGTGCTGGTCCTGCACCACGCGTTCCGCCCCGAGGGCGCGGTGCAGATCATCGAGGTGGGCGCGGTCATCCCGTGGCACACCTGCGCGTTGGGCAAGGCCATCGTCGCGCACCTGCCCGACGCCGACCGCGCGGCGTTGCTGCGCGGCCCCCTCGCCGCGCTCACCGGCGCCACGCGCACGGAGCCCGCCGCGCTGGTCCAGGATCTGGAGAGGGTACGAGCTGCGGGTTACGCCGTCGAGGAGGGCGAGGCCGCCATCGGCGACGCCGGCATCGCGGCACCGGTCTTCGACCACACCGGCGAGGTCGTGGGCGCGATCGGGGCGGTCGGGCCGGTGGAGCGGCTGCTCGCCGGGCAGACCCGGGACGGGCTGGCCGTCGCGGTCCGGGAGACCGCCCGCCACCTCTCCCGCGACCTCGGCGCGGGCCGCGCGGCGACCCGCCGTTGGGTCGCCGCGGCCTCCTGATCGGCCCCCGCGTCATACCCTTGACACTCGCGCGCAACGCACACAAGGTTCCGAACACACTTCAGCATTACCGAACACACCTCAGCCCGGGCTACCACCTCTGGAAGGAGCCCGGCCGTGAAGAAGTTCATCAATGACCCCGCGGCGGTCGTCCGGGAAGCGCTGGCCGGCGTCGCGACCGCCCATCCCGATCTCCGCGTCGGCGTCGAGCAGCAGATCATCGTGCGCGCCGACGCGCGACTGACCGGGCCAGGCCGCGCACACCGCCTGAAATAGCCGCGGGTCCGGCGCCGCACAACGCCGGACCCGCTGCTTCCCGCCGGTTCACTGCATCTGCGCGACCACGTCCTCCGCGGTAAGGCGACCACGGTCGGGCATCGCGGAGCGGAGCGCCGGCCCGCCCGCGGCGGGCGGATTCGGCGGGCGGCGCCAGTGCCAGTCTGTCACGGCCTGGTAGGCGGCCACGACCGAGAGCAGGCGCTCCTCCGCGTACGGCTCGCCGCCGAGGATCGCCCCGATCGGGACCCCGGCGGCCGTGAAGCCGATCGGGAAGCCGATCTCCGGCAGGCCGAGGATGTCGAACGGCACCGGGCCGGTCTGCACCACCACGTCGCACCGCTCGAAGATCTGCTCCAGCACGCGTTCGAGCAGCACCAGCTTGGCCCGCTGGCCGGTGACGAACTCGTTCGAACCGAGCAGCGCGCCCTGCAGCCAGCCGGTCACCGAGACGCCGAAGCCGCGCAGGTCGGTGCGGAGGTACGGCATGAAGGGCTCGCTGCGCTCGGGCAGGCGGACGTTGTTGAACGCGCCGCCGGTCAGCAGTTCCCACTCGTCGGGCAGCGGCACGTCCACCAGCCGTACGCCGTCGATGTCGTCCACAGTGGAGAGAAACGCCTTGCGGGCGAGGGCGGTGGCGGAGGTGCCGTCGGCGTACCCGGGAAGTACGCCGATCCGCGTGCTCCACCGCGCCCGGACCCTGCGCCCCGACCGCACCGGCGTCGCCGCCTCCACCAGGTCGGGCACGCGCGGCAGCCCCTGCGTACGCGGGTCGGCCGGGTCCTCCCCCGCCATCGCGGTGAGCATGATGGCCGCGTCCATGGCGTCCCGGGCGAGCGGACCGGGGTGGTCGCGCGTGTAGCTGAGCGGGATGATCCCGGCCAGCGACACGCGACCCATGGTGGGCTTGAGCCCGGTCAGATTCTGTGCGTTGGAGGGGGCGGTGATCGAGCCGCCGGTCTGCGTGCCCGTACCCGAGGTGGCCAGCCGCCCCGCCACCGCGGTCGCCGAGCCGGTGGACGAGCCGCCCGGGTCCGTACCCGGGATCGTCGGTGTCCACGCGTTGACCGTCGTGATGCGACCGTCCGGTGTGGTCGCCCGGGTCGTCGCGAGTGGACCCATCTGGGTCTTGCCGAGCACGATCGCGCCGCTCGCCTTGAGGCGGGCCACCGTGGTCGCGTCCCGCGGGGGTACGAAGTCCTGGAAAAGGTACGAGTTCGCGGTGGTGAGCACGCCCTCGGTCCAGTAGTTGTCCTTGACGGCGAGCGGGATGCCGTGCAGCGGGCCGGTGTGCTTCCGCCGCCCGGCCGCCTTCGCCGCGGCCCGCGCCTGGTCGGCGAGCACGGTGTTGAACGCCTGGTACACCGGCTCGTACTCGCCGATCCGGGCCAGGTACGCCTCGACGAGCGCGGCCGGGGTCAGCTTGCCGTTCCGGATCATCCAGGCGGCCTCGGCGAGCGTCAGCTCGGTGGGGTCGGCGATGGCCTCGGGGCGCGGGCGCACGTACGCGCCGCCGCCGAAGCGGGCGGGGCCACCGGCCCACGCCGCGGCGGTCGGGAGGAGGGCGGCACCGGCGGCGGCAGCCGCGCCCACGGCGGCGGTACGGGCGAGGAACGCTCGCCGGTCGACGGCGCTCACTCGCGCCACGCCGCGCTGATGGAGGGGTAGAGCATCGGCGCGGGCTGCTGGGAGTACGCCGCCGCGTCGGCCGGATCGCTGCCCGCGGGAGCCGGAAGCTGGTACGCGGCGAGCGTCGTCACGGTGCTCCGGACGAACGAGCGCAGCGAGGCGAGTACGGAGTCGCGGCCGGGCGAGCCGGTCGCCGGGTCGGCGGCCGTGCCGGGCGGCAACTGGTCCAGGTCGATTCCGAGTGAGGCGAGGCGAGCTCGGATCATCGTGTCGAGCTCGGCGTCCGTGGGTGGAGTGGGAGCCATGTCGATCACTTTCCGAGCGGGCTGTGTCGTTTCCATATCGCCAAGATCACGCGGAGGTGTCCGGTCAAATGTCGGCATCCGCCTGTCGTCAGATCCGCTGTATCAATCCATTGACCAACTCCTCTGTTCTGGCGTCCCCATACCCAACCCACGAAGGAGCGATATGGGAACCAGGCACAGACTGCTGGCCGGCGCGAGCGCACTCGTCATCGCGTTGGCCGGCGCGGTGGGCGTCTCGGCACCGGCGCGGGCAGCCGTACCCGATGGTCATGGCTTCGTGCTCTGGAACGGCGCCGCGGTGGTGCCCTCCGGCACGTGGCCGCCCGCCACCACCGTCACGGCCGGCGGGATCGGCGTCTACCGGATCATCTTCCCGGGTCAGGCGGCCCGCGGCGGCGTCGTGCACGTCACCGCGATCAACAGCAGCGCGGTGTGGTGCCAGGCGATGCGCTGGGGTCCGTCCGGCGCCGACGAGCTGGCGTACGTCCGCTGCTACCGGCCCGGCGGTACCCCCGTCAACACGGCGTTCACGGCGGTCTTCACGAGCAGCTCGCCGCCGGACGCCATCCCCGGCCTCTACGGCTACGCGCACGCGCAACCGACGGGCGCGATCGTGAGCGAGTACAACTCCGTGCTCGGCGGCGGCAACAGCGTCACGCACCTCGGCTCGCCTGGCCAGTACCACGTGACCTTCCCCGCGCTCGGCACGCCCGGCCCGTTCGACGGGAGCGTCCAGCTAACGGCCGTCAATTCGAGCGTCGGGGCGCACTGCGAGGTGGCGAGGTGGAGCTCCAGCCTGGCCGCGCAGGACATCATCGTGCTCTGCTTCAACGCGACCGGCGCGCCGTTCGACACCGGGTTCACGGTGAGCTACCAGTTCGAACGGTCGCTCTTCGGGCACGCGTACCCGCCCAGGAACTTCGGCTACATCTGGAACCGGCCGCCGCTCCCGGCGCCGAACCCCGGTCCGCCGCCGACGAACTTCAGCTCGGTCGCCGGCCCCGGCGCCAACGGCCTGTCCGCCTCCGGCCTCGGGCTGACCCTCGTCAGCTTCCGCGCCGTGGCCCAGCAGCCGGACACGGTGCAGGTGACCCCGTTCGGCCGCGGCGGCGAGTTCTGCAACATCCAGGCGGGCTGGTTCTACAGCGGCTCGACCGTGCTCGTACGCAACGTCGCCTGCTACACGGCGGCTGGCGTACGCGTCGACGCCGGCTCGTTCACCAGCTACAACTCGGAGTTCTAAAACAGGTCGGGGGCCGCTTGCCGGCGGCCCCCGCCCTTCGTCCCAGGGCCTGTTTCACGAGGGTCGGTCGAGCCGACGCGGCCTCCGGTGCCGCCGGTCGTCGCCCCGGCCCGCCAGGCCCTTGTGAAACAGGCCTCAGACCGCCAGCGGCTGGGCCGCCGGGGTGACCGGGGCCGGCAGCGCGCCCGCCCCGCCGATGTACGAGTGGATGGCGGCCGCCGCGGCCCGGCCCTCGGCGATCGCCCACACGATGAGCGAGGCGCCTCGGTGCATGTCGCCGGCGACGAAGACGCCGTCGGCCTCGGTCGTCTGCCAGTCGGGGCGGGCGTCGACCACGCCTCGGCGGTTGCGCGTGAGGCCGAACTGGTCGAGCAGCGGCTGCTCCTCGGTGCCCTCGAAGCCGATCGCGAGCAGCACCAGGTCGGCCGGAAGCTCGCGCTCGGAGCCGGGTACGAAGGTCAGGATCCGCCGCCCGTCGACCTTCTCCACGGTCACCTCGGCGATCCGCACGGCCCGGACGTTGCCCGCGCCGTCGTCGACGAACTCCTGGACCGCGACCGCGAAGACCCGCTCGCCGCCCTCCTCGTGCGCCGGGTAGTCGCGCAGGATCCACGGCCAGGTGGGCCACGGGTCGCGCTCCTCGTCGCGGGCGCCCGGCGGCTGCGGGTACAGGTCGAGCTGGATGATGCCGGCCGCGCCCTGCCGGTGGGCCACGCCGAGGCAGTCGGCCGCGGTGTCGCCGCCACCGATGATCACCACGTGCTTGCCGGCGGCGTCGATCGGCGTGGCAGGCACCGGACCCGCGGCCGGGTCCTTGGCGGCCGCCGCCGACACGGCGACGAAGCGGTTGGCCGGGACGAGATGGTCCATCGCCAGGTGCACGCCGCGCAACTCCCGCCCCGGCGTCTCCGGCGTGTCCCGGCCGGCGAGCGCGCCACACGCGAGCAGCACCGCGTCGTGCTCCGCGCGCAACTGCGCGGCGGTCACGTCCACGCCCACGTTGACCGACGTCCGAAACTCCACGCCCTCGGCCGCCATCTGCGAAAGCCGCCGGTCGATGTGCTCCTTCTCCAGCTTGAAGTCGGGGATGCCGTAGCGCATCAGCCCGCCGATCGCGTCGTCGCGCTCGTACACCGTCACGTGGTGGCCGGCGCGGGCGAGCTGCTGCGCGGCGGCGAGGCCGGCGGGCCCGGAGCCCACGACCGCGACCCGCTTGCCGGACGGCGGCGGCACGGCCTGCGGGGTGACGTACCCCTTCTCGAAGGCCCGGTTGATGATCTCGACCTCGACCTGCTTGATGGTGACCGGCTCGCCTCCCGCGATGCCGAGCACGCACGCCGCCTCGCACGGCGCGGGGCACAGCCGCCCGGTGAACTCCGGGAAGTTGTTGGTGGCGTGCAGCGACTCGATCGCCGAGGCCCAGCTGCCGGTGCGGACCAGGTCGTTCCAGTCGGGGATGCGGTTGCCCAGCGGGCAGCCGTCGTGGCAGAACGGGATGCCGCAGTCCATGCACCGCGTGGCCTGCTCGCGGATCAGCCCCTCTTCGGCGACCGGGTAGACCTCACGCCAGTCCTGGATGCGCACCGGGACCGGGCGCCGGCTCGGCAGCCGGCGCCCGTACCGAAGGAAACCCTGAGGATCAGGCACGAGCGACCTCCATCACCGCTTCGTCGATGTCGCGACCGGCGGCTTTGGCGGTGCGGATGGCTTCCATGACGCGCTTGTAGTCGCGCGGCACCACGGCGGTGAACTCCTCGACCGCCTCGGGCCAGCGCTTGAGCAGGTATTCGGCCACGGCCGAGTCGGTCTCCGCGAAGTGCCGCTCGACCAGCGTGCGGAGCGTGACCTGCTCCTCGTCGCGCAGCGGCTCGAGCTCGACCAGCTCCGGGTTGACCCGGCTCTTGTCGAGGCGCCACACGAAGGCGGTGCCGCCGGACATGCCCGCGCCGAAGTTGCGGCCGGTGGCGCCCAGCACCACGACGGTGCCGCCGGTCATGTACTCGCAGCCGTGGTCGCCGACACCCTCCACAATGGCCACCGCACCGGAGTTGCGGACAGCGAAGCGCTCGCCGACCCGGCCGCGGAGGAAGACCTCGCCACCGGTCGCTCCATAGAGGATGGTGTTGCCGGCGATGATGTACTCCTCGGCCACGAACGGCGCGGTGCGGTCGGGGCGCACCACGATCCGCCCGCCGGAGAGCCCCTTGCCGACGTAGTCGTTGGCGTCGCCGAAGAGGCGCAGCGTCACGCCCCGCGGCAGGAACGCGCCGAACGACTGCCCCGCCGTGCCGCGCAGCGTCACGTCGATCGTGTCGTCGGGGAGCCCGGCGCCGCCGTACCTGCGGGCGACCTCGCCGCCCAGCATGGCGCCGACGCTGCGGTGCTCGTTGCGGACGTCCACCGCCGCGCGCACCGGCTCGCGGTGCTCCAGCGCGGGCGCGGCGAGCGTGATCAGCTCGTTGTCGAGCGCGCGGTCGAGGCCGTGGTCCTGCTCGCGGATGCGCCGCCGGGCCGCCCCCTCGGGCAGTTGCGGCACGTGCAGCACGGGCGCGAGGTCGAGCCCGCGCGCCTTCCAGTGGTCGACCGCGGGCGCCACGTCGAGCAACTCGGCGTGGCCGATCGCCTCGTCGAGCGAGCGGAAGCCCAGCTCGGCCAGGTAGCCGCGCACCTCGTCGGCGAGGAAGAGGAAGAAGTTCTCCACGAACTCGGGCTTGCCCGTGTAGCGCTCGCGCAGCACCGGGTTTTGCGTGGCGATGCCGACCGGGCAGGTGTCGAGGTGGCAGACCCGCATCATGATGCAGCCGGAGACGATGAGCGGGGCGGTGGCGAAGCCGTACTCCTCCGCGCCCAGCAGCGCCGCCACCACCACGTCGCGGCCGGTCTTGAGCTGGCCGTCGACCTGCACCGTGACCCGGTCGCGCAGCTTGTTGAGCAGCAGCGTCTGCTGCGCCTCGGCGAGGCCCAGCTCCCACGGCGTGCCGGCGTGCTTGAGCGAGTTGAGCGGGGACGCGCCGGTGCCGCCGTCGTGGCCGGAGATCAGGATGACGTCGGCCTTGAGCTTCGCCACGCCCGCGGCGACGGTGCCGACCCCGACCTCCGAGACCAGCTTCACGTGTACGCGGGCCGCGGGGTTGACGCACTTGAGGTCGTGCACCAGTTGGGCAAGATCCTCGATGGAGTAGATGTCGTGGTGCGGTGGCGGCGAGATGAGCCCGACGCCGGGCGTGGCGTGGCGGGTCTTGGCGATCCACGGCCACACCTTGTTGCCCGGCAACTGCCCGCCCTCGCCCGGCTTGGCGCCCTGAGCCATCTTGATCTGGAGGTCGTCGGCGTTGACGAGGTATTCGCTCGTGACGCCGAACCGTCCACTCGCGATCTGCTTGACCGACGAGCGGCGGGACGGGTCGTAGAGCCGCTCGACGTCTTCGCCGCCCTCGCCGGTGTTGGACTTGCCGCCGAGGTTGTTCATCGCGACGGCGAGCGTCTCGTGCGCCTCGGCCGAGATCGAGCCGTACGACATCGCGCCGGTGGCGAAGCGCTTGACGATCTCGCTCGCCGGCTCGACCTCCTCGATCGGCACCGCCGGGCGGACCCCGGTGCGGAGCGTGAAGAGCCCGCGCAGGGAGCCGGCCCGCGCCGCCATCTCGTCCACTTTGGAGGTGTACTTCTGGAAGACGTCGTACTGCCGGCTGCGTGTGGCGTGCTGGAGCAGGAAGACCGTCTCCGGGTTGAACAGGTGCAACTCGCCCTCGCGCCGCCACTGGTACTCGCCGCCCACGTCGAGCCGGCGGTGCGTGCGCTCGGCCTGGTTGGACGGGTACGCGCGCGCGTGGCGGGCCACGATTTCCTGGTGGATCTCGGCGAGCCCGGCGCCACCGATCTTGCCCGGCGTGCCGGCGAAATACCGCTCCACGAGCCGCGAGTCGAGGCCGACCGCCTCGAAGACCTGCGCCCCGCAGTACGACGAGACCGTGGAGATGCCCATCTTGGACATGATCTTCAGGACGCCCTTGCCGAGCGCCTTGACGTAGTTGCGCACGGCGGTCGCCGGCTCAAGGCCGGGCAGCGCGCCGGTCATGATGAGGTCCTCGACCGACTCGAACGCGAGGTACGGGTTGACCGCCGCCGCGCCGTAGCCGACCAGCACGGCCGCGTGGTGCACCTCGCGGCAGTCGCCGCTCTCCACGATGAGCGCCACCCGCGTGCGGGTCTGCTCGCGCACGAGGTGCTGGTGCACGGCGGCGGTGAGCAGCAGCGACGGGATCGGGGCGAGCGTGGCGTTGGAGTCGCGGTCGGAGAGGACAAGGATCCGCACGCCGTCTTCGATCGCCTCGGAGACGTGGCGGCAGATCTGCGTGAGCCGCGCCTTGATGCCGTCCGCGCCGTCGCGCAGCGGGTAGAGGCCGGAGACCCGCACCGCCTTGAAGCCCGGCAGGTCACCGTCGTCGTCGATCGACAGGATCTTCGCCAGCTCGTCGTTGTCGATCACGGGGTACGGCAGCACGATCTGCCGGCAGCTCGCCGGTCCGGGGGCGAGCAGGTTGCCCTCCGGGCCGATCGTCGACTGGAGGCTGGTGACCAGCTCCTCCCGGATCGCATCCAGCGGCGGGTTGGTCACCTGGGCGAAGAGCTGGTGGAAGTAGTCGTACAGCAGGCGCGGCCGGGTCGACAGCGGGGAGATCGGCGTGTCGGTGCCCATCGAGCCGAGCGGCTCCACGCCGTTGCGGGCCATCGGGCCGAGCAGGATCTTCAGCTCCTCCTCGGTGTAGCCGAACGTCTGCTGCCGCCGCTGCACCGAGTCGTGCGTGTAGACGATGTGCTCCCGCTCGGGCAGGTCGGCGAGGTCGATGAGGCCGGCGTGCAGCCACTCGTCGTACGGCTCCGCCGCCGCCAGCTCGGCCTTGATCTCGTCGTCCTGCACGATGCGGCCGGCGGCGGTGTCGACCAGGAACATCCGCCCCGGCTGGAGCCGCCCCTTGGCCACCACGGTCGCCGGGTCGAGGTCGAGCACGCCCGCCTCGCTGCCCAGCACCACCAGGCCGTCGCTGGTCTGCCACCAGCGGCCGGGGCGCAGGCCGTTGCGGTCGAGCACCGCGCCCACCACCGTGCCGTCGGTGAACGCCACCGCGGCCGGGCCGTCCCACGGCTCCATGAGGCTGGCGTGGAAGCGGTAGAAGGCCCGCCGCGCCGGCTCCATGTCCGGGTCGTTTTCCCAGGCCTCCGGGATCATCATGAGCATCGCGTGTGGCAGGCTCCGCCCGGCCAGGTGCAGCAGCTCCAGCACCTCGTCGACGTTGGCCGCGTCGGAGGCGTCGGGCGTGCAGATCGGGAAGAGCCGCTTGAGGTTGCCCGGGATGGCCTTGGACGCGAGGAGCGCCTCGCGGGCGTTCATCCAGTTCTTGTTGCCCCTGATGGTGTTGATCTCGCCGTTGTGCGCGATGAACCGGTAGGGGTGGGCCAGCGGCCACGACGGGAAGGTGTTGGTCGAGAAGCGCGAGTGAACCAGGGCGATCGCGCTGCTGACCCGCTCGTCGGTGAGGTCGGGGAAGAACGCCGGCACCTGCGCGGGCGTGAGCATGCCCTTGTACGTGATCGTGCGCGAGGAGAGCGACGGGAAGTAGGCCGCCACGCCCCGCTCGGCGGTCTCCCGCTCGGTCTGCTTGCGCACGCAGAACGCCACGCGGTCGAGGTCGAGGCCGGTGAGCGGGCTGCCCGCGGACCCCTCGGGCGTGTCGGTCAGCCGGTGGGCGGCCAGGAAGACCTGGCGGATGCGCGGGCGGGCCGCCTCGGCCGTCTCGCCCAGGTCGCCGGGCTCGACCGGCACCTCGCGCCAGCCGAGCAGGTCGGCCCCCTCCACCAGCGCGTACTTCTCCAGCACGCGCAGCGCCAGCGCGGACTCCTCCGCGCCGTGCGGGAGGAAGACCAGGCCCGTCGCGTACTGCCCGGGCGGCGGGAGCGGGAAGTCGACCACGGCCCGGAAGAACTCGTCGGGAAGCTGGATCATGATGCCCGCGCCGTCACCGGTGTTGGGCTCGGCGCCGCGCGCGCCCCGGTGGTCGAGGCGGCAGAGTGCCGACAGGCCCTTGGCGACGACATCGTGGGATCGCTGGCCCGACAGGTCCGCCACGAAGGCCACGCCACAGGCGTCGTGTTCGTACGCCGGGTCGTAGAGCCCTTCGGAGGTGCGCTGAGGGTGCGTTTGAACCACCGGGCCTCCTGTCGTCGCTCGCGCTTCGTGGGGATAGGTCGGGACGACGTCGGCCCTGCTGAGTCCTTTGAGTCTACGTTAGGGGTTACTGGACTCCACCAGCGGAGATTGATCACACGTGGCTGAGATGTTCGAACGGTTGGAACGCTTCTACGACGCCGTACCCCGGGACGGCGCCCGCACCGAGGACTTCGGTGCGCTGGTGCTCTTTGTCCGCGAAGGACCAGGCTGGCCGTTCTACGCGCGCCCCCGCCTGGGCGCCGGCGAACCACCATCCGCGGCTGACATTACCTCGGTACGGGCCCGCCAGCGCGAATTAGGGGCACCAGAAGCGTTCGAGTGGGTACACGACGTGACCCCGGAGCTACTGGCGGTGGCTCGTTCCGCCGGCTTGGCCGTACTCGAAGCACCATTGATGGTCCTGGATCAATCCGCGCTGGCCACGCCTCCGGGCGCGGATGTCCGCTTCCTTGATCCGGCCGCGCCGTCCTTCGCGCACGACGTCGCGGTCCGGCGGGCCGTCGGGGCAGTGGGCTTCGGCACACCGGGCACGGGTACAGCCGCCGCCGGTCCCATGGAGCGGGACGAGGCGGTACTCCCGGTCTCGCCCGAAGAGCTTGAGGACGAGCGTCGCCAGATGGCCCGGGGCCGGCGAGCCTCGGCACTGGGATATTTGTCACCGCCGCCCTCCCCTGCCGAGCCCGGCCTTGAAGGCGTGCTGACCAGCGGCATCCTCCAGCGCGTCGGCGACGTGGCGGAGATCGCCGGCGTGGCCACCGTGCCCACGGCGCGCCGCCGCGGCCTGGGCGCCGCGGTGACCGCCGCCCTGGCCCGCCACGCCCTGGACAGCGGCGTCGACCTGGTCTTCCTCTCCGCCGGCAACGAGGACATCGCCCGCGTCTACGCCCGGGTCGGCTTCCGCCGCGTCGGTACGGCCTGCATCGCCACGCCGTCCCTCTTCCCCACCGCCTGACGCCAGCCGGGCGGAGTGGCAACGCCGGCCGGCACAGCGCGGGCGGGGCCTACACCGGGGGGATCAGGGCGCGGGCGGGCAGCGGCGTGCCGTCGCCGAGGGCGGCGCGCAGCGCGGCGGCGGTGGCTTCGGTGTCGGGGCGTTCGCAGGCGGGGACGGGGGCGCCGATCTCGTCGCGGATGCGGCCGGCGTCGGCCAGAAGCTCGGCGGCGCGGGTCGGGTCGTCGCGGCGGTGCACCTCGGCCAATGCCTCCAGGACGCTGGCCGTACGCCACCGGTCGCCGACTTTGCGGTGCGTGGCGAGGCTGAGCGCCAGGTGCTCCTCGGCCCGGTCGGCGCGGCCGGTGCGGAGCTCGACAAGGCCGCGCAGGTTGTGTGCCCAGCCGACCCCCTCGGGGAAGCCCAGCGCGGCGTACCGCTCCAGGGCGGCGTCGAGCAGGCTGGTGGCGCGGTCGGTGTCGCCGCGGTACAGGGCGACGGCGCCGAGATTCATGAGGGCGGAGGCGGCGGCCTCGGCGTCGCCCAGCCGCTCGAACCAGCGGCGACAGGCGCGCAGGCGCAGCTCGGCCCGGTCGAAGTCGCCGGCGAGCCAGGCGGTGAAGCCGCGCAGTTGCACCGCTCGTGCCTCCCCCAGCTCGTCGCCGCACTCGACGTAGATGGCGGCGGCCTTGTCGAGGTGGGCGGCGGAGGCCGTGTACTGGGCGCGCTCGCGGGCCACCGAGCCGAGGATCAGCTCCACGCGGGCCTCCGCGCGGCGGTCGCCCAGGGCGCGGTAGGCGGCGCTGGCGGCACCGGCGTACTCGGCGGCGGCCGGATAGTCGCAGAGCAGCATCGCGAGCATGGCGGCGTCGGCCGCGGCGGCGCCACGCAGCAGGGCGGGGGCACGCGTGTGGCGGGCCAGCGCGGCGCAGAGCCAGCCGAGGGCCTCGCGGTAGTGGCCCTCGATCCGGCAGAACATCGCCAGCGCGGTGGCCAGGCGCAGGTCACCGTATGGCACGGCGATCGGCCGCGCCTCGGCCAGCCAGGCCATCGCGGCCCGCAGGTTGGCCGCGTCGGCGCGGAGCCGGGCCAGCCCCGCCTCCTGGGCGTGGCCGCGCAGGTCGGCGTCGGCCGCCTCGGCGACGCGCAGGAAGTATGCCGCGTGGGCGGTGCGGGCCGCGGGCACGTCGGCGTGCAGCCGGGCCAGCGCGTGGCGGCGGATCGGCATGAGCAGCCGGTAGCGGCCGGCGTTGGACTCCACGAGCGAGGCGTTGACGAGCTGGTCGAGCGCGGTGGGGTCGGAGGTGGTGCCGGCCCGCACGGCGTCGGCCGCCACGGCGTCGAAGCTGCCCGCGAAGACGGCCAGCCGCTCGAAGAAGCGCCGCACGTCGGGGGCGAGCTGATCGAGGCTGGACTCCACGGCGGCGGCCACGGTGCGGTGGCGCGGCGGGGTGGTCGGGTCGGGACTGTGCAGCAGCCGCAGGTCGGTGCGGATGCGCGCCACGATCTCCGGCACGCTCAGCAGCGGTGTGCGGGCGGCGGCCAGCTCGATGGCGAGCGGCAGCCCGTCGAGCTCGGCGCAGAGCTGCGCCACGGCGTCGGCGCTCCCCTCCGGCACCGGACGGCCGGACCGGGCCTGGGCCCGCTCGAGGAAGAGGCGGGTCGCGGCGTGCGTGGCCAGCTCGGCCAGCGTGTGCCCGGCGGCCACCGCGGGCAGCGGCAGCGGCGGCACGGGAATCACCACCTCGTCCCGGGCCCGCAGCGGCGCCCGGCTCGTGGCGAGCATCCGCAGCGCCGGACACCGCTCCAGCAGCTGGGCCGCCAGCTCGCCGCAGCCAGTGACCAGATGCTCGCAGTTGTCGAGCACCAGCAGCACCTCGTGCTCGCCGACCTCCTCGGCCAGCGCGTCGACCGGGTCGAGACCGGGGTCTTCCCGCAGGCCCAGGGTCTCGGCGACGGCGGCTGGCACGCGTACCGGCCGATCCACGACGCTGAGGTCGACGAACCAGGCCACCGGCCCGCCCTGCCGGCCCGCCGCGGCGATGGCGAGCCTGGTCTTCCCCGCGCCGCCGGGGCCGACCAGCGTGACCAGCCGGTGCCCGGCGAGCGCCGTGCCGATCTCGGCGAGCAGCGCGTCGCGGCCGAGCAGGCTGGTCAGCGGCACGGGCGGCGCGGCGACCCGCCGGGGCGCGCGCGGCTCGGGGCGGGGCGGGGCCGGCGCGTCGGCGATGTCGCCCCGCTCGGCGGCCGCGGCGAGCGCGCGCAACCGCTCCCCCGGCTCGACGCCCAACTGGTCGGCGAAGGTGCGGACGGCCCGCTCGTAGACCGACTTGGCGGCGCCCCGGCCGTGGGCGAGCAGCGTCGCGGTCAGCAGCAGCTCCCACCGCCGCTCGCGCAGTGGATGCTTGGCGACGCCCGCCTCCAGCTCGGCGGCGGCGGCCGCGGCGGCGTCGGTGGCCTCGATGCCGGCGACCACAGCGGCCCGGTCGGCGACCGGAGCGCCGCTGGCCCGCACCGCCTCGGCGGCCCGGCGCAGCACGCAATCCCACCGCTCCTCGCGGGCCCGGGTGCGGCTGTCGCTGAGCCGCTTGACCTCCGCGGCCGCCCAGCCGCCGAGCGCCAGCCCGTCGAGGGGCCCCTCGGCGCGCCATCGGGTCAGCGCGCGGTCGTAGAGGGAGATCGCCTCGGCCAGGTCACCCCCGGCCCGGCGGGCGCGGGCCCGCCGCAGCTCGTCCTGGTAGCGAAGGGCGTCGACGTATCGCCCGGCGAGGCGCATGCCGGACGCCCGGGTCTGCAACGCTCCCCGCAGCCCACCTCGGGCCAGCGCGCCGGCGAGCGCGGCCGCGTCACGGTCGAGGGCGACCGGGTCGAGGCCGGCGGCGTTGAGCTGCGCCCACCCCACGATCTCACCGGCGCGCAGGCCGAGGACCGCGAGCAGCCGGCGTGCGCCGCTGGCGAGCGGGATCGCACCGCCCGGACCAGCCAACTCCACCGGCCCCAGCAGCCGCACCTGCCCCGGGCGTACGCGAAGGCCATCGGTCATTGCGCGTAGTGTGCCCCTCGCGTCAAGCAACGGTCAGCAGCCGTTCGGTTCGACTTCGGCCCCCGGCGCGGGCCGCCCATGTTGTCCGCCCGGCGACGCGGCCACCCCCTTCGGGCAGTTTGGCCGGGCGCGGGTCAGGCCGGGGGTTTCCAGGCCGCCGCGGCGGTCGCCGCACTCCCCATGAGGCGGGGGCTGATCGTGCCCAGCGCCGCGTCGCGGGCCCGGAGCGCGAGGCGGCCACGCGCCTGGAGTACGGCCGACATGCGCCGGGTCTGGCGTACGACGGTGGCGGCGCGGGACCGGCGCTGGCGGGAGTACTCGGCGATCGCCTCCCGCACCTGCCGCCCCGGCGCCGCGTCACGGAGCACCGAGCGGAGCGTCGCCGCGTCCTCCAGCGCGAGGCAGGCGCCCTGCCCCAGGTGGTGCGGCATCGCGTGGGCGGCGTCGCCGAGGAGCGCGAAACCGCCGGTGCCGGCCGGGAAGCCGTACTCGCGGGGCAGCGGCCGCAGCTCGCGTACCTCCTGCTGCACCAGGTCGTCGGGCTCGGTGGCGGCGAGCAGGTCACCGATCGGGGGGTGCCACCGCGCGAACCACCGCCGCAGCAGCGCGAGCTGGGTCGCCGGCGGCTCGGGGCGGGGCGCGCCGGCGGCGGTGGCGACCCAGTAGATGCCGCCGCGCGTGGAGCCACCGGACGAGCCGCGCTGGCCGAGCTGGGCGGCGACGAAGCGGTATCCCGCGCCGAGCGTCTCCCCCACCACCGGGCGGCCCTCGTTGAGCGGTGGCACGCGGTACCAGGGGATGACCGCCCGCCACGCCGCGCAGCCCGAACTGACCACAGTGGACTCCGGCGCCAGCCGCCCGCGCACCGCGCTGTCGATGCCGTCGGCCGCAACGATTACGTCCGCCTCGTACGTGCCGCGGTCGTCGCTCACGGCGGGGCGCTCGCGCTCGTTGGCCCGCACCGTGCGCACGGCCGAGCCGGTGCGGATCTCCACCTGGTCGCCGAGCCCCGCCACGAGCGCGTCGTGCAGGTCTTCGCGGTGCACGATCACCGGCCCGCGCCCGCCCGTCCCGCGCGGCTGGACGAGCCACTGCCCGTCCGGCCGGCGGATGCCGCTGTCGGGCAGCGGCGTGGAGATCGCGTCGAGCCCGTCGGCCAGGCCGAGGGAGTCGAGGGCGCGCACCGCGTTGGGCCACAGGACCAGCGCCGTGCGGTCGGCCCGGACCCGGTCGTCGCGCTCCAGCACGGTCACCTGCCAGCCGGACCGGGCCAGTGCGCCCGCCACCGCCAGGCCGCCGATGCCCGCCCCGACGACCACAGCCGTACGCATGGGTGGCGCCCCCTCGCTACTCGCGATCCCTCAGCGGTCGTCGGTGGATCGGACCGCGCGCTCCGGTGGGTCGGAGTCGGCATCCGCCCCGCCGGCCGGGTCATTGTCGCCACCGGAGGCGGCAGCGGGGTCGGACGCGCCGTCCGCCTTCCGCGCGGCCGGGCGGTCGTCGTCGCCTTCGTCTTCGGTGACCGCCACGTCGCCGGTCTTCTCGGCCGGATCGTCGTCGGCGAAGTCGTCGAGCAGGTCGTCCGCCCCGCCCCGCGGCTCGTCGTCGGGCGGCAGCTCGCCGGTCTCCTTGAACCGTAGGTATTGCTCCTCGGTCACCACGCGGTAGCCGCTCGGCCCGGCCGCCGCCCGCTCCGCCTCGTTGCCCGACACGTCGCGCTGCGAGACGTCGCCGCCGACCGTGACAAGCTCCGGCGCGACCTCCTTGGGCACGAGGAACTCGGCGAAGCCGCGGGTGCGCACGAAGTACGCCAGAGCGGCGAGGAAGACCAGCACGGAGACCCACACGTTGACCCGCGCCCCGGCGATCACATTGGCCTCGTCGGTGCGCATCAGCTCGATCCAGAACCGCCCGGCCGTGTAGCCCATCACGTAGAGCGCGAACGCCCGCCCCCGGCCCAGCTTGAGCTTGCGGTCGACGAGGAAGACGACCGCGGCGACCCCGACGTTCCACAACGCCTCGTAGAGGAAGGTCGGATGGTAGAGGTCGGGCTCGACGATCGGCTGGCCGTTTTGGTCGAGGAGCGCGTGGCCGGGGTTGTCCGGATCCATCTGGTGGATCTCCAGGCCCCACGGAAGGGTGGTCACGCGGCCGTACAGCTCGTTGTTGAACCAGTTGCCGATCCGGCCCACCGCCTGCGCGAGGGGCAGGCCCGGCGCGACCGCGTCGGCGACGACGGTCAGCGGGATGCCGAGCTGGCGGCAGGCGAGCCAGCCGCCGAAGACGCCGCCCGCGACGGCGCCCCAGATGCCGAGGCCGCCTTCCCAGATCTTGAACGCGTCAGCCGGGCTGCCGCCCTCGCCGAAGTATGCCTGCGGCGAGGTGATCACGTGGTAGAGCCGCGCGCCGACGATGCCGAACGGCACCGCCCACACCGCGATGTCGAGGACCGCCCAGGGCGGGGCACCACGGCGGCGCAGCCGGAACTCGGTCACCGCGCAAGCGACGGCGATGCCGAGGACGATGCAGAGCGCATATGCCCGGATCGGGACCGGACCAAGCTCCCAGACCGCTGAGCTGGGGCTCGGGATAGCGGCGATTGTCACGGGTGAACACGCTACCTTCGTGGACCGGGCTCGCGTTAGCCCGGTCACGCCCAAATCGGGCAGAGGTTCAGAGATGAACGAAGGCTGACTAATCGGTTAGGCAGTCGTACGCTCTTTGGACATGAGCTCTTTGACCTCAGCGGTCGCGGCGGTCATCACCGACCCCGCCGGTCGCGTGCTGCTCTGCCAGCAAAGTCAGGGGCACCGGCTGTGGTGCCTGCCCGGCGGTCGCATCCGCCAGGCCGAGAGCCCGGTCCACGCGGCGATCCGCGACATCCGCGAGGAGACCGGCCTGGAGACCCACATGGTCGACCTTGTCGGCATCTACCAACTCACCGGCAACGCCTGCGGCGAAGACATGCCCGACGTGCTCAAGTACGTCTTCCGCGGCCAGATCGACGGCGGCGAGGCGAGCGTCAACTCGCCCGGCCGCATCTGCTGGCTGTCGTGGCACGACCCCGCGGCGCTGCCCGACCCGATCACGCCCGTCGCCCGCGCCGCGATCGTCGACGCCGTGGCCGGCCACTCCGGGGTGCTGCGCCACGTGGAGCGCGACAGCGAGCCGGAGATCCCCGACGCCGAGTCGACCGAGACCGACTCGACCGAGGCGGAGCCGCTCGCGACCGCCGCGAGCTAGGCGACCCGCGTGACCGCCCGCACACCGCGGGCCAGGTCGGCGCTGAGCGTGCGCAGCGCCTCCAGCCCGGCGGCCTCGTCGGGCGCGTCGAGCACGCACCGGACCAGGGCGCTGCCCACGATCACCCCGTCGGCGAAGGAGCCGACCTCGGCGGCCTGCGCGCCGTCGCGTACCCCCAGACCCACGCCGACCGGCAGGTCGGTGACCGCCCGGACCCGGGCGACCAGCGCGGGCGCCGCGGCCGACGTCTGGTCGCGGGCGCCCGTGACGCCCATGACCGCGGTGGCGTAGACGAAGCCCCGGCAGTGCTCCACCGTCATCGCGATCCGCTCGTCGGTCGACGACGGCGACACCAGGAACGTGCGGTCGAGCTTGTGCGCGTCGGAGGCGGCCAGCCACTCCTCCGCCTCGTCGGGGATGAGGTCGGGCGTGATCAGCCCGGTGGCGCCGGCGGCGGCGAGGTCGCGGGCGAAGGCGTCGACGCCGTACCGCTCGATCGGGTTCCAGTACGTCATCAGCACGACCGGCACGCCCGTGCCCGCCACCGCCTCGATGGCGCGGAGCGTGTCCTTGGTGCGGACGCCCCGGGCGAGCGCGATGTCACTCGCCTTCTGGATCACCGGTCCGTCCATGACCGGGTCGGAGTACGGCAGCTCGACCTCGATCACGTCGATGCCCGCCTCGGCCATCGCGATCATGGAGGCGATGCTGCCGTCGACCGTCGGGAAGCCAGCCGGCATGCAGCCGATCGCGACCGCCCGCCCCTCGGCGCGCGCCTTCTCGAAGACCTCCGCGAGCCCCATCAGGAGATGAGCCCGAAGTAGGAACCGGCGGTCTCCACGTCTTTGTCCCCCCGACCGGAAAGGTTGACGATGATGGTCGGCTCGCGCCCCAGCTCCTCGGCGAGCGCTGGCACGATCGCGAGCGCCCCGGCCAGCGCGTGCGCGCTCTCGATCGCCGGGATGATCCCCTCGGTGCGGCAGAGCAGCTGGAACGCGTCCATCGCCTCGGCGTCGGTCACCGGCAGGTACGCGGCCCGCCCGGCGTCGTGCAGCCACGCGTGCTCCGGCCCCACCGCGGGGTAGTCGAGCCCGGCCGAGATCGAGTGCGACTCGACCGTCTGGCCGTCTTCGTCCTGCAGCACGTACGTCCGGGCGCCGTGCAGCACGCCCGACGAGCCGCCGGTGATGCTGGACGCGTGGCGGCCGGTGGCGATGCCGTCGCCGCCCGCCTCGAAGCCGTACAGCCGGACGCCCTCGTCGCCGACGAACGCGTGGAAGGCACCGATCGCGTTGGACCCGCCGCCCACGCACGCGGCCACGGCGTCGGGCAGCGTGCCGGTCTGGTCGAGGAACTGCTGCCGCGCCTCCACCCCGATGCCGCGCACGAAGTCGCGAACCATGGCCGGGAAGGGGTGCGGTCCGGCGGCCGTACCAAGAAGGTAGTGCGAACTGTCCACACTGGAGACCCAGTCGCGGAGCGCCTCGTTGATCGCGTCCTTCAGCGTGCGCGAACCGGTGGTGACCGGCACGACCGTGGCGCCGAGCATCTTCATCCGCGCCACGTTGAGCGCCTGCCGCTCGGTGTCGACCTCGCCCATGTAGACGACGCACTCGAGATCCATGAGCGCGGCGGCGGTGGCGCTCGCCACCCCGTGCTGGCCCGCGCCGGTCTCCGCGATCACCCGGGTCTTGCCCATCCGCTTGGTGAGCAACGCCTGGCCGAGCACGTTGCGCACCTTGTGGGCGCCGGTGTGGTTGAGGTCTTCGCGCTTGAGGTAGATGCGCGCGCCGGCGGCCGCGGAGAGGCGGTCGGCCCGGTAGAGCAGCGAGGGCACGCCCGCGTAGTCGCGCAGCAGCCGCCCGAACTCCGCCTGGAACGCCTCGTCGGCCATCGCGTGCCGGTATGCCGCGTCGAGCTGGTCGAGCGCGCTCACCAGCGCCTCGGGCACGAAGCGCCCGCCGTACCGGCCGAAGTGGCCGCTCACGTCGGGCAGCAGCCCCGCCGCGGAGGCGTTCACCGGACGGGCCTTGGGGTGGCGGGGTGGTTGCCCGCGTTGACCAGCTCGGCCACCGCGTCGCGAGGGCTCTTCTTGGTGACCAGGCCCTCGCCGACGAGGACGGCGTCGGCACCGGCCGACGCGTACCGGATCAGGTCGTGCGGGCCCCGCACGCCCGACTCGGCGATCTTGACGACGTTGTTGGGCAGGCCGGGCGCGATCCGCTCGAAGACCGAGCGGTCGACCTCGAGCGTGCGCAGGTTGCGGGCGTTGACACCGATCACCTGGGCACCGGCCTCGAGCGCGCGGTCGGCCTCCTCCTCGGTGTGCACCTCGACGAGCGCGGTCATGCCCAGCGACTCGATCCGCTCCAGCAGGCCGGTCAGCACCTTCTGCTCCAGCGCCGCGACGATCAGCAGCACCAGGTCGGCACCGTGCGCGCGCGCCTCGTGCACCTGGTAGCTGGAGACCACGAAGTCCTTGCGCAGCACCGGAACCCCGACCGCGGCCCGCACCGACACCAGGTCTTCGAGCGAGCCGCCGAACCACCGCCCCTCGGTGAGCACGCTGATGCACCGGGCGCCGCCCGCCGCGTACTCCGTCGCGAGGTCGGCAGGGTCAGGGATCTCGGCGAGCTGCCCCTTCGACGGCGAGGAGCGCTTGACCTCCGCGATCACGCCGACGCCGGGGCGGCGCAGGGCCGCGTAGGCGTCCAGCGGTGGCGGCGCGGCCGCCGCCAGCTCCTTGACCCGCTCCAGCGAGACCCGCTGTTGTCGCAGCTCGACGTCCTCCCGCACACCGGCGAGGATTTCGTCGAGCACACTCGCGGGTCCCCCGGCGGCCGGCTTGCCGCCCTCGTCTTCCGCGTTCGCATGCTCAGCAGTCACCAACGGACTCCCCTTTCCGGGTGTCATTCGCCCGATGCTAGGGGGCGCCACGGAGGTGTCCGAGTCCGGGGTATGGCACGCCTCACCCGATGGACTCGGGCATAATGCCCGACCTGGGCTATCAAGATCAGGTGGCGACGCAGTGACGAGGCCGAATCCTCTCCAGCGCCCGGCCGCTGATCCGGCTGTTCGCCGCGTCACGTTCACGCCCCGCGGTGGCCACCTGCCCGGTTGGTTGCGGGACACTTGACGCACAGGTCATCGACCCGAAACAGACCTCTCGCACGATCACTTTCAGGCAGACTGTTCGACGGTGCCCGTCACCTGAAACCCGGAGCGCAGCCATGAGCAACACGCAGCCCAACGGCCTCGTCGAGATCCCTCGTTCGGTCCTCTCGATCGCCGTTGGCATGATCGACACGGTCGAGCGGGCGGTCATCGGGCCGGCCAGGGTGCGCACCGCCCGCGGCAACGCGTGGGAGGCCATCTGCGCCGACCGGGCTCGCGCCGACCGCCACGACGAGGTGCGCCGCCTGGTCAGTCAGCTCAGCGTCGGGTCCTCACCCCGGTCCAGCGCGTCCCAGGCCGCCGTCGGCCCCTCCGCCGGCCGCCGCCCCGCCCGCTCGTAGCGCGCACCGAGGCCGGGCCACAAAGCCCCGCGCACGGCGGTGAGAGCGCCGCCGGCGGCGAGTGACAGACCGCCCGCCAGGCAGGCCAGGGCCCACGCCGTGGTCTCGGTGAGACCGTAGGCTCCGCCAGCCGCGACCCCAAGACCGACAAGCAGCAGGAGTACGCCGATCCACCGTCGCGCCCAGCGACGAGTTGCGATGATCGCGCCCGACCCGGCGAGACCCACCACCGCCAAGGGGGGCAGCCAGGGCAGGATGTCACCCCCGGAGCGGGGCGTCCGTAGGGGCGGGAGCGGCTCGGGCCTCGTCACCACGTCGACGGCCCAGGTGCGCGTGGCGGCGAAGAGGGCGAGTCCCGCGCCGGCGGCACACAGCACGACGGCGTAGACCAAGTGGCGTCGCTCGTTCATCGCGCTGGTCGCAGGGTCTCCGCGGCGGCGATGGCCGCCAGCACGGCGGCCGCCTTGCTCTGCGTCTCCCGCTCCTCCGCGGCCGGGTCGGAGTCGGCGACGATGCCCGCGCCCGCCTGCACGTAGGCCCGCCCGTCGCGGATCAACGCGGTGCGGATCGCGATCGCCATGTCCATGTCGCCGCCGAAGCCGAAGTAGCCGACCGTCCCCCCGTACAGGCCGCGGCGGGTCGGCTCCAACTCCTCGATGATCTCCATGGCCCGCACCTTCGGCGCGCCGGAGAGCGTCCCGGCCGGGAAGGTGGCGGCGAGCGCGTCGAACGCCGTCTGGTCCTCGCGCAGCTCACCCACCACGGTGGAGACGATGTGCATGACGTGGCTGTAGCGCTCGATCGTCGCGAACTCGGGCACCTCCACCGTGCCGGGCCGGCAGACCCGCCCCAGGTCGTTGCGGCCGAGGTCGACAAGCATCACGTGCTCGGCCCGCTCCTTGGGGTCGGAGATCAGCTCGGCGGCCAGCGCGCCGTCCTCCTCCGGCGTGGCGCCGCGCGGGCGGGTGCCGGCGATGGGGTGAAGCAGTGCCCGCTGCGCGGTGCCTCCGCTCCCGCCGGTCACCTTCAGGTGCGCCTCCGGTGAGGAGCCGACGATGTCGAAGTCGTCGAAGCGGAGCAGGTACATGTAGGGGCTGGGGTTGGTGGTGCGCAGCACGCGGTAGACGTCGAGCGGGTCGGCGGTGGTCTCCCGCTCGAAACGCTGGGCCACCACGATCTGGAAGCACTCGCCCGCCCGGATCGCCTCCTTGGCCACCTCGACCGCCTTGGGGTACGCCCCCGCCTCCGTGCGGCTGTGCACCTCGCCCATCGGCGGGCTGTCCACTGTGGAGATCATCGGCGGGATGGGGCGGGAGAGCGCGGTGGTCATCGCGTCCAGCCGCCCGACCGCGTGGTGGTACGCGGCGTCGCTGTCGCCGTCGACGATCGCGTTGGCCACCAGGATGGCGCTGCCCTCGTAGTGGTCGAGCACGACCAGGTCGGTGGCGAGCATCATGCCGAGTTCGGGCAGGCCCAGGTCATCGTGGGCGAGCGCGGGGAGGCGCTCGAAGCGGCGCACCAGGTCGTAGCTGAGGTAGCCCACCATGCCCCCGGTGAGGGGCGGCAGCCCTTCGACCTCGGCTGCGCCGCTTCGCGTCCCCTCGGCGTGCGCGGCTGGCGCGGTGCTCTGCGGCGTGGCTGGCGCGGTGTTCTGGTGCGCGGTTGGCAGGGTGCCCTCCGGCGCGGCTGGCACGATGCCCTGCGGCGCGGGCTTGGCGGGGCCCTGGTGGGTCAGGGCCGCGATGGTCTGCTTGAGGACGTCGACGACCTCGCCCTCGGTGGGCAGGCCGGCCGGCGGCGTGCCCAGCCAGGCGGCGCGGCCGTCCCGCTCGACAAGCGTGGCCGCGCTGCGCACGCCGATGAAGGAGTAGCGCGACCACGCGGTGCCCGCCGAGCCGGCTCCCTGCTCGGCCGACTCCAGCAGAAACGTGCCCGGCCCGCCGGCCAGCTTCCGGTAGACCCCGATCGGCGTCTCCCCATCCGCCAGCAGCCGCCGCGTGACGGGCACGACGCGGCGTGTGGCGGCGAGCGCGCGGAAGGAGGCGAGGTCGGGACTGACGGCACCGGTGGTCATGCTGCGTCTCCCTGTGTGGCCGGCGGTCCCGCCGTGAGGGGAAGGTCGTCGAAGAAGCACGTGCGGTTGCCGGTGTGGCAGGCGGCGCCCACCTGCTCGACCGTGACCAGGAGCGTGTCGCCGTCGCAGTCGATGGCGACCCCCTTCACGTACTGGTGGTGGCCCGACGTCTCGCCCTTCACCCAGTACTCCTGGCGGCTGCGCGACCAGTAGGTGGCCCGCCCGGTGGTGAGCGTGCGGTGCAGGGCCTCGTCGTCCATCCAGGCCATCATGAGGACGTCACCGGTGGCGTGGTCACGGACGACCGCGGCCACCAGCCCGGCCTCGTTGCGGCTGAGGCGCGCGGCGATCGTCGGGTCGAGCGCGGACGGTCGGGCGGCCCCGATCGGCGGTTCAGGTACAGGCACGGTGTCCAATTGTTCCGCACGGGAAGTGGTGCTCGTCCGGGGGCTGTGCGAAGGACGGCTGGACGGTAGGTTGTCGGTGCGCCGCCAGGGTCTTTGGCGGGGTGCCCAGTTGTCATGCTGGGCCAGAATCGCAACGGTTCGGCGCGACGTCCGCCTTCCCGTGGGCTGCGCACGCCGAAGATCGCATACGGGCGCACCGGGCACCCCGGCATCCGCTCGCCGGGGCCCAGCCGAGCGGACGGAGGACACCACGCCATGCAGCCCACCCCCACGCCTTTTCCAGAGCCGGCCGACCCAGACGCCACGGCGGCACTCCCGATCGTGACGCCGGGCGGCGCCCTCGTCCCCACACAGCGCCCGCCCGTCGAGCAGACCGCCCTCAACGAGCCCACCACCGAGATCCCCATCATCGTGCCGCGCGACCGGGCCGAGGAGGCCCCACTGCCGCCGCTCGCCAGCCAGCTCATCGAAGCCCAAGCCCCCTCCTCCACCGAGCCGGCCGCGGTCCCGTCCCCGTCCTCTCCCGACCCCTCCGAGGTCGGCCCCCCGGTGAGCCCAGACCCCGAGGCGGCGGTCACCGCTTCTCCCGAGGCGGCGGTCACCGCTTCTCCCGAGACCGAGGCCCCCGCGGACACAGACGCTGAGCCCTCAGCGAGCGCGGACGCCTCCCTGGACGCCGACGCCTCCGCGGCCACGGACCCTGAGAAACCTGCGAGCGCGGACGCCGAAGCGGCGGCAGACCCCTCGCCCGACGCTGAGGCCCCTGTGGACGCCGACGTCGAAGCGGCGACGGACACGGCCCCCGACGCCCAGGTCCCCACGGACACGGACGCCTCGCCGGAAGCCGAGGCTTCGGCAGACACGGACGCGGCGGTGGAGCCGGAGGCGTTGACCGAGGCCGACCCCACGGCGGCCGACGCTCCCGACACCGGTGCCGCTGGCACCGTGGACGCGGCGGAGACCGTGGACGCGGCGGAGGCAGAGGCAGAGGCAGAAGCAGCAGAAACGGTGGGCGCCGTGGACGCAGCGGAAGCGGACGAGGCCGTTGAGCCCGTGGACACACCGGACACGGTGGTGGCGGCAACGGACGGCTCGACCGAGGCTGCGGAGGGCACCGACTCGGAGGCCGCCACCGCTGGCGAGGCCGAGCCCGAGGCCGTCACCGACGTCGTGGTGGACACCGACAGCCAGGTGGACCAGGAGCAGCAGCCCGATGCTGCGGGCGACACGCTGTTCGAGCCCGAGTCCGACACCAGTGCCGCCGTCCTCACGGCGCCTGAGATCGCGGCCGAAGCCGAGCCCGCTGCCGAAGCCGGCCTCGCCACCGAGACGGGCGCCGCTGAGCCGATCGCTGCCGAGCCCGACGCCGCTGAGTCCTACGCCGCTGAGTCCGACGCCGACGACGATGGCGGGGCAGTCGGGGAAGGCGAAGCCGCCACGGAAGACGAGCCTGTCGCGGAAGACGAAGCCCCCACGGAAGACGAGCCTGTCGCGGACGCCGAGCCCGCGCCGGAAGCCGACGCGGAGGCGCCGACCGTAGCCCTCGCCATCGCGACCGAGTCCACAACGGACACCGACGCTGACGCCGAGCCCAACTCGGTCACGGACACGGACACCGAGCCGGCTGCTGTCGACGCGGAGGGCACCTTCTCGGAGGCTCCCGCCGGGCCGGAGCCCACCGCTGAGCCCGACGCCGAAGCGGATGCGGAAGCCGAGCCGGCCACGACGGCGGTCGATGCAGTCGATACGGAGACCGAAGTCGACGCGGAGGCGGCTTCCGACGCGGAGGCCACGCTCGCGGACTCGCCCGAGCCCGAGCCCGAGGCCGAGCCCGAGGCCGAGCCCGAGGCCGAGCCCGAGGCCGAGGAGGCCCCGGCAGCCGAGGACGGCGAGGACGCGGCCGCCACCGATCCGGCGGCAGCCCTTGCCGACACCGAGACGGTGGAAGTGGCTGCCGCATCCGACGAGCCCGAGGCGGCTGCGGTCGAAGCCGACACCGACGACGACGCGACGGACGCGCGGGCCGATGCCGGCACGACGGACGAGGACACGGCCGACCCGACTGCCGGCGCCGGCAGTGCCCTCGACGAGGCCGAGCCCGCCGAGGCCAACGAGACCTCGGCCAAGGCAGCCGGCGACAACGACGCCACGATCGAGGCCGAGGCTGCCGGCTACAGCGACGCCACCACCGAGGACGAGGCCGGACCGGACGAGCAGACGGCCGAGGGCGACACGCTGGTCGCGGCCGAAGCGGCGCCGGACGAGCCAGTGGCCGAGGGCGACACGCTGGTCGCGGCCGAAGCGGCGCCGGATGAGCAGGCGAGCGATGGCGACGCCGAGACCGAGGCAGCGTCGGCGGAGCAGGCGAGCGACGCGGACACCCCGGCCGAGGTCGAGGCAACGTCAGCCGAGCAGGCAACCGATGACGCCCCGGCAGAGACCGAAGCGCCGTCGGGCGGGCCGGCGAGCGAGACCGGGACCGCCACGGAGGCCGACGCCGTGACCGGCGAAGAGCCGGACCACGCCTCCGCTGAGGAAGCCGACGCGGAAGCGGACGTAGCGGAAGCGGACGTAGCGGAAGCGGACGTAGCGGCCGACGCCAGCGTTTCGGAAGCCGGCGACGACGACGCGGAGACGGCCGACGCCAGCGCCGCGACCGAGGCCGACACAGCGGCCGAGACCGACGCGACCGACGCCAGCACCGCGGCGAAGGCCGACGCCGTCACGGAGGCCGACGCACCGGACGCCCCCGCACTCGACGCCGACATCACGGCCGAGGCCGCGGCGGGGGCCGAGGCCGACGACAGCACACCGGACGCGGCCGCCGAGACGGGAGACGTCGACGCCACCGACGCCCCGGAGACCGGCACAAGCCTTGAGACCGGCACAAGCCTTGAGACCGACACGACGCCGGCGACCGACACCGCCTCCGAGACGGACGCGACGCCCCGAGGCGAGACGACCGCCGAAGCCGACGCCACGGCCGAAAGCGAGACGACGACCGAAGCCGACGCGGCGTCTGAAGGCGAGACGACGGCCGATGCGGACGCGGCGCCAGAGACCGATCTGACGGCCGCGGCCGACGCGGGCATCGCTGACGCGGCCCCCGAAGCCGACGCCGGCGCGGGCACCGCTGACGCGACGGCCGAGGCCGGGGACGAAGGCGGCGCGGCGGTCGAGGACGGTGCCTTGGCGGAGGCTGGCGAGGGCGTCGAAGCCGCCGAGGACGTCCAGAGCGACGAAGCCGCAGCCGCGCCGGGCGGCGATGCCAGCGTGGATGGGCTTGGCGCTGACCCCGACCTGGACCTCGACCAGCCGGCCGAGGTCGGTGCGCTTGCCGCGCGATCAGCGCCGCTCTCGCCCGCCGACGCTCCCGCCGAGGACGTGCCCGGCATCAACGGGGCGGCCGTCGCCGATGCGTGGGCGGGGCCGGAGGACGGGGCGGCTGACGAGATACTCAACGAGGAGGACATCATTCAACCGATAGATGCCGCCGCCGGGCGGGACGAGGTCCTGGCTGTGGGCATTCAGGAGAAGGACTGGTCCAACCCGGAGCCGTACGTCGTGACGGTGACGGCCAGCGGTACGCCGGACGGCGGCGACGACCACGAGTGGACCAGCCCGCCCGCCGACGGCCTGCCCCCCGTGGGCATCCTCGCCGCGCCGTCGGAAGAGCCCGACCAGGACGAGCCCGCCCACACCGCGACCGCCCAGAGCGAGCCCGCCCAGAGCGAGACGGCCACGGACGAGGCCGCCGAAGGCGCGACCGACGCTGAGGGCATCGCGGGCGCGCCGGCCACCGTCGCGAGCGGCGACGACGCGGACGAGACCGCCGAACTGGACGCGGCCACGGCGGCCGGCGCCGCGGCGCCGGCGGCCATCGCCGTACTCGGTGAAGGTGAGACGGCGGACGGCGAGATCGTTGCCGACGACGGTGGCCAGCAGCGGCCGGGCGACCTCGCGGAGACGCAGATCGCGGTCTGGAGTGAGGAGGCGGCCCAGCGGTTCCGCGAAGACTGGCAGCTCATCAAGGCCAACTTCGTGGACGACCCGGCCGCCGCCGTCGCCCAGGCGCAGGCGCTCGTGGCGAGCGCGGTGCACACGCTCGGCGAGCGGCTGCTGGACGAGCAGGTCGACCTCGACCCGCGCCGCCAGTCGGAGTCGCCGGACACCGAGGCGCTGCGGGTGGCGATGCGCCGCTACCGCGACTTCCTCGACCGGGTGCTCGCACTCTGAAACACCGGACGCTCGCACCCTGAAGCCGCACGCGGCTCGCGCGAGCCGACATCAGCACGAAGCGGGGGCCAGCCGACCAGGCTGGCCCCCCGCCGCAAAGTCTCAGTGGCCGATCAGGCGCATGGCCCCTTCCGCGTACCGGGCACCGGCCACCGCCCCGCGAGGCACCGCCGCGGCGAGGCGGGACACCTGCTCCGGCGTGAGTGAGATGTCCTGGGCCGCGACGTTCTCCTCCAGGTAGCGGACGCGCTTCGTACCGGGGATCGCCACCACGTCGTCGCCCTGAGCGAGTACCCACGCCAGCGCCGCCTGGGCGGGCGTGCAGCCGATCTCGGCGGCCACCTCGCGTACCGCGTCGACCAGCGCCAGGTTGGTCGGGAGCGCGTCGGCCGCGAAGCGCGGCACGCCGGTGGCGCGGAAGTCACCGGGGGCGTCGAGCTGGTCGGCGCTGTTGATCGCGCCGGTCAGCAGCCCGCGACCCACCGGGGAGTACGCGACGAGCGTCACGCCCAGCTCGCGGCAGACCGCCAGCATCTCGTCTTCGACGTCGCGGCTGAACAGGGAGTACTCCATCTGCACCGCCGCGATCGGATGGACCGCGTGGGCCGCGCGGAGAGTGGCCGGGCTGACCTCGGAGAGGCCGAGGTGACGCACCTTGCCGGCGGCCACCAGCGCCGCCATCGCGCCGACCGTCTCCTCGATCGGCGTCGCGGGGTTGCGCCGGTGCAGGTAGTACAGGTCGATCGTCTCGATGCCCAGCCGCGCCAGCGACGCTTCGCACGCCCCGGTGGCCCACGCGGCGGTGCTGTCGATGCGCGTACCCGGCACGGCCGAGCTGCTGGCCCCGGCCGGCAGCCGGATGCCGAACTTCGTCGCCAGGAACACCTCCTCCCGGCGCGCCCGCACCACCGGCCCGAGGAGCCGCTCGTTGGCGCCGCTGCCGTACGCGTCGGAGGTGTCGAGGTGGTTGACGCCCAGGTCGAGCGCGCGGTGGAGGGTGCGGGTCGACTCGGCGTCGTCGGCCGGCCCGTACGCCATGCTCATGCCCATGCAGCCGAGCCCGATGGCGGCGACCGGCGCGCCCCCGATGTGGCGGATCGTCACGGCAGCTCCTGCTCCATCTTCCCGTACACCTCGATCTTGTAGTTGAGCACCTTCAGGTCATCCTCCAGCTCGGCGATGCGGGCGAGCACGCGGTCACGGTGCGCCTCGAAGAGGCGGCGGCGGTCGCCGAGCGTCCTGTCGCCCTCGCGGGCCAGCTCGGCGTACTCGCGCATGTCCCGTACGGGCATGCCGGTGCGCCGCAGACGGGTCAGCAGGAGCAGCCAGTCGACGTCCTGCTGCGTGTACCGCCGGCGCCCGGCCGAGTCGCGCCCGACCGGCTCGACCAGCCCCTCCTGCTCGTACCAGCGCAGGGTGTAAGTGGTGAGACCGACCTGCTCGGCGGCCTCGCTGACCGTCATCGTCATGCGCCCCACACTTCCAGTTCGAGCCCACTCGAAGTCAACCCCCGACTTGAGTACCGCCAAGATTTCATCTAGCGTTGATTTCAACGGACAATGAGTTTTGGGAGGCCATCATGACCAGCGCGATCGAGGTCACCGACCTCGTCGTGGAGCGGGGCAGGAGGCGGGTGCTGCACGGGCTCACGTGCACGATTCCCCGCGGCAGCGTCACCGGGCTGCTCGGTCCCAGCGGCAGCGGCAAGACCACCCTCATGCGGGCGATCGTGGGCGTCCAGGTCGTCAAGTCGGGCGCGATCACGGTGCTCGGCGAGCCGGCCGGCTCGGCACCGCTGCGCCGCAAGGTCGGCTACCTCACCCAGGCCCCGAGCGTCTACGCGGACCTCACCGTCCGGGAGAACGCGCGCTACTTCGCCTCGCTGTACGGGTACGACGCGGCCACCGCCGAGCGGGCGGTCGCCGACGTCGGGCTGGCCAACGCCGCCGGCCAACTGGTCAGCACGCTCTCCGGCGGCCAGCGCAGCCGCGCCTCGCTCGCCTGCGCGATGATGGGCGAGCCCGAGCTGCTCGTGCTCGACGAGCCCACCGTGGGGCAGGATCCGGTGCTCCGCGACGAGCTGTGGAAGCAGTTTCACGACCTCGCCCACCGCGGCACCACGATCCTCGTCTCCAGCCACGTGATGGACGAGGCGGGGCGCTGCGAGCGGCTGCTGCTGATCCGCGAGGGCGCGCTGATCGCCGACGACACGCCCGCGGCGGTGCGGGCGACGGCCGGCACCGACGACCTCGACGAGGCGTTCCTCCGGCTCATCAGGGCACAGGAGGTGGCGGCGAAATGAACCCTCGCATCCTCGGCGCCACGATCATCCGCATCCTGCGCCAGCTACGGCACGACCCGCGCACGATCGGCATGCTCATCGCCGTTCCCGCGCTGCTGCTCGCGCTGCTCTCGTACATGTACGACGACCAGCCCGCCGTCTTCGACCGCGTCGCGCTGGTGATGCTCGGCGTCTTCCCGTTCGTGATCATGTTCCTGGTGACCAGCATCGCGATGCTCCGCGAACGCACCACCGGCACGCTGGAGCGCCTGCTCACCACCCCGCTCGGCCGGCTCGACCTGCTTTTCGGCTACGGCATCGCGTTCGGCCTCGCGGCCGCGGCGCAGGCGTCGGTGGCGGCCGCGCTGGCGTACTGGCTCTTCGGCCTCGACACCGCCGGCAGCATCTGGCTGGTCATCCTGATCGCGGTGGTCAACGCGGTGCTCGGCGTCGCACTCGGCCTGTTTTGCAGCGCCTTCGCGCGCACCGAGTTCCAGGCCGTACAGTTCATGCCAGTCGTGGCGATCCCACAGATTCTGCTGTGTGGACTGTTCGTGCCCCGGGAGCAGATGGCGGGTTGGCTGGAGGCGATCAGCAACGTGCTGCCGCTGTCGTACGCGGTGGAGGCGCTCCAGGAGGTCGGCACGCACACCGAGTCCACCGCCACGCTCTGGCGAGACCTGGGCATTGTTGCCGGATGCGTGGTCGTCGCCCTTGTCCTGGCCGCCGCCACGCTCAGACGGCGCACGACCTGACAGCAAGCGAAGCGCGGCGCACGACCTGACAGCAGGCGACGCACGACCTGACAGCAAGCAAAGCGCGGCGCGACACGTACCGGAGTTAAGGAAGCACATGGCACGACGGACCGGGCGCCGGCCCGGCAACCCGGACACGCGCGAGGCGATCCTCGCGGCCGCCCGGGAGACGTTCGCCGAGCGCGGCTTCGACGCCGCGTCCATCCGCGGCATCGCGACCAGCGCCGGGGTCGACCCGGCGCTGGTTCACCACTATTTCGGTACGAAGGAGCAGCTCTTCAAGACGGCCATGGACTTCCCGATCGACCCGGCCGAGGTGCTCCCCCAGGTGCTCGCCGGCGCGCCCGAGCAGGTCGGCGAGCGGTTGGTGCGCTTCTTCCTGCGGATCTGGGACTCGCCGGCCGGCGCGGCGGGCGTGGCACTGATGCGGTCGGCGGTGTCCAACGACTGGTCGGCGCGGCTGATGCGCGAGTTCGTGACCACGCAGATGCTCCGCCACGTGCTGCCCAAGTTCTCGGCCGACCCGGCGGAAGCGCCGCTGCGGGCGAGCCTTGTCGCGTCCCAGATGGCCGGGCTGGCCATGGTCCGGTACGTACTCAAGCTCGAACCGCTCGCCTCCGCCCCGCCCGAGGTCGTGGTCGCGGCGGTCGCCCCCAACGTCCAGCGGTACGTGACCGGAGAGCTGGGGGCACCACCCGGTCAGCGGGAGTAGAACTCCACGACAAGCTGCTCGTCGCAGATCACCGGCACCTCGCGGCGCTCGGGCAGGCGCAACAGCGTGGTCGTCAGCTCGGCGAGATCGGTCGAGAGGTACGGCGCGGTGGGCCCGTCGACGTGCGCGCCGGCCGCCGCGATCTGAAACGGCGGCTTCTGGCGGCTCGACTCGCGCACCCGCACCACCTGGCCGGGGCGAAGTCGGTAGGAGGGGCGGTCCACCTTGCGACCGTCGACGGTGACGTGGCCGTGCGCCACGACCTGTCGGGCCTGGTAGATGGTGCGGGCCAACCCGGCGCGGAAGACCACCGCGTCCAGCCGCCGCTCCAGGAGCGAAACGAGCAGCTCACCGGTCTTGGCGGAGCTGCGGTGCGCCTCCTCGAACGCGCGCCGCATCTGCTTCTCGCTGATGTTGTACTGGAAACGCAGCCGCTGCTTCTCCAGCAGCCGCACCTGATAGTCGGAGGTCTTGCGGCGCGACCGCCCGTGCACGCCCGGCGGGTAGGGACGGCGCTCGAAGTACCTGGTGTCCTTGCGGGTCAGCGGGATGCCGAGCGCCCGCGAGATGCGCGCTTTGGGTCGAGCCTGGTTCACGTAGACGTCTCCGTTCGAGTAGGTTAGCCTGCCCTTACTAAGCCTAACCTAACTGCCGGAGGTCCCCGACATGCAGCCCAGCCCCGCCGAGGTCGCCCGTACCCTGGCCGCCGGCCGGCTCCCCGGCACCGCACACATCGCCTGCCGGCCCAGCCCGCACCAGGTGCGGCACGCCACGGACTCAACCGGGCGCGTGCTGATGCTCGTACCGGTGGAGAGTGACCTCGCCGCCGCGCTGCGGCCCGCGGAGGGCAACGACGACGTGGCGGTGGTGCTGGACGTGCAGGACGTACCGCCGGTCGCCGGCTCCCCCACGCTCGGGCGCGTGTGGGTCTCGGGCTGGGCGGCTCCGCTGACCGGCGTGGAGGCGCGGCAGGCGGCGCAGGACTTCGTCGGCTCCCTCATCTGGGACTGGTCCTCGGTTGGCGGGCCCGCCAACCGAGGACCAGTGCCCGGTAACACAGACCCCGTCGGCGACCTGCTCGACCTCGGGCGCGGCCAGGTGCTCTTCCGGATGGAGCCGGTCGAGGTCCGCCTGGAGGTGGGCGGCCGCATGAGGGACATCGAGCCCGACGAGTACGCCGCCGCGGAGCCCGACCCCCTCCAGTCCGTCGAGTGGGACCTGCTCACCGACCTGGCGGACCACCACGTGCCGGAGATGGCGGAGTTCATCCAGCGGCAGCTCGCCAGCAGCGGCCACACCGGTCCGGCCGGCCCGCCGCCCCGCGTGGTCCGCCTCGACCGGTACGGCTTCGTGGTCGCCCTCGGCGCCCCGGGCCGGGAGTACCGCGCCCGGCTCGCCTTCCCCCGCCCGGTGGCCGACCGCGCCGACCTGGCCCGCCTGCTGCACCCGGTGCTCTGCCGCCGATGCGCCGACCGCACCGCGACCGCGTGACCCGGTCCGCGCCCACCGAGCCGTGACCAGGGCGTCCCGCGAAGCTTGGGAGGGCCGTCGCGGGACGCCCTGATCACGCCCACGAGCCGGGAGGTTGATTCCCGCAGCCTCGCCCGCGGCCTGGCCCGCCGGCGCGGGTCAGCGGGTCTGTTCGAGCCAGGAGGCGTACAGGCGGCCGTACACCGAATCGGGGCTCTGGACCAGCTTGGCGTGCGGGCCGCGCTGCACGATGCGGCCCTTGTCGACGACGATGACCTCGTCGGCCGCCTGTGCCGTGGAGAGGCGGTGGGCGATGGCGACCGTGGTGCGACCGCGGGTGACGGCGTCGAGGGTGCGCTGGAGGCGTACCTCGGTCGCGGGATCGACGGCGCTGGTGGCCTCGTCGAGGACGAGCAGGTCGGGGTCGGCGACGTACGCGCGGGCCAGCGCCACGAGCTGCCGCTCCCCCACGCTCAGCGCCTCGCCCCGCTCGCCCACGGGCGTGGCCAGGCCCATCGGCAGGCCCTCGACCCAGTCGGCGAGGCCCAGCTCGGCGAAGGCCAGCGCCAGCCCGTCAGAGCCGAGCCCGGGGCGGCCGAAGCGGACGTTGTCGGCGACCGTGGCGTCGAAGAGGAAGCCGTCCTGCGGCACCATCACCACACGCCGGCGCAGCGACTCGAAGCGCACCTTGTCCAGCGGGACACCGGAGAGCAGGACCGAGCCGGTGGACGGGTCCATGAGCCGGGTGAGCAGCTTGGCGAACGTGGTCTTGCCGCTCCCCGTCTCGCCCACCACCGCGACCCGCGACTTGGCCGGGATCTCGATGTCCACATCGGAGAGTACGGTGGGGCCGCCGGGGTAGGCGTACGACACGTTGGTGAAGCGGATTTCGAGCGGCCCGGCCGGCAGGTCGACGCCCTCCTTCGCCGGGTCGGCCACGTCGGGCTCGAGGTCCAGCACGTCGAGTACGCGGCGCCAGCCGGCGATCGCGTTCTGCGCCTCGTTGAGCACCTCGGTCGCGATCTGCACCGGCTGCACGAAGAGCGCGACCAGGAAGAGGAACGCGGTCAGCTGCCCCACCGAGAGCGCGCCGTCGACGCCGAGCAGCACGCCGACGATCACCACCGAGCCGAGTGCCAGGCCGGAGGCGAGTTCGCCGGTCGAGAAGCTGGTCACGCTCAGCGTGATCGCGCGGCTCTGCGCCCGCCGCTGGGCGTCGATGGTCTGGTCGAGCTTGGCGGCGGTGCGGCCGGATATGCCGTACGCCCGGATGACCGCCGCGCCCACCACGCTCTCCGAGACCGCCGCGAGCATCGCGCCCATGCGCTGGCGGACCACGCCGTACGCCGCGGCGAGGCGCTTCTGGAAGCCCCGGATCACCAGCATCGCGGGCAGGAACGCGAGGAAGACGACGAGCGTGAGCTGCCACGAGTACACGGCCATGACGACGGTCGTGACCACCACCTGGCCGGTGCTCACCAGCAGGATCACGCCGCCCCACTGGAGGAACTGGGTGATCTGGTCGACGTCGCTGGTGACCCGGGAGACCAGCGACCCCCGCCGCTCGGACTGCTGGTGCAGCATCGACAGGTCGTGTACGTGGCGGAAGGTGCGCACCCGCACGTTGGCCAGCGCGGTCTCGCTGACCGTGAAGAGCCGCCGCATCATCAGGTAGCCGCAGAGCGTGGTCACCACGAGCACCGCGGCGGTGAGGCCCACGACCACGCCGACCACGCCGAGGTCGGGGCCGCCGGGCGCGCGCAGGCCGCGGTCGATGCCCTGCTGGATCGCCACGGGTACGGCCGCGCGCCCCACCATCGACACGACCGCGAGCGCGAGCGTGCCGGCCAGCCCGGTGCGCAGCTCCGGTGAGAGGGCCAGTCCCCGGCGCAGCGTGGCCCAGGTCGAGTCGCCGCCTTCGCTCACGGCACGACCTCCTCGTACGCCCGCTCGCGCTCCCGCTCCGCCTCGGCCTTCTCGTACGCGGTCACCAGGTCGGCGTATCCCGCCACGGTCGCCAGCAGCTCGGTGTGCGTGCCGGTCGCCACCACGCGCCCGTGCTCGACGTACACCACCTCGTCGGCGAGCGCGATCGTGGCCCGGCGGTAGGCGACCACCAGGATCGTGGCGGGCGGGTCGGCGGAACGCAGCGAGCTGAGGATCGCCGCCTCCACGCGCGGGTCGACGGCGCTGGTGGCGTCGTCGAGTACGAGCAGGCCGGGCCGCCCGGCGAGCGCGCGGGAGAGGGTCAGCCGCTGCCGCTGCCCGCCGGAGAGCGTGGCGCCCCGCTCGCCCACGTGCGTGTCGAGCCCTTCGGGCAGCCGCGCCGCGAACCCGTCCGCCTGCGCCATCCGCAGCGCCGCCCACACGTCCTCGTCGGCGACGCCGGCCCGGTCGAGCGTCACGTTCGCCCGCACGCTGTCGTCGAAGACGAACGGCACCTGCGGCACCAGCGCGGTCGTGGCGGCCAGTGACTCGGCGGTCAGCTCGGGCAGGGGCGTGCCGTCGAGGAGGACGGTGCCGTGCGACGGGTCGACCAGCCGCACCGCGAGCGAGGCGATGGTCGACTTGCCGGAGCCGGTGTGCCCGACGAGAGCCACCGTCTTGCCCGCCTCCACGGTGAAGGAGACGTCTTCGATGACCGGTGTGCCGCCGTACCCGAATCGAACGGAGTCGAAGCGCAACGTCGCGGGCGTGCCCTGGGCGCCACGGGTGGTGGCGCCGTAGGGCATCTCGCCCTCAGCCGAAAGGACGCGGCTGACCCGCTCCCAGCCGGCGACGCTGCGCGGCAGCTCGGCCAGGACCCAGCCGATCGCGCGCACGGGGAAGGCCAGCACCGTGAAGAGGAACGCGACGCTGACCAGCTCGGTGACCGTGACCGCGCCCTGCTGGAGCCGCCAGGCGCCGACCAGCAGCACGGCGAGCGTGCCGAGGCTGGGCAGCGTCTCCAGCATCGGGTCGAAGACGCCGCGCAGCCGCCCCACCGAGATCAGCGCGTCGCGCAGGTCGGCCGCGCGCGTGGCGAACCGCGCGGTCTCCTCGGCCTCGCGCCCCATCGTCTTGACCACGAGCGCCCCGTCGAAGCTCTCGTGCGCGATCGCGCTCACCTCGCCGCGAAGTGCCTGGGCGCGGGTCTGGCGGGGGGCCATGCGGCGGGAGTACACGACGTTGAGCGCGAAGAGCGCCGGGAAGATGGCCGCGCCGACGAGCGCGAGGACCCAGTCGGTGGCGAAGAGCGAGACGAACGCGCCGGCCAGCATGATGACCGTGCCCACCGCGAACGGCATCGGCGCGATCGGAAACCAGGTCGCCTCGACGTCGGAGTTGGCGTTGGAGAGCAGCGTGCCGGTGGCGTTGCGCTGGTGCCAGGCGACCGGCAGTTCGAGGTAGCGGCGGGTGACCCGGCGGCGGTACGCGGCCTGGAGCCGGAACTGCATGAACCCCGCGCCCAGCCGCCGCCCGAAGATCGCGCCGACCTTGAGCAGGCTGAGCCCGAGCAGCGCGGCCGCGACCAGCGCGAGGACGCCCACCTCCGCCCGCCCGTCTTCCAGCGAGGGCACGACGACGTCACCGACGATCGCCCCGACGATGTACGCCCCACCGATCGTGAGCAGGCCGAACGCGCTGCTGCCGATCACCGAGACGGTGAAGATGCGGGGCTCCTCGCGGATCGCTCGCCCGAGGATGCGAAGGCCACGGACCAACACATCCCGGCTGGTACTCTCCGCCACCACTCCCCCGTAAGCCCTCGTGATCCTCACCCATCCTTACCGGAGGAAGCAGCCGTGGCGACCGCTTATGCGCTGTGTCCGCCATCACAGCGCTAGCGTGTGCCGCATGGCCCGCTATGCCCAAAGTGAACGGCGACTCCTCGCCGACCTCCTGCTCGCGGTCGGCCCCGACGCGCCCACCCTGTGCGAGGGCTGGACGGCGCGCGACCTCGCCGCCCACCTTGTCCTGCGGGAGCGCCGCCCGGACGCCGCGGGCGGCATCCTCATCGGCCCGCTGCGCCCCTACGCCGAGCGGGTACGCCGGTCGCTGGCCGCCCGCCCGTACCCGGAGCTGGTCGACATGGTCCGCTCGGCGCCCTGGTGGAGCCCGGTGAGCAACCGGTTCACGGACGGGCCGCTCAACACGATGGAGTACTTCATCCACCACGAGGACGTCCGCCGGTGCCAGCCGGGATGCCGGCCGCGCGAGCTTCCCCGGGAGCAGCAGGAGGTCCTGTGGCGGCGGGCCAGGGGAGCGGGCAGGCTCGCGCTGCGCCGCGTGCGCGCCACCGTGCGCGTCCAGGCCCCCGGGTACGGCGAGACGGCGGCCGGCGCGGGCGGCGACCCGGCGCGGCTGGTCGGCGCCCCCGGCGAGCTGCTGCTCTTCCTCAGCGGGCGGCAGCGTGCGGCGCGCGTGCAGGTGGACGCGGCGCCGGAGCTGGCCCAGTTCCTGCGTACCGCCAAGCTCGGCTTCTGAGCCGCCGCTCAGTCGTCGTCCACGCGGACGATCTGCGGCGTGTCGCCGGCGCAGGCGATGTGCACCTCCACCTCGCCGTTGCCGTGCCCCTTGCCGCCCCGCTCGAACGTGATCTCGGCCTCGTCGGTCGGCCCGCGGTCGTAGTCGGTGACCCGGTAGCCCGACGCCGGCGCCCACCACTCCAGCGTGACCAGGCCGTCCGCGCAGTACGCCTTGACCTGGCCGCCGGTCGGCGTGAGGAGCGTGCCCGCCGGGATCGTCGCGCTCGGCTCGGGCCGGGGGCTCGGGCTCGCGGCCGGCCCCGGAGCGCTCGTCGGCACCGGCGAGGCCAGCGCCTCGGCGACCTCCTCCTGCGTGAGCGTGGCCGCCGCCGTGCCGGTGATGCCCGCGCCGATCACGCGCACCGCACCGAGGCCGACGACCGTCGCGGCGGCCGCCGCGGCGAGCCAGCCCACCATCGCGAACGCGGTACGGCTACCCATGCCACCGACTATGCCGTGCCGCGGGTTAAGGCGGGCGCCGGGCCGCGCTAAGGGAGGGTTAACGCAGGTCCCGTGGCGTGCGGGCGCGGGATAGGTTGCGTGGTGTGGCCCGCCTGCTGCTCATCGAAGACGACCTCGCGATCCGCACCCCGCTGATCCGGGCGCTGCGCGAGCGGGGGCACGCGGTGGCCGCCGCGCACACCGCCATGGATGGGCTCCAGACCGCCCTCCAGGAGCGCCCCGACCTCGTGGTGCTCGACCTCGGCCTGCCCGACCTCGACGGGCTTGAGCTGCTGCGCATGCTCCGCGGCGTCAGCTCCGTACCCGTGATCATCGCGACCGCGCGCGACGACGAGGCGGAGATCGTGCGCGGCCTCGACGCGGGCGCCGACGACTACGTGGTGAAGCCGTTCACGGCGGCCCAGCTCGACGCCCGCGTACGCGCGGTGCTGCGGCGCGGCGCCGGCGATCCCGGCGAGTCGGCGGTGGTGGTCGGCGAGCTGCGGGTCGATCCGCGCTCCCGGGAGGCGACGCTGGCCGGGGTGGCGCTCGACCTGACGCCGCGGGAGTTCGACCTGCTGCACCACCTGGCCGCCCGCCCGGGGCAGGTGGTGACCAAGCGCGAGCTGCTGACCGAGGTGTGGCAGGTGCCCTACGGCGGCGCCGACAAGACCGTCGACGTGCACCTGTCCTGGCTGCGCCGCAAGCTCGGTGAGACCGCGCAGGCGCCGCGCTACCTGCACACGGTTCGCGGCGTGGGGGTACGCCTCTCCGCTCCCTCGGCCGCCCCGGCGGATTCCATGTCGCCGGCGGATTCGGCGTCGCCGGCGGATTCGGCGTCGCCGGCGGATTCGGCGTCCCCGGCTCCGGACGCTCCGTGAGACGGCGGCTGGCGCTGCTCGTCACCGCGACGGCGCTGCTGGTGCTGGTCGCGTTCCTCGTACCGCTCGCGGTGCTGATCCGCGCCGTGGCGCAGGACCGCGCGGTCGTCGCCGCCACCGCCGAGGTGCAGGGCCTGGTGCCGCTGGCCGCCACCACCGACACCGCCAACCTGGCCTCGCTCGCGTCGGGCGCCGGCCGTCCGGTCACGGTGTACCTGCCGGACGGCTCGGTGGTGGGCGCGCCCGCGACCCGTACCCCCGCGGTGGAGCTGGCGGCGCGCGGCACGAGCCTGACCGCGGAGGCCGATGGCGGCCGGGAGATCGTGGTGGGCGTGCAGGGACGCCCGGACGGCACGGTGGTGCTGCGGACGTTCGTGCCGGCGGAGGAGCTGTCCCGCGGCGTGACCCGCGCCTGGCTGCTGCTGGCCGCGCTGGGCGTGGCGCTGGTGCTGGTCGGCCTCTTCGTGGCGGACCGGCTCGCCCGCACGCTGGTCGCCTCCATCACCGAACTGTCCACAGTGTCCCATCGCCTCGCCGGCGCCGAACTCTCCGCCCGGGCCACCCCCTCCGGTCCGGCCGAGCTCCGCGACGTGGCCGGCGCGCTCAACCACCTGGCCGGCCGCATCCAGGACCTGCTGCGCGAGGAACGCGAGCAGGTGGCCGACCTCTCGCACCGGCTGCGTACCCCGCTGACCGCGCTCCGCCTCGAAGCCGAGGCCCTCGCCGACCCCGCCGAGGCGGCCCGCGTGACGGCCAGCGTCGACGCGGTCGAACGCGCGGTGACCGGCCTCATCCACGCCGCCCGCCGCGCCACTCCCGCGCCGGGCGGGTGCGATGCCGCGGCGGTGGTCCGCGACCGCGTGGCGTTCTGGTCGGTGCTGGCCGAGGACACCGGCCGCGAGGTACACCTCGACCTGGTGCCGCGGGCCCTCCCGGTGCCGGTGGCGGCCGAAGACCTGGCGGCGGCGATGGACGCGCTGCTGGGCAACGTGTTCGCCCACACGCCGGACGGGACGCCGTTCGCGGTGACGCTCACGCCGGACGGCGTGCTGACCGTGGCCGACGAGGGGCCAGGGCTGCCGGCGGGCGCGGGCGAGCGGGGCGAGAGCGGCGCCGGCTCGACCGGGCTCGGCCTGGACATCGCCCGCCGTGCCGGCCGCGCGCTGCACCTGTCCACGGGCCCGTCCGGCGGTGCGGTGGTCACGCTCGAACTGCTCCCCCGCCCGCCGCACGGCTCTTAGCGCGCCCTTAGCGTTGCCACAGCGCGCCCCTAGCCAGCGCCGCGCGAACCTCCATGTCAAGGAGGTGCGTCATGGCACGCAAGTCATTGCTGGTACTGGTCGTCGGCGCGGCGGCCGCGGGGATCGTGGCGACCGGGGCGGCCGCGGGGGCGGCGCTCACGGGCGGTGGGCCGACCGAGAGCTTCGGCGTCGCGGTCTCGTCGACCCCGTCCGACGACGTCACGACCCCCTCCGACGGCAGCACGCCGTCGGACGACAACTCGACCCCCTCGGACGACAACTCGACCCCGTCGGGCGACCCGACCTCGACGGGGCCGGCCGACGCGGTCAGCCTGGACCAGGCGATCGAGATCGCGCTGGGCCGGAGCGGTGGCGGCACCGTGGTCGAGACCGAGCGCGAGTGGGAGCACGGCCGCCCGGCCTGGAAGGTCGAGATCGTCAAGGGCGGCGTGGAGCACGAGGTCTACGTCGACCGGGAGACCGGCGACATCGTCAAGTACGACCAGGACCACGACGACGACCGCGGCGGCAGCGGCCGGGGCGACGACGACCGGGACGACGACCGTGGCGGCAAGGGCCGGGGCGGTCACGACGACTGAGCCCTGGTGAACGTGCCGCGCCTCGCCGCCATCGGCGGGGCGCGGCCTTTTCGCCGTGTGTCGCGGGGTCTGCTCGCGGCCTCCGGCGCTCGCGGGCAGGCGGGACACGATGCGATGTGAAGGCGCCGGGACTTGGCGAGAGGCCGTCGCGTCAATACCCTTCAGTAACACTACCTTAACGTGACGGCGGTCACGTCGTAGACCTGTGAGGCGGCCCCCGCTATGTCTCTTGAGATTCCTTACCGGTCCATACCGGACATGTTCCTGAAACGCATCGCGAGCACCCCCGATCGCGACGCGCTTGCCCACCCCGCGCCCGACGACTCCGGGCCGGTGTGGCTCAAGTGGTCCGAGATCGGCCGGCGCTCGAAGGCGATCGCCGCCGGGCTGGTCGGGCTCGGTGTCGGCACCGAAGACCGGGTCGCCATCATCTGCAACACGCGGATCGAGTGGATCCTCGCCGACCTCGGCATCATGTGCGCGGGCGGCGCGACCACCACGGTCTATCCGACGACCGAGCCGGAGGACGTCGCGTACATCATCGGCGACTCAGGCTCGACCGTCGTGATCGCGGAAAACCCCGGCCAGGCGGCCAAGCTCGGCGGCGCCGTGCTCCCCTCGGTCAAGCACGTCGTGCTCATCGATGGCGCCGCCGACCCGGAGGCGTCGCCCCCGCAGACCACGCTCGCCGAGCTGGAGGCCGCGGGCGCGGAGCGGCTGGCCGCCGAGCCCGACCTGATCGAGAAGATCGTCGAAGGGCTCACCCACGACCACCTGGCGACGCTGATCTACACGTCGGGCACCACCGGCCGGCCGAAGGGCGTCGAGCTGCTCCACGGCGGCTGGTGCTGGGAGGCGGTGGCGCAGGCCGGCCCCGGGCTGATGGAGCCGCACGACCTTCAGTACCTGTGGCTGCCCCTCTCCCACTCGTTCGGCAAGACGCTGATCTCGGGCATCATCCACGTCGGCATGCCCACGTACGTCGACGGTCGCCTCGACAAGCTGGTCGACAACCTCGCGGTGGTCAAGCCGACGCTGATGTGCGGCGCGCCGCGGATCTTCGAGAAGGTGTACAACCGCGCGGTCTCGTCGGCCCAGGACGCGGGCGGCGCCAAGGCGAAGATCTTCGCGTGGGCCGTGGCCACCGGCAAGCGGAAGGTGGCGCTGGAGCAGGCCGGCCAGCCGGTGCCGCGCGGGCTCGCGATCAGGTACGGCCTCGCCAACCGCCTCGTCTTCAGCAAGCTCCAGGCCCGGCTGGGCGGCCGCATCCAGAAGCTGGTCTCCGGCGCCGCGCCGCTGTCGGTGCCGATCGCGGAGTTCTTCGCGGCGGCGGGCCTGCCGATCGGCGAGGGGTACGGGCTCACCGAGACCAGCGCGGGCAACTTCGTCAACCGGCGCGACCGAGTCAAGATCGGCACATGCGGCCCGGCCCTCGGCGACCTCGAAGCGAAGATCGCGGAAGACGGTGAGGTGCTGCTGCGCGGCAAGCCGGTCATGCGCGGCTACCACAACCTGCCCGAGGAGACGGCCGCCGCGTTCACCGAAGACGGCTTCTTCCGCACCGGCGACATCGGCGAACTCGACGCGGACGGCTTCCTGCGCATCACCGACCGCAAGAAGGACCTGGTCAAGACGTCCGGCGGCAAGTACATCGCGCCGTCGCACATCGAGGGCCTGTTCAAGTCGCTGTGTCCGTACACGTCGCAGGTGGTCGTGATCTCCCAGGGCCGCAACTACTGCACGATGCTGGTCACGCTCGACCCCGACGCGATCGTGGGGTGGGCGGCGGGCACGCCGCTGGCCGGCAAGTCGTACGCGGAGATCTCCGCGTCGCCCGAGGCGGAGGCGATGGTCAGGGGCTACGTCGACGAGCTGAACACGAAGCTCAACCGGTGGGAGACGGTCAAGAAGTTCACGATCCTGCACCGCGATCTGACCATCGAAGACGGCGAGATGACCCCGTCCATGAAGATCAAGCGCCGGGTCGTGGAGACCAACTTCTCCGGCGAGATCGACAAGATGTACGAGGGCACACTGGCCGAGATCTGACGCCACCTCGGGGCGCTGGCCGAACCTTCGGGCTGGGTGCGGGCGCCCGAGGTGGCGCGGTGTGGCTTTTGCTCTGCTCCCCTCACGTCCGGATGCTTCTTCGAGGGGAGCAGAGCAAGCCCTCGCTGGAGACTCTTCAGTCGAGGTGATCGCGCTCAGCAGTGGTCGAGTCACCTGTGGGAGAGGCTGTCGAGCCGGGCTTCGAGGGATCGCGGTCTGTCCACAATGGCCACTCCTGGATGTGCGCGGTGGCCGGCGGGGCGCCGGCGGGGTGGGCGACTCGCGGGCTGTGGCGTGTGGGGCGGTCAGGTGAGGATGGCGGGCTCGCGCCACCGCGGGCGGCGCGGGCGCTCGAGGTCGTAGCGGACGGCCGCGAGTCGCTTCACCGCGTCTTCGAGATCGGACGCCGGCAGCGTGAACGGCAGCCGCACGAAGCGCTCCAGCGTCCCGTCGACGCCAAACCTCGGGCCCGGCGCGAGCCGCACGCCCATCTCCTCGGCGGCACGGGAGAGGGCGCTCGACACCGGCCCGTCCAGCTCGGCCCAGAGGGTCAGGCCGCCGCGCGGGACGCGCACGCGCCACTCCGGCAACTCCCGCCGCACCGCCGCCACGAGCGCGTCGCGCTGCTCGGCGAGCTGGCGGCGGCGCGCCGGCACGATCGTGCCGGCACGGTCGAGCAACTGCACCGCCACGAGCTGGTCGAGCACCGGGCTGGCCATGTCGACGCCGACCCGGAGCGCGGCGAGGCGCTGCACCAGCGGGGCCGAGGCGCGCACCCAGCCGATCCGCAGGCCGCCCCAGTATGGCTTGCTCATGCCGCCGATCGAGACCACGCGCGAGTGGCGGTCGAAGCAGGCCAGCGGCGGTGGGACCTCGGTGCCGTCGAGCGGGAGGTCCACAAAGGACTCGTCGACGACCAGGTCGGTGCCGGCGGCGTGCGCCGCGGCCACGACCCGCTCGCGGAGCGCGGCCGGCATCAGGTGACCGGTGGGATTCTGGAACTCGGGGATCAGGTAGGCCAGCCTCGGCCGCGTCTGCCGCAGCCCGTCGAGCAGCAGGTCGGCGTCCCAGCCCTCGTCGTTGTCGAGGCCGTGCGTGGCGATCCGCGCGCGCCGTGCGGAGAGCGCGGCCAGCGCGTTGGGATAGGTGGGTGACTCCAGGAGAACGGGCGCGCCGGGCGGGGCCATCAGCCGGAGCACCAGGTCGAGGGCGTGCTGCGTGCCGCTGGTGACCATGATCTGGTCGGGGCTGGTGGTGAGCCCCCGGTCGGTGTAGCCCTGCGCCACCGCCTCGCGCAGCTCGATGATGCCCGTGGGGTGGTAACCGGCGCCGGAGAGGTAGCGGTGCAGCCGCTGCGCGGCGGCCGCGGCGGCGGGCATCAGGTCGGGCGGGGCGGCGAGCGCGGCACAGCCCAGGTCGATCATGTCGAGGTCGTCCTGCGGGGTCCACAGCCCGGAGCTGGCCACCTTGTGGCCGCCGGGGAGCGTGGTCCAGCTGCCCGCGCCGCGCCGGCTGGTGAGGTGGCCCGACTCGCGCAGCTCCCGGTAGGCCGCCGTCACCGTCGTGCGGCTCACCTTGAGCGCCTCGGCCAGCTCGCGCTCGGCGGCGAGGCGCACTCCCAGCGGCAGCCGCCCGTCGGCGAGCAGCCCCCGGATCGCGCCGGCGAGGGCGGCGTAGTCGGGATTGCGGCGGCGACCCGGCAACGCGTGCCAGTGGCCGAGCAGGCGCGCGAGCTGGCTCCCCCTGACGGTGCTGGTCATGCCACCCTCCCATGATTGGCCCTTGGTGAGAGTACCAATCGAGCCCGAGAGTGGACACCATGTTGGTGATCGAGCGGGCCACTCGCCGGCTGACTCAGCTCTCCGGCGGGCTCGTGCTCTACGGCGCCAGCATGGCCCTGATGATCGAGTCGCGGCTCGGCCTCGACCCGTGGGACGTGTTCCACCAAGGGCTGTCCGACGTCACCGGCGTGCGCTTCGGCTGGATCGTGATCCTCGTGGGCGCGGCCGTACTCCTGCTGTGGATCCCGCTCCGCCAGCGCCCCGGCCTCGGCACGGTGGCCAATGTGGTCGTGGTCGGCCTCGCCGCCGATGCCACGCTCGCGCTGCTTCCCACGGCCGAGCCGATGGCGCTGCGGATCGCGTTCCTGGTCTCCGGCGTCGTGCTCAACGGCGTCGCCACCGGCCTCTACATCGGCGCCCGCCTCGGCCCCGGCCCGCGCGACGGCCTGATGACCGGTTACGTGGCCCGCCGCCCCGGCCGCTCCGTCCGGCTGGTCCGCACGGTGATCGAGGTGACGGTGCTGGCGGTGGGCTGGCTGCTCGGCGGCACGGTGGGCGTGGGCACGGTGCTGTACGCGGTCGCGATCGGCCCGCTCGCCCACGTGTTCATCCCGCTCTTCACCGTGCCGCCGCGCGAGCCGTCGCGGCCCGAGCCGGCCCCACCAGCAAGCCCGACACGCGGAGCCCCGCCGCCGGCGCGAGCCGAGCCGGCGGCGGCGGACGGGCTACCCGTGCCGCGCTCAGGACAACGGGCGGTAGCGGACCCCCAGCCGGTCCAGTCGGCCGAGGTGACCCGCTAGCCGCTGCCGGAACTCGCCGAAGTCGCCGCCCGGCCCGCTCCACCCCAGCTCGGCCAGCGCCGCCAGCCTCGGGAAGGCCCGCCACTCGACCAGGTCGGTCGTCGGCAGGTACTCGCTCCACACCTGCCCCTGCACGCCGATCACACCGTCGTCGGGGCGGTAGCCGTACACCTTCTCCAGCGGGAGCGGCCCGTTGATCGCCAGCGGCTCGCTCGGGTCGTCGACCGTCTCGGCCCAGTCGAGGTACGTGTGGCTCTGCGGTGCGGCGACCACCGGATGGCCGGCGTCGAGCGCGGCGCGTACCCGATGCTCCGCCTGCCACGCGAAGACCGTCGCGCCGGGCGGCGCCTGGCGGTCGACGAGCTCGTCCCAGACGGCCACCTTGCGCCCCCGCGCGGCCAGGTGCTCGGCGAGCCGCCCGGTCCACCACCCCTGCACGTCGCCCACCTCGGCCAGCCCCAGGTCGGCCACGCGGGCGAGCGCCTCGGGGCTGGCTCGCCACTCGGCGGTGGGGACCTCGTCGCCGCCGATGTGCACGTACTCGAACGGGAAGACCTCCACCACCTCGTCGAGCACGTCGAGCACGAACGAGAGGGTGGCGTCGGAGAGGTTGAGGATGTGGGTCGAGATGCCCCAGCTGGTGCGCACCTCCAACTGCCGCGACGGATTGTTGCCCAGCGCGGGGTACGCGGCGATGGCCGCCTGCGTGTGGCCGGGCAGGTCGATCTCCGGCATGATCCGGACGCCGCGGCGGGCGGCGTACGCGACGAGGTCGCTCAGCTCGCGCTGCGTGTAGAAACCCCCATGGGGTACGCCGTCCGCGCGCTCCTCCCGCGCGTGGCCGGCCGGCGACTCGCGGCGGAAGCCGCCCACCTCGGTGAGCCTCGGGTACTCGCGCACCTCGAAGCGCCACCCCTGGTCGTCGGTGAGGTGCAGGTGGAGGGTGTTGAGCTTGTGCCGGGCGAGCAGGTCGACGTACCGGTAGAGGAACGGCATGGGGTGGCACCAGCGGGCCACGTCGAGGAGGGAGCCGCGCCAGGGGTACGCGGGGCGGTCGGTGACCTCGACGCAGGGCAGCCGCCTCGGCGCCTCGTCCGGCACGAGCTGGAGCAGCGACTGCACCGCCCAGCGCAGCCCGTCTTCGGTGGCGGCGGTGGCGGTTACCCCGTCCGGGGTGATGGCGAGGTGATACCCCTCCGCGCCCAGGGTCGGGTCGGGTTTGATCTGAAAGGTGATGCTTCCGCCCTCGGCGAGCGGGAACGGCAGCAGCTCACGCACCAGGGCGGTGATCGCCGGCGGGCCGGTCACGCCGGCTCCCTCGACGAGCTCGAAGTGTCCATCATGGACGGTGGCGGCCGCGGATCGAGGAAGCAGCATACTGATCAGCAAATCACATGGACTAGAGGGAAGCGGGCCGACCAAGGCATCATGTCGCCATGGCGGAGGCGGGTTGGGATAGGAGCGACGCTTGGATCTTCGTCTCGGTGGTCATCGGCGGCGGTGCCGGCCGACACCTGAGGTCACCAAATACCCGCCGTCCCGAGGGCGTGCCCCTCGCCGGGCTGCTCGCCACCGCTGAGCGCCTCCAGGACGCCATCCCGGCACGCGAGGAGGTGGAAAACGCCGTCCGGCGGCTGCACGGCGCCGATCTGGTCACGGTGCAGGAGGGCTTCTTCCGCCTCACCCCGGCGGGCGAGACGCTGTGGCGCACCAGGCCGCGCTCCGGCCTCTCCAGCACCGTCGACACCATGCACGCCATCCTGACCCGCAGCCGCCCGCCCGGCCACTCCGCCTGGACGCTGGCCGAGACGGACTACGCGGCCGCGGTCCGCTCCGCTTTCGCTCCCTGAGCCGCGGGCGCCCTTCCCGGCGCCCGCCGCCCCTCCGCGCCGCGCTCCCCTGTGGGCTCCGGCCGGGGGCCGCTCATCGCCTCGCGGTCCCCGTGTGCGCGGCCCTCAGCGGACCGGGCTGCCGGCGGCGCGCAGTGTCTGCTTGACCTCGCCGATCGTCAGCTCGCCGAAGTGGAAGACGCTCGCCGCGAGCACCGCGTCGGCGCCCGCCCCGATCGCGGGCGGGAAGTGGTCGCGGGAGCCCGCGCCGCCGCTCGCGATCACCGGGATGTCGACCACCTCCCGGACCGCGCGGATGAGCGGGAGGTCGAAGCCGGCCTTGGTACCGTCGGCGTCCATCGAGTTGAGCAGGATCTCGCCGGCGCCCAGCTCGGCACCGCGGCGGGCCCACTCGACCGCGTCGAGGCCGGTGCCGCGGCGGCCGCCGTGCGTCGTGACCTCGTAGCCGCTGGGCGTGCCGCCCGCCGCCCGTACGTCGAGCGAGAGCACCAGCACCTGGTTGCCGAACCGGTCGGCGATCTCCGCGATCAGCTCCGGGCGGGCGATCGCGGCCGTGTTGACGCCCACCTTGTCGGCGCCGGCGCGCAGCAGTGTGTCCACGTTGTCCACCGAGCGCACGCCCCCGCCGACGGTGAGCGGGATGAAGACCGACTCGGCCGTGCGGCGTACGACGTCGAGCATCGTGCCCCGGTCGTCCGAGGAGGCGGTCACGTCGAGGAAGGTGAGCTCGTCGGCACCGGCCGCGTCGTAGGCGGCGGCCAGCTCGACCGGGTCGCCAGCGTCGCGCAGGTCGACGAAGTTGACGCCCTTGACCACCCGGCCCGCGTCGACGTCGAGGCAGGGGATCACGCGCACGGCCACGGTCACGACAGGGCCGCCAATGCCTCGGGTACGGTGAACGCCCCCGCGTACAGCGCCTTGCCCACGATCACACCCTCCACGCCCTCCGGCTCCAGAGTGGAGAGCGCCCGCAGGTCGTCCAGAGTGGAGACACCACCGCTGGCGATGACCGGCTTGTCGGTGCGGGCGCAGACCTCGCGGAGCAGCGTGAGGTTGGGGCCGGTGAGCGTGCCGTCGCGGTGCACGTCGGTGACCACGTAGCGCTGGCAGCCCGCCTTCTCCAGCCGCTCCAGCACCTCGAAGAGGTCGCCACCGTCCTTGGTCCACCCCCGGGCGGAGAGCGTGTGGCCGCGCACGTCGAGGCCGATGGCGACGCGGTCGCCGTACTCGCTGACGACCCGGTCGCACCACCGCGGGTCTTCGAGCGCGGCCGTGCCGATGTTGACGCGGGCCGCGCCGGTGTCGAGCGCGCGGCGCAGCGACTCGTCGTCGCGGATGCCGCCGGAGAGCTCGACCGCCACGTCGAGCCGGCCCACGACCTCGGCGAGCTGGTCGGCGTTGGAGCCCCGGCCGAAGGCGGCGTCGAGGTCGACCAGGTGTACCCACGACGCGCCGTCGCGCTGCCAGGCGAGGGCGGCGTCGAGCGGGTCACCGTAGACGGTCTCGCTGCCGGCGGCGCCCTGTACGAGGCGGACGGCCTGGCCGCCGGCGACGTCGACGGCGGGAAGGAGGACAAGGCTCACGGAGACTCCAAGCGAGAAGGACGAACCAGGGCGTATCTGGTGGATCTTGTGGTTTGCGAGGCGAGGTCCAGGCGGCGGTCCGGTGGTGCCGGGCGGAACGCCGCACACCGGCGTGGGCGAGCTGTCCGGCTCGGTGATGGCGCACGACGCGAGCCGCGACCATCGGACTGCCGTTGTGTGCGGCCTTGCGACCGGCGCCGCCGGTCGTCGTCCGGGCCCATCGCAGCCCCGTGAAGATCCACCAGACACGCCCTAGGTGCGGCGGCCGAGCGCGATCACCACGACGGCCGGGAGGACGAGCACGAGCAGGACGATCAGCACCAGGCGCAACCCGAGCGGATCGACGAGGAACCAGGCCGCGGCGACCGCCACGGTCGTGACCGCGGCGATGCCGGCCCGCTCGATCCGGCTGCGGCGGGCCAGCAGCGTGCCGGTGCGGCGGCGACGCGGAAGGGTCGGCTTGAGGCGGCGCAACGCCTCCCGCCGCTGGCGACGCCGGGCGGCGGCGGCCTTCTCGCGCGCGGCGACAGCCTCCCGCTCCGCCCGCCGTCTGGCCCGCTCCTTAGACACCGGCGGCCCCGCCCGGACCCACGCCGCCGGACCCGCGCGAAGCCGCACCGCCGGGAGCCGCACCGCCGGGAGCCGCGCCGCCGGGAGCCGCACCGCCGGGAGCCGCGCCGCCGGGAGCCGCACCGCCCGACGCGGCGCCGAGGCTGGCGTCGGGCGAGGATGCGCCGGGCAGGGTCGCGACCCAGTTGCGCAGCAGGGCCGCCCCCGCGTCACCGGACTTCTCGGGGTGGAACTGGGTCGCCGACAGCGGCCCCCGCTCCACCGCCGCGACGAACGGCACGTCGTGCGTGCAGGTGGCCACGCCGGGGCCGGTGCCGAACGCCGCGTACGAGTGGACGAAGTAGAAGCGCGTGCCCGGCGCCATCCCGGCGAAGAGCACCGAGTCGGCGGGCGGGTCGACGGTGTTCCAGCCCATGTGCGGCACGCGGGCGGCGGGCAGCCGGGTCACACCGCCGGGGATGAGGCCGACGCCCTTGGTGATGGTGCCGTGCTCGTCGCCGTACTCGAAGAGGATCTGCGCGCCCACGCAGATGCCGAGCACCGGCCGCCCGGCGGCGACCCGCTCGGCGATGAGCGGGGCGGCACCGAGCCGCTCGACGCCGGCCATGCACGCCGCGAACGCGCCGACACCGGGCACCACCAGGCCGTCGGCCGCGGCCGCCACCGCCAGGTCGGAGGTGACGGTCACGTCGCCGCCGGCCCGCGCGAGGGCACGCTCGGCCGAGCGGAGGTTGCCCGAGCCGTAGTCGAGGATCACCACGCGCGCGGCCGACCGCGGAACCGTGGAGCGCGGCGGCGCGATCTCGTCGGATGGCATCAGCCCTCCCCGGGGATCAGCCACAGCACGCCGCCGCCGGCCGCGAGGGCGGCGAGGACCGCGACCAGCCCGATCGCGCCACGCCCGGCGCCCTGCTTGTGCAGCGACCAGGCGCCGCCGGCCAGCACGCCGGCGAGGGCGAAAAGGGCGACTGGCAGTACAGAATTCACGCCGCCCGCCTTTCGCGCCCGACCGTCAGGGTCAACCGCGGGCGACCGCCAGCAACGGCAGGCCACCGAACCTCGCCGCCACCGGAAGGGGCCAGCCGCCGAAGCCGGCCACCGCTGAGAACGCCGGGCCGCCGAAATTCGCTCGCCAGCGGGCCACCGCCGGAAAGGGCGGGCCGCCGAAACTCGCCGCCGCCAGAAGGGGCCAGCCGCCACAGGCGGCCGCCGCCGAGAACGCCGGGCCGGCGAAGCTCGCTCACAGCGTGCCCTTCGTGCTCGGCACCGCGCCCGCCGCGCGGGGGTCGATCGAGGTCGCCTCGCGCAGGGCGCGCGCCACCGCCTTGAACTGCCCCTCCACCACGTGGTGCGCGTCGGGGTGACCACCGGGGCGGGCCGCCCGCAGCACCGTCACGTGCAACGTGATCTTCGCCGCCTGCCCGAACGACTCCCACACGTGGCGGGTCATGCTCGTCGGGTAGACCGGGCCGATGTAGGGCGCGAGGGCGGGCTCGTCGTGCACCACGTACGGCCGGCCGGAGAGGTCGACCGCGGCCTGCACCAGCACCTCGTCCATCGGCACGACCGCCGAGCCGTAGCGCCGGATGCCCGCCTTGTCGCCCAGCGCGTCGGCGAAGGCCGCCCCCAGCGCCAGCGCGGTGTCCTCCATCGTGTGATGCGCGTCGATCTCCAGGTCGCCGACCGTGTGGACGGTCAGGTCGAAGCCGCCGTGCCGGGCGATCTGGTTGAGCATGTGGTCGTAGAAGCCGACCCCGGTGCTGATCTCGCCCTTGCCGGTGCCGTCGAGGTCGAGCTCGACCAGCACCTTGGTCTCCTTGGTGACCCGTTCGATCCGGGCGGTGCGACTCAAGGGAGGACCTCCATAGCCGAAAGGAACGCGTCGGTCTCAGCGGGGGTGCCGGCGGTCACGCGCAGCCAGCCGGCCAGCCCGACGTCGCGCACGAGCACACCACGGTCGAGCAGGTCCCGCCATACCTTTTTCTGGTCGCCACCGGTTTCGTACAAGACGAAATTGGCGTCACTGTCGGCGACCCGGAAGCCGCGGTCGCGCAGTGCGCGCACGATGCGGTCGCGCTGCTCTTTGATCGCCTCGACGGTGGCCAGCAGCGCCCCGCGGTGGGCGAGCGCCGCGCGGGCCGCGGCCTGGGTGAGCGAGGAGAGGTGGTACGGCAGGCGGACGAGCTGCACCGCGTCGACCACCCCCGGGTCGGCCGCGAGGTAGCCCAGCCGGCCGCCGGCGAACCCGAACGCCTTGCTCATCGTGCGGCTCACCACCAGCCGCTCGTGCCCCGGCAGCACGCTCAGCGCGCTCGGCGTGCCCGGCCGGGCGAACTCCGCGTATGCCTCGTCGACCACCACCATGCCCGGCGCCGCGTCGAGCACGGCGGCCACCACGGCCGGGTCGAGCGCGGTGCCGGTGGGGTTGTTGGGCGAGCAGAGGAAGACGATGTCGGGGCGGTGCCGCTCGACCTGCTCGACCGCGTGTGCGGCGCTCAGCCCGAAGTCTTCGGCCCGGTAGCCGTCGACCCACGCGGTGCCGGTGCCCTTGGCCAGGAGCGGATGCATCGAGTAGGCCGGCGTGAAGCCCAGCGCGGTGCGCCCCGGCCCGGCGAAGGCCTGGAGCAGCTGCTGCTGCACCTCGTTGGAGCCGTTGGCCGCCCACACCTGCTCGGCGGTGAGCCCGTGCCCGAGGTAGCCGGCCAGGTCGGCGCGGAGCGCCACCGCGTCGCGGTCGGGGTAGCGGTTGAGGTCGCGCAGCTCGGCCTGGAGCGCCTTGGCGATCGCCTCGACGACCGCGTCGGGCACCGGGTACGAATTTTCGTTGGTGTTGAGGAGCACCGGCACGTCGAGCTGGGGCGCGCCGTACGGTGTCAGCCCTCGCAGATCGTCACGGATCGGGAGACTCACTGGGCCTGCCTTTCGCTCGCGACCGCAGGGCTCAGTCGCCGCGCTCCTTCACTCCTCGCGCTCACTGGGCCCGCCCTTCACTCGCGACTGCGGGGCTCAGTCGCTGCGCTCCTTCACTCCTCGCGCTCACTGGGCCTGCCTTTCGCTCGCGACTGCGGGGCTCAGTCGCCGCGCTCCTTCACTCCTCGCGCTCGCGGAAAACCGCGCCTCCACTGCCTGGCCGTGCGCCGGCAGGTCCTCGACCGTGGCGAGCGTGACCACGTGGCCGGCCACGTCGCGGAGGGCCGCCTCGTCGTACTCGATCACGTGGATGCCGCGCAGGAACGACTGCACCGACAGCCCCGAGGAGTGGCGCGCGCAGCCGCCGGTGGGGAGCACGTGGTTGGAGCCGGCGAGGTAGTCACCGAGCGAGACCGGCGACCACGCGCCCACGAAGACCGCGCCGGCGTTGCGGACGCGCAGCGCCCAGACCCGCGCGTCGACGGTCTGGATCTCAAGATGCTCCGCCGCGTACGCGTCGACGACCCGCAGGCCCTGCTCCAGGTCGTCGACCAGCACGGCGCCCGACTGCGGGCCGGTCAGCGCCTCGGTGATCCGCCCGGTGTGCTTGGTGGCGGCCACCTGGCGGGCCAGCTCGACCTCGACCGCCTCGACCAGCGCCGCCGAGGGCGTGACCAACACGCTCGCCGCGAGCGGGTCGTGCTCGGCCTGGCTGATCAGGTCGGCCGCGACGTGCACCGGGTCGGCCGTGTCGTCGGCGAGGATCGCGATCTCGGTGGGCCCCGCCTCGGCGTCGATGCCCACGACCCCGCGCAGCAGCCGCTTGGCAGCGGTGACCCAGACGTTGCCCGGCCCGGTGATCATGTCGACCGGCGCGACCCGCTCGCCGGCCGGGTCGTCGGACCCGTACGCCAGCATCGCGATCGCCTGGGCGCCGCCCACCGCGTACACCTCGTCGACGCCGAGCAGCGCGCACGCGGCGAGCACGCGGGCGTCGGGCAGGCCGCCGTTTTCCACCTGGGGCGGGCTCGTGATCACCAGCCCTTCGACGCCGGCGACCTGGGCGGGCACGACGTTCATGACCACGGTCGACGGGTACATGGCCAGGCCGCCCGGCACGTAGAGCCCCACGCGGGAGACCGGCACCCACCGCTCGGTGACCGTGCCGCCCGCCACCACCCGCGTGGTCACGTCGGTGCGCCGCTGGTCGGAGTGGACCTTGCGGGCCCGGCTGATCGCCTCGGTCAGCGCCGCCCGCACGTCGGGGTCGAGCGCCCCCTCCGCGGCCGCGATCGCCTCGGCCGGCACTCGCAGCCCCTCCAGCCGCACCCCGTCGAAGCGCTCGGTCGCCTCCCGGATCGCGGCGAACCCATGCTCCCGCACCGCCTCCACGAGCGGACGGATCGTGTCGACCGCTGCGGAGACGTCGAGCTGGGCACGGGGCAGCAGGCCACGTGGGTCGGTGGCACTGCCGCGCAGGTCGATCCGGTTAAGCACGTACCGAGTTTATGCGGCATCTCTCCCGACCCATCCACGCCCGTCCGGCCGGTCCAGGCACTGAGACTCCTCCGTTAGGCTTCTTGGATGAGTCCGCGGCTACCGGTCTTTCCGTTGGGAACGGTGCTCTTCCCCGGGCTCGTGCTCCCCCTGCACATTTTCGAGGAGCGCTACCGCGAGCTGGTGCGCCACCTCGTCGCGCTGCCCGACGACACGCCCCGCGAGTTCGGTGTGGTGGCGATCCGGCGCGGCTGGGAGGCGCCCCTCTCGACCGCCCCCGGTGCCAGCGCGCCCGCCGCCGACGTGAGCCTCCACGAGGTGGGGTGCACCGCCGAGCTGCGCCAGGTCACCGAGCTGCCCGACGGGCGCTACGACATCGTCACCGTCGGCCGCCGCCGCTTCCGCCTCAACGACGTCGACACCGACTCCCAGCCGTACCTCACCGGTGAGGTCGAGTGGCTCCCCGAGCCAGACGGCCAGGAAGACCTCGCCGACCTGCTGGCGCCACGGGTGCTGTCGGTGTTCCGGCGGTATCTGCGGCTGATGCGGGCCGACGGGGCCAGCGACGACACGCTCGACCTGGCCGAGGTGAGCGAGCAGCTCCCGGAGGACCCCACCGTGCTCTCCCATCTGGTCGCCGCCACGGCCGCGCTGACCGTGGAAGACCGCCAGCGCCTGCTCGCGGCCGACGACACCGCGACCCGGCTCCGCGCCGAGCTGCGCCTGCTCAACCGCGAGGCGGCGCTGCTGGGCCGGGTACGCGCAGTGCCGGTCCCCCTGGCCGAGCTGGCCGTCCCGATCAGCGCCAACTGAGCGGCGGCCCGCCGGCGCTGGAGGCCGTCGTCCGGTCATGGTCCACCGGTGAGCGGCCGGGCCGGGGTTTGTGGACCGCGGAGGATGCGGCCGCGGGAAAGCACCCCAAGAAGACGCTCCGCTGCGCTCCACGTCTCCCCGGGGACCCCGCGCAGCGGCATGGACCGCGACGGACATCGCGGCAGCCCGAAAGAATCGTCAGGAGCGGTCCGGGCCCGGTGGCGGCGAGGCCCACGGGCCGGCGCCGGGCATGGTGTCCTTCGCCGGACCGCCGTCGATCCCCATGCCGTTGACCTGCTGCGGGCGCCAGTCAGGCCCAGGAGCCGGCGGTATCGGCGGCGGCTGCCACGCGCCGGCCGGCGGCACCGCACCGCTGCCCGGCGCGGCCTCCAGCGCCAGCGGCGGCCGCGAGCCCGGCTCCAGGGCGAGCAGCGGACCCGGCGCGAGCATCGGCTCGGGCTCCGTCTCGGGGACGAGCGAGGGGTAGCGCGACCAGCCGGCGAGCAGCGTGTAGGTGACCACCGCCCCGAACGCGGGGAGCAGCAGGTCGCCCTGGAGCGTGGGGATCACGCCCCACAGCCACTCGAAGCCACCGGCCCGCAACTCGGCGGGCTGGCTGAGCGGCGTGCCAACCGGCGCGCTGGCGGCCAGCCTGTCGAACTCGTCATGCCCGACGACGCTCCCCAGCCACCATGCGACCACCGCCGCGCCCACCGTGCCCACGGTGAGGCCGAGCAGCACGAGCGGGCCACGCTGGCGGCGCAACAGCAGCCACACCATGATCGCGGCGACGATGCCGAACCCCAGCCCGAGCAGCGTGAACCAGCCATCCGCCGCCACGAACTCCTCCGGCTGCGGGTCGGTCAGCCGCGCCCCGCCCTCCGTCTTGATCAGCGGTACGTCCGGCGCCAGCGCCGACCACAGCCAGCCGAGCGGCCCGCCGAGGATGGTCAGGCCGAGCGCCACGACCAGCGCGGCAGCCAGCGGGGACCAGAGCTTGCGCCGCGCCTCCGCGCCGGCCTCCCCCGGACGCGGGGCGCCCGGCTCACCGCCGTCCATGGTCGCGCTCACCGCCCGATCTTCTCAGGCCCGCGGGGCGCCCGGCGCGACAGGTCCACCACCGCCACGCGACCTGCCCCGGTGGAGCGGCGGCCTGCCATCGCCAGGCTCAGCCGGCGACCGCGGCGGGGCCGAGGAGCGCCTTGAGGTCGGCCATCAGCGCGGTGCTCGGCGCGACCCGGGTCGGGCCGAGCCGCAGCACGGTGGCCCGCGAGCCGTTGACAAGCTTGACGTGCACCTCGGCCGAGCCGGGATGGCTGCTCAGCACCTCGCGCAACCGCTCGACCAGCGGCGGCGTGCACCGGGACGGCGGCAGCGCCAGCACGACCGGCTTGACCTCGTCGGCGGCGGTGATGTCGGGCAGCGACATGTCCATCGCCATCAGCCTCGGCTGGTCGTCGCGCCGGTCGACCCGCCCCTTGACCACCACGATGGCGTCCTCGGCGATGTACTGGCCGACGATCTCGTACGTGTTGGGGAAGAACAGCACCTCGACCGCGCCACCGAGGTCTTCCAGCGTGGCCGAGGCCCAGGCCCGCCCCTGCTTGGTGATCCGCCGCTGCACGCCGGAGAGGATGCCGGCGAGCGTGATCACCGCGCCATCCGAGACATTGCCCTCCTCGGCGAGCGCGGAGATCGACATGTCGGCGGCGTCGCGCAGCACGTGCTCGACGCCGAAGAGCGGATGGTCGGAGACGTACAGGCCGAGCATCTCCCGCTCGAACGTGAGCAGGTCGCCCTTGTCCCACTCGCCGGTCGGGATCTGCGGCGTCACCTCGATCGGCGCGCCGCCGGCGTCACCGCCGCCGAAGAGGTCGAACTGGCCCACCGCCTCGTTGCGCTTGGTGTCCATGAACGAGTCGATCGCGTCGGCGTGCACCGCGAGCAGTCCCTTGCGCGTGTGCCCCATCGAGTCGAACGCGCCCGCCTTGATCAGCGCGTCGACCGTCTTCTTGTTGCAGGCGACCGCGTCGACCTTGCGCAGGAAGTCGTAGAAGTCGGTGTAGGCGCCCTTCTCCTTGCGGCACCGCATGATCGCCTCGACCACGTTGGTGCCGACGTTGCGCACCGCGGCGAGGCCGAAGCGGATGTCCTGTCCCACGGCCGCGAACCGGGCCATCGACTCGTTGACGTCCGGCGGCAGCACCTTGATGCCCATCCGCCGGCACTCGGCCAGGTAGACCGCCGACTTGTCCTTGTCGTCGCCGACCGAGGTGAGCAGACCGCTCATGTACTCGGCGGGGTAGTTGGCCTTGAGGTAGGCGGTCCAGTACGACACCACGCCGTACGCCGCGGAGTGGGCCTTGTTGAACGCGTAGTCGGAGAACGGGACCAGGATGTCCCACAGCGTCTTGATCGCCGCATCGGAGTAGCCGTTGGCCTTCATGCCGGCCGAGAACGGCTGGAACTCCTTGTCGAGGATCTCCTTCTTCTTCTTGCCCATCGCCCGGCGCAGCAGGTCGGCGGCGCCGAGCGTGTAGCCGGCCACCTTCTGCGCGATCGCCATGACCTGCTCCTGGTAGACGATCAGCCCGTAGGTGTCGCCCAGGATGTCCGCGAGCGCGTCGGCCAGCTCGGGATGGATCGGCACGACCGGCTTGCGGTTGTTCTTGCGGTCGGCGTACTCGTTGTGGGCGTTGGCGCCCATCGGGCCGGGGCGGTAGAGCGCGCCGACCGCGGAGATGTCCTCGAAGTTGTCAGGGACCATCGAACGCAGCAGCGCCCGCATCGGACCGCCGTCGAACTGGAAGACGCCGAGCGTGTCACCCCGGGCGAGCAGCTCGTAGGTCGGCTTGTCGTCGAGCGGCAGATCTTCGAGCACGACGTCGATGCCCCGGTTGTCGCGGATCGCGTCCAGGCAGTCGTCGAGGATCGTGAGGTTGCGCAGGCCGAGGAAGTCCATCTTCAGCAGGCCGATGGACTCGCAGGCGCCCATGTCCCACTGCGTGATGATCGCGCCGTCCTGCTCGCGCTTGTGGATCGGCAGCACGTCGACCAGCGGGTCGCGGGAGAGGATCACGCCGGCCGCGTGCACGCCCCACTGCCGCTTGAGCCCTTCGAGCCCTTTGGCGGTGTCGACGATCTTCTGCACCTCGCCGTCGCTGTCGTACAGCTGGCGGAACTCGACGGCCTCGGGGTAGCGCGGATGGCTGGAGTCGAAGATGCCGCCGAGCGGGATGTCCTTGCCCATCACGGCCGGGGGCATCGCCTTGGTGATCTTGTCGCCCATCGCGAACGGGTAGCCGAGCACGCGGGCCGCGTCTTTGATCGCAGCCTTCGCCTTGATCGTGCCGTACGTGATGATCTGAGCGACCCGCTCCTCGCCGTACTTTTCCGTCGCGTACCGGATCATGTCGCCACGCCGGCGCTCGTCGAAGTCCATGTCGATGTCGGGCATCGAGATGCGGTCGGGGTTGAGGAACCGCTCGAACAGCAGGCCGTGCTGCATCGGGTCGAGCTCGGTGATGCCCAGCGCGTACGCGATCAGCGCGCCCGCCGCGGAGCCACGCCCCGGACCGACCCGGATGCCCTCCCGCTTCGCGTACGCCACGAGGTCGGCGGTCACCAGGAAGTAGCCCGGGAAGCCCATCTTGATGATGACGTCGAGCTCGTACTCCGCCTGGGCCCGCCGGTCGTCCGGTACGCCCTGCGGGAAGCGCCGCTCCAGCCCGCGCATGACCTCCTTGCGCAGGAACGACTCCTCGCTCTCCCCCGCCGGCACCGGGAACTGCGGCATGAGGTTGCGCGAGGCGAACAGCGCCGAGTAGTCGCCGACCTTCTCCGCGATCTCCAGCGTGTGGTCGCAGGCGCCGGGCACCTCGGAGTCCCACAGCTTGCGCATCTCGGCCGGCGACTTGAGGTAGAAGTCGCGGGCGTCGAACTTGAACCGCTTGGGGTCGGCGAGCGTCGAGCCGGACTGCACGCAGAGCAGCACCTCGTGCGCGTCGGCGTCGCGGTCGAACGTGTAGTGCAGGTCGTTGGTGGCCACCGGCTTGAGGTTGAGCCGCTTGCCGAGGCGGATCAGGTCGGCGCGGATGCGGGTCTCGATGTCGAGCCCGTGGTCCATCACCTCGAGGTAGAAGTTGTCCGGGCCGAAGATGTCGCGAAACTCCGCCGCCGACGCGCACGCCTTCTCGAAGTCGCCGATGCGCAGCCAGGTCTGGATCTCGCCGGAGGGACAGCCGGTGGTGGCGATGAGGCCCTTGGCGTATCGGTTGAGCAGCTCGCGGTCGGCGCGCGGCTTGTAGAAGTAGCCCTCCAGGCTGGCGAACGAGCCGAGGCGGAAGAGATTTTGCAGCCCTTCGGCGTCGGCCGCGAGCATGGTCATGTGCGTGTAGGCGCCGCCGCCGGAGACGTCGTTCTCCCCACCGTCGGCCCACCGCACACGGGTCCGATCCCGCCGGTCGCTGTTGGGCGTCAGGTACATCTCGCAGTTGTGGAGGATGAAGTCGGAGACGTAGGAGTTGTCTTCCTCGACCTCGAAGTTGAAGACCTCCGTCCGGAGATGGAACGCCTCCACCTCCGCGATGGGACGGTAGACGTACCGCTCGTCTTCGAGAGTGCGCGCGTACGCACGGCGCGGTGCGTAGCTGACGACGTACCAGCGCCGGGGCGTGTCCTCCTGGTCCGGCGAGAGGCCACCACCGACAGCGCCCTCGGTGACGGTGACGAAATGCCCGAGGTCGGCGAGAAGAGCACGCGTTCCCCAGGCGAGCGAGCGGGAGGCAGTCTTCAGATTGCGGAAGCCCGCCGGGTTGGAAGGACTCGACGGGTTTCGCCCGTCGCCGTCGAGCAGCCCTTCCAGGAAGCCCTCCCGCGCTTCGCGGGGGCCGCAGAGAATCTCCTCAGGAACCCTCTTGTGGTGCGCTCCCTTGCCGACGAGAGCCGCGCACACGTGCGCCAACGGCACGTTGCGGCACCGGACCTCCAGCAGGCCGCGCTCTGGCCGCTCGTACACCTGAGTCGGGGTGCCGTAGCGGGAGAGGATGGTCGCGACCCGGCCGGCCAGGTGACGCTCGGAGATGTTCAGGCTGAAGGTGATGCCACCGGTCAGCATGCCCTCGCGGACCTGGAGGCTTCCCTCCGCCGCGTACAGACCGAGCAGGTATCCGAAGTCGGCGTCCAGCTCCAGGACGGCCGGAACCATCGGCCACGTCTCATCCGCGCGGAAACGCGAAGGGTACGAGCGGACGATTGTGCCGCCGACCTCGCGAAAACCCTCGGGAAGCAGCGGCAGGATCTCGACGGTGCCGCTCTGCTCCGAGAGCTTCGGCAGGCACACCCAGGAATTCCACCTGCGAGCCCCGAGCTTCGCGGTCGTCGAGGGGCGCCCGGCGTCGATGTCACCTGGCTTGCGCCAGTCGACGATGCCCTCCGAGTCGCGCACGAGCACCGGATGCTCCTCCGTGAGGGTCAAGGTGCGCCCGTAGCGCCCGGCCAGGGCGATGCGGTATGCCTTCCCCTCGTACGGCCGGCGCATGGTCGCCGTCACGCGCCGGAACCGACCCTTGTGCGTGAGCACACGATCGCCCACACGCACGTCCTCGACCTGCTTGACCCCATCCGCGGTGATGATCTCCTGGCCAGCGACGAGGCAACCGATGATCGGCTTGACCCCGGCGCCAGTGGCCTGCTTGAAGAAGTCGTAGGCCCCGAAGAGGTTGCCATGGTCGGTCATCGCGAGCGCCGGCATCTCCAGCCGCTTGGTCTCGCTGAAGAGGTCTTTCAGGCGGGCAGCGCCGTCGAGCATCGAATACTCGGTGTGCACGTGCAGGTGCACGAACGAGTCGTCAGACACCCTACGGCCCCCCTCGTTCGCACTAGCGGTCAGCGGTGAGGCTGAGCCTAGCCCGCAGGTCCGACACGCCGAAGATGGCGCACCGGCTCAGCGCACGAAAGGCTCCAACATCACAGAGGCGGCCTTGAGCCATGCCGCGCGGGTCTCCGGCTGCAACTGGTTGTACTCGATCGAGGAGCCGGTCTCGAGCGCCGGGTCGTACGGCACCACGGCCACCGCCCGGGTACGCGTCGCGAAGTGCCGGGCCAGGTCGTCGAGCAGCGGCGAGTGCCCCGGCGTCGGGCAGGACAGCAGCGTCACCGCGTTGGCCGCCAGCTCGCCCATGCCCACCTCGTCGAGCAGGTCGAGCATCCAGTCGGCGGTGAACGCGGCGTCCTCGCGCGGCACCGTCGTGATCACGAGCTGGTCGGCCGCCTGGAGCACGGTCTGCCAGTTGGCGCTCTCCACGTTGTTGCCGGTGTCGACGCAGATCACGTCGTGGGTGCGGCGCAGCAGCTCGAGGACCCGACGCACCGTGTACTGGTCGAGGCGCTGGGCGAACCGCGGGCTCTCCTCGCCGGCCAGCACGTCGTACGACCCGTCGGAGGCGTGCCGCAGGTAGTCGTCGAGCTCCTCCTTGAGTTCGAGCCCGTGGTGCGCCTCGACGTCGGCCAGATCGGCGATCAGGTGCCGGATCGTGCGGGCGTGCCGCGCGCTGCCGGCCCGCAGGCCGAGCGTGCCGCGCAGCTCGTTGTCGTCCCAGGCCAGCACGCCTCGGCCGCGCACGCTGCCGACCGTCGCCGCGGCCAGCACGGTCGCGGTGGTCTTGTGCACGCCGCCCTTGGGGTTGGCGAACGCGAGCACCTTGGGCATGCCCAGGTCGCGCCGGAGCACGCTGACCGCCCGTTCCACCTCCGCGTCGGGGCGGGTCTGCCGGAACTCCACCTGCGGCGCGTATCCGTTGTCCTGCTGCTGCGGCGGCGGAGCCGCGGGTCGGGGTGGCGCCGGCGGCTGCCAGCCGCCCTCCTCCAGCTCGGCCCACCGGCTGTATCCGCCGCGCGCCGCCGCCTCGCCCCGCGTGGCCGGCTCGCGGGGAGCTGGCTCGCGCGGCGGGACCGGGTCGCGCACGACGGCCGGGCCGGGGCGCGCCGCCATCCGCGGGTCGCCGGTCATCCGCGTGTCCTGGGTCGGGTAGCCGGAGTCGGGGTAGCGCGGCTCGCCGCGGCGGCCGTCGCCGTATCGCTGGTCGGGGTAGCGCGAATCGCCGTAGCCCTGGTCGCCGTAGCGCGCGTCGGGCGGATAGCCGTCGTCGGTGGACGGATAGCCGTCGTCGGTGGAGTAGTCGACCGGGCTCCCGTACGCCCCGGGCGGCGCGTAGCCGCCGCTGGCGCGCGAACGCCCGTTGGCGCCGTTTGCCGCGCCGTTCGCCCCGCGCGGGCGTGGCGGCGGCCCGTCGTAGCCGCGACCGCCGTCGTAGCCACCGCGCTCCTCACGGACGTCGTCCCACCGGTCGTCGAAGCCGCCGTCGAGCGGTCGTGGCGGTGGCAGGTCGAACGCCGGGCCGTCGTCGCGGCCGTCGAGCGGGCTCGGGGCCCGCCGCCCTCTCGGGTCGAGGCCCACCTCAGGCTGCTCACCGGTGCGGCCGCCACGAGCACGGTCGAGCAGCGCCCGCCAACGCGGCGCTGGTTCCGCAGGCCGGCCCCAGCCGGTCTCGGTGCCCTCCACGGCTCGCCCCTCCCAGCGCCATATCGGTCCCGCCCTGACAGGCTACGAACAAATCCTTATTCAGACCACACCATCGGTCCAACGACCGAAGCACACACGGTGCGTCACCGAGCTCCCTTCGCCGGCCACTCCGCTGTGGACACGAACCTCACCGGCCAACGGTTCAACGCGTGGTGGTGATCCCGGATGCTGCCGCGAGCGGTGACCGTCGCGGCACGCCGCGTCACTGAGCCGCCGAGGGCGAACTCGCTGGCTCGGTGGGCGGCAGCGACACGGGCGGCGAGGTCGGGGCCGGCGAGGGGGTGGTCGGCGCCGGGGAGGGCGGCGCTTCGCTGGTCACGACCGGCGTGGGGGCCACGGTGGCGCTGGTCGGGGTGGGCTCGACGGTCTTCGTCGGCGCGGCGGACGGTGCGGGCGACGGGAGGGCGGTGTCGGCCGGCGGGCGCACGATGTCGTCCTGCTCGGGCAGCGGCGGCAGGAACACGGCCCGGTCGAGGCGGCGCACCTCGGGGGCGGGGTCGACGGCGCGCACCTCGGCCCGCGCGGAGAGCTGCTCCAGGGCGGATGGTGTGGCGCGAATCACCGCGGCGTAGACGCACGAGCATGACGATCGGTAGGCAGTCGCCTCCGCCGTGGCGACCTCGGCACCGCTGTCGTAGACCTGGCGCAGCTGCCGCTCCCGGTCGCTGTCGCCGGTGAGGGTGTTGCTCAGCGTCCGGTACTCCGCGGCCTCGGCCTCTTTCCGCTCGGCCACCTCCGCCATGCCGGCCACCACGTCGCCGGGGATGCGCGCCGCCGGGATGTGCACGATCTGCGTCTGCGTCTCGGGCAGCGGGACCCGCCCGAGGACCTGGGCGACCGAGACGCCCCGCAGTACCGCGGTGAGCCGGTCGGGCGCCAGGTAGCCGGTGAGCGTCACCAGCGCGTAGGTGTCTCCGGTGGACGGTGGGGTGGCGAGCATCTGGGCCAGCTCCTGGCGGCTGGACGCGACGTACCCGGGGATGGACTGCCCGTCGATCACGCCGACCCGCACCACCTCGCCGACCGTGGGGTCACCGGCCGGCACCCGCCGGTCGGCGGCCCACACCGCGGTCAGCAACACCGCCGTCGCCGAGAGGAGAGCCGCGCCCGACAGCACCCGCATCCGGAGGCGCCCCTGTGCCAGCCGCGACATGGCCCGTGCCAGGGGCGGCAACAACCGGCTGTCCAACCGGCGCAGCAGGTCGCCAGTGCGCACGGTGTAGCTCTCCCTCTGTGGTGACCCTCGACGTAGTGCCTCGACCGGGCCGGTCAGGCGGCGTCACGGAGCGTGTACAACGCGTGCGCCAGGTCATCAGGGTAGTCGCTGACGAAGCGAACTTCTTCCCCCGTACGGGGGTGCAGGAAGCTGAGCGCACGGGCGTGCAACCACTGTCTGGACAGCCCTAAACGGGCAGCGAGTGTCGGGTCCGCACCGTACGTCAGGTCACCTACGCACGGGTGCCGCATGGCCGAGAAGTGGACCCGGATCTGGTGCGTACGGCCGGTTTCCAGTCGTACGTCGGCGAGGCTGGCGGTGGGAAATGCCTCCAATGTGTCATAGTGCGTGATGCTCGGTTTGCCGCCCGACACCACCGCCCACCTGTAGTCGTGTGTGGGGTGGCGGTCGATCGGCGCGTCGATCGTGCCGCGCAGCGGGTCGAGGTGCCCCTGCACCACCGCGTGGTAGCGCTTCTCCACCTCGCGCTCCTTGAATGCGCGCTTCAGCACCGTGTACGCGTGCTCGCTCTTCGCCACCGCCATCACCCCGGTCGTACCGACGTCGAGGCGGTGCACGACGCCCTGCCGCTCGGCCGCGCCGCTGGTGGAGATGCGGTGGCCGACCGCCGCGAGACCACCGATCACCGTCGGGCCGGTCCACCCTGGACTCGGGTGCGCGGCCACGCCGACCGGCTTGTCCACCACGACGATGTCGTCGTCCGCGTAGATGACCCGCAATCCGGGTACGGCCTGGGGCACGACCTCCACCGGCGACGGCGGCGCGGGCAGCGTGACCTCCAGCCAGGAGCCGGCGGTCACCTTGTCGGCCTTGGGGCGCGGTACGCCGTCGACCAGCGCGTCACCCGCCTCCACGAGGGCGGCGGCGGCGCTGCGGGAGAGTCCGAACAGGCGCGAGACGGCCTGGTCGAGGCGCAGGCCGTCGAGCCCGTCCGGCACGGGGACGGAACGGGTGGTCACGTGGTCTCCTTGCGCTCCTTCGCGCGGATGCGGGTGCCGTCGCGCTGGCGTCCGGTGAACTCCAGTGCGATCGCCAGGATCACCCCACAGGTGAGCGATGAGTCAGCCGCGTTGAAGATCGGAAAGTACTGCCCGTTGGGGCCGAAGACGCTCACCATGTCGACCACGTGCCCCATGAACGGGCCGGGCGCCCGGAAGATCCGGTCGGTGGCGTTGCCGAGCGCGCCGCCGAGCACCAGCCCGAGCGCCAGCCCCCACGGCACGGAACGCAGCCGCAGCGCCATCCACACGATCCACACGACGACGCCGCAGGTGATCAGCGGGAAGATGAACGTGTAGTCGCGGCCCAGGCTCCAGGCCGCCCCGCTGTTGCGGGTCAGGCTGAGGTAGACGGCGCCGCCGAGCAGGCGCACCGACTCGTCATCATCCACATAGGAGAGTGCGAGCTGCTTGGTGACCTGGTCGATGAGCACCACGACGGCGGCGGTGGCGACCAGGAGCCACACCGCCAGCCGCCTGGCCGGCAGTGGCCGGCGCTCGCCAACCGCTTCTTCCGTCTCCGTGCTCAGCTGTGACACCTTTCGTTCGCGACCGCGGAGCCAGCGGACGGACGCGCGCCGACGGCCGTGGACCGTCGGCGCGCACTCCGTACGCTCACCGAGCCTACCTTCGTTCGCGACTGCGGGGCTCGCGACCACAGCGTGCACCGACGACCACAGGCCGTCGAAGCTCACTCCTCGCGCTCACCGAGCCTACCTTCGTTCGCGACTGCGGGGCTCGCGACCACAGCGTGCGCCGACGACCACAGGCCGTCGAAGCTCACTCCTCGCGCTCACCGAGCCTACCTTCGTTCGCGACTGCGGGGCTCGCGACCACAGCGTGCACCGACGACCACAGGCCGTCGAAGCTCACTCCTCGCGCTCACCGAGCCTACCTTCGTTCGCGACTGCGGGGCTCGCGACCGCAGCGTGCGCCGACGACCACAGGCCGTCGAAGCTCACTCCTCGCGCTCACCGGCGCTCCTCCAACTGCTTGCATGTCACGCACAGCGTCGCCGAGGGGAACGCGGCGAGCCGCTCCACCGGGATCGGGTTGCCGCACCGCTCGCACCAGCCGTAGTTGCCCTCGTCGAGCCGCTCCAGCGCCCGCTCCACCTGACTGATCCGGTCGAGGATGCCGTTCGCCAGAGAGATCTCCTGCTCCCGCTCGAACGTCTTCGTGCCCGTGTCGGCCTGGTCGTCGCCGGCCGAGTCGGTCAGCCGCTCGCGCTGAAGCTCGGTGATCTCGCTCAGCGTCTGATCGTACTCCGACTGCAACTCGTCCCGGCGCCCAGCCAGGGCGGCCCTGATCTTCTCTGTCTCCGCCGCGCTGCGGGTCCCCTTCGCCGGCTTGCGGCTGGTGGCGGTCTTGGTGTCAGCTGGCTTCGCCATCGTCGCTCCCTTGGCCGCGGTGTCCGCGGCGATAGGCGGGGCCTGGGTGGCCGCGGTCGGTGTGGTGGTGTTCGCAGCGCTGCCGGCCTGGTGGGCCGGAGCCACGGCCTCCACCGGCGCCACGTCCGGCGCCGGTGTCTGTGGTGGTGCGCCCGCGCCGGTCACCGTGGTCGGTCCGGTCGCGGCGGTGGCGGGGGTCGCCTTCTTACCTTTGGTGGCTTTGGTGGTGCTGGCGCCTTCTGTCGTCTTGACACCTTGCGCGCCCTTGGCCTCTTTCTTCACGCCAACGGCCTTCGCGGTCGCGCCTTTCCCCGGCGCGGCTTTTCCGGTCGCCGACCTCGCGGGCGCCGCCTTGGCAGGCACGCCCTTCGCCGACGTCGCCTTCGCGGACGCCGCCTTCGCGGACGCCGCCTTCGCGGACGCCGCCTTCGCAGGTGCAGCCTTCGCGACCGCCGCCTTCGCAGGCTCGGCCTTCGCGGACCTCGTCTTCGCAGGTGCGGCCTTCGCGGGCGCGGCCTTCGCGGGCGCGGCCTTCGCGGGCGCCTTGGCCCCGGCTGCCTTCTTCGCGGCCTTCTTGCTCGTGGAGGTGCCGGCCCGCACCGGGCCCGGCGATGCCTTGCGGGCCCCGGTCGCCGCCTTCTTCGCCGCGCTCCCGGACCCGCTCCGGGCCGGTCCGGAGGCCGCCTTGGCCTTGGTCGCGGACACACTCGCGGTGCGCTGCGCCGCGGCCCGAGTGCCCCCGGTGCGTGTGCCCGCACCGCCCTTCGATGCCGCCTTGCGCGCGGCATTCGCCCGCTCGGCCATCGCGTCCCCCACTTGCAAAACGGGCGCGCGACGGGATCGCCGCGCACTCCGGTGGCTGGCAAGAATACGGAACGTGAAGACGTCCGACAACATGCCGCACCGCTCGTACCCAATTCAGAGGCCGCTAAACCCACAAACCGGGCAAAAGACACTCTAGTCGATCATTTGTCCCGGTCGTCGCCATACTCGGAGAACCACCTCGCCAACCTGCCCCGGCGGCTCACCGCGCGCAGCCTCCGCTCTGCCGCGTCGCGTGCCTCGGTGGTGGCGACGATGAGCATGTTGTCCCCCACCTTGAGGCGGGTACCGGGGTCGGGTACGAAGCCCACGCCGTCGCGCAGCACGAGCGTGACCGCCGCGCCGACCGGCAGGCGCAACTCGTCCACGTGTACGCCGGCCAGCCGCGACCCCTCCGGTATCTCGAGCTGCAACAGGTCGGCCCGCATGTGCTCGAGCGGCGCGCTGTCCACGCGGATCTCGGTGGCCTCGGCCGGCGCGTTGACCCGGAGCAGGCGGGCGACCGGCGCGAGCGTGGCGCCCTGCACCAGCGTGAAGATGACCACCAGCACGAACACCACGTCGAAGAGCTGCGTCGCGCCCGCGAGCCCGGCCGAGAGCGGCACGGTGGCGAACACGATCGGCACCGCCCCGCGCAGCCCCGCCCACGAGAGGAACGCCTGGTCGCGCATGCCGACCCGGAACGGCGTCGCGGAGAGCACCACCGCCAGCGGCCGGGCGAGCAGCACCAGCGCGAGCCCGGTCACGATCGCCGGTAGCAGCGCGTCGCCCAGCCGCGCCGGCGAGGCGAGCAGCCCGAGCAGCACGAAGAGGCCGATCTGGGCCAGCCACGCCAGCCCGTCGGCGAAGCCGAGGATGGCCTGGCGGTGCGGGAGCCGTGCGTTGCCGAGCACCACGCCGGCCACGTACACGGCGAGGAAGCCGGAGGCGTGCGCGACCGCGCCGGCAGCGTACGCGAGCACGGTCAGCCCCACCGCGGCGATCGGGTAGAGCCCGGCCGACGGCAGCGCGGCCCGCCGCAGCGCCCACCGCCCGCCCACACCGACCAGGTAGCCGATCGCCGCGCCGGCCGCGAGTTCGTAGATGACGACGAGCGCCTCGTACCACCAGGGGTGGGCACCGTCGAGCGTCCGGGCGGAGAGCAGGATGACGAGGAGTACGGCCGGGGCGTCGTTCATGCCGGACTCGGCCTCGAGCGTGGCCACGAGCCGGGGCGGCAGCCGCAGCCGGCGGAGCGTGGCGAAGACCGCCGCCGCGTCGGTGGAGGAGAGCACCGCACCGTAGAGGAGCGCCAGCCGCCAGTCGAGGTCGAGCACCAGGTACACGGCGAGGCCGACGACCGCCGAGCTGGCGAGCACGCCGAGGGTCGCGAGCGTGGCCGACACGCCGAGCACCGGCCGGAGCATGCCCCACCGCGCGGTGAGCCCGCCCTCGGCGATGATCACGATCAGCGCGCAGAAGCCGAGCACGCGCGTGAGCTCGGCGTTCTCGAAGTCGATGCCCAGGCCCGACTCGCCGAGCGCGACGCCGATCGCCAGGTAGACCAGGAGGCTCGGCAGGCCCAGGCGGGTGGAGAGGCGCACGGCACCGACGGCGACGAGCACGACGACCGCCCCCACGAGCAGGACGATGTCCAGCCGGTCGGCCACTAGGACGTCTCGCGCAGCGCGGCGAGGCGGTCGGCCAGATGCGCCGCGTCGCTGACCTCGAAGAGCTTGTCTCGGCTGGCGGCGCCGGAGCGGAGCGTGACCTGCGCCGGGCGCACCCCCAGCGCGTCAGCCAGTGCGCGCCGCGCCGCCTCGGTGGCCCGCCCGTCGACCGGTGGCGCGTGCACCGCGACGACGAGCGCCGGACCGTACGGCCCGTCGTGCCGCCCGCCGACCCGAGCCCGCGCCGCGCCCGGCTTGACCCGGACGGGCACCGAGAGCGAGGCGGACGTGACCATGCCTCATTGTGCCGGGAGGAGGGTCACCGCAGGATAGTCGGGCAGGTCTAGACGCGGCGGGCGTCGGCGAGCAGCGCGCTGTCGGGCTCGCAGCGGCTGCACGGGCTGAAGCCCAGCTCGACCGCCTCGCCCACCGGGATCGGCTCCTTCTCCCGGCCGAGCAGGTGCACGCAGCCGGAGAGGTGGTAGCGCGGGCGGCCGTCGATCACGAGCACCTCGGCCGTCATCCGGGCGACCCGGGCGGCGTCGGCCGGCGAGATGTACTGCGCGGCCGGCTCGTCCGGCGGGTCTTCGTCGTCGAGGATGTCGGCCGTGGTCTCGTCGGTGCTGGCGAGGTCGGCCGGCGGGTAGTCGAGCGCCGGGCGGCTCGGGTATTCGACCTCCGGGGCCCCCGCGGAAACGTGGAGCGCGGCGGAGCGGTTTTGCGGGGTGAACTCCGGCTCGGCCACCGCGACCGGCGACTCGAAGAGCATGGTGCTGTCGGACTGCCGTCCGGCGGCGGCGTAGACCGGGCCGGCGCGGCGGGCGAGAGGCTCGGAGGCGCGGGCCGCGGTCAGCGCCCGGCGCTCCCACTCGCCCTCCTCGGCCTCGTCGCCGGCACGCTCCCGCTCGTCGTCGTCGGCGAAGCCGGCGTCCGCACGGGCGGCGGCTGCCTGTCGGGCGCCGACGACCAATGCGACGGCGGCCACCAGGCTCGCCGCGATGGAGCTGATCAGCAGCGCGCTCGACCCGTAGGCCAGGCCGAGCACGAGCAGCGTGACGGCGACGAGGATGAGCAGCAGACTTCCGACGATCACGGCTCACCCCCGCCGCATAAACGGCTTTTCTCGTTTGGACTTTCGGTTTAGCGGCCGGATTCGAGCGCGCCCGAACGGCCCCCGCCGTACGACCCGGCCAGACCCGCGGTCGCCAAGCCACCGCTGCCGCTCTGGACCCGGTTGCTGTCGGCCCGGTTCATCTCCGCCTCGAGGCCCTGCCCCCGACCGTCGAGGTCGCGCAGCTGGCTCTCCAGGTAGGCCTTGAGCCGGGTGCGGTACTCGCGCTCGAACTGCTTGAGCTCCTCGATGTGCTTCTGGAGGGCGGTGCGCTTGGCGTCGAGCCCGCCCATCGCCTCCTGGTGCCGCTGGCGTGCGTCGCGCTCCAGGGCGTCGGCCTTGGCCCGCGCCTCGCGGGTGACCTCCTCCGCCTTGGACCGGGCGTCGGACAGCAGCTTGTCGGACTCGCGCCGGGCGTCGGCGACGTGGTCGTCGGCCGTGCGCTGGGCCATCATCAGGACCCGGAGGGCCTGCTGCTCTCCGTCGCCCCCCACGACCGGGCCGCCCTGTGAGCGCACCTGCTCGAGCTCGGCCTGCATGGCCCGGGCCGCCTGCTCGGCGGCCGCCTTGTCCCGCTGGACGCGGTCAAGCTGGGCCTTCATGTCGTTGAGCTCGGCGGCAAGCCTCGGGTCGGCACCCGGGCCGGCTGGCGCGCCACCCCGCCCGCCGCCCCCACGCTCGACCTGGGCACGAAGCTCGTTGTTCTCTTCGATCAGACGAGCGAGTTCGCGCTCAACCTCGTCAAGGAAGGCGTCGACCTCCTCCTCGTCGTACCCCCGCTTGCCGATCGGAGGCTTCTTGAAGGCGACGTTGTGAACGTCGGCCGGGGTGAGCGGCATCGAAACTCCTCGGGTCAGTTGAGGCCGCGTAGCGGCTGGTCACCAGCTGTTCAGCTGGTGATCAACCGCCCTACCACGTACATCAGCACGAACAGAATAACCAGCAACACAAGGGAGGCTAGGTCGAAGCTGACAGTACCAATTCGCAGTGGTGGGATCACACGCCTCAACGCCCGCAGGGGTGGATCGGTGACGGTCCACACGGACTCCAGTGCCGCCGCGGCGCCCCGGCTGGGCTGCCAGCGGCGACCGTACTGAAGGACCGCACCCAGGACAAACCGGGCAAGTAGGGTCAAGAAAAAGCCGTAAAGCACCAGGTACACGACTTGCAGGGTGATCGACAGCACGGCAGGCAGGGTCCCTCGGTCGGGTAATTTAGCTCAGGTTGAAAAACCCGCCCTCGGCGATCTTGGCCTTGTCCTCCGCGGTGACCTGGACGTTGGCCGGTGAGAGCAGGAACACCCGATTGGTCACGCGCTCGATCGTACCGCGCAGCCCGAACGCCAAACCGGCGGCGAAATCGACCAGTCGGCGGGCGTCCGCCTCATCCATCTCGGTGAGGTTAATGATCACAGGGACACCGTCGCGGAAGTGCTCGCCGATGGTCCGCGCCTCGCGGTACGTGGTCGGGTGGAGCGTGGTGATCTGGTAGCGCTGGTCCTCGTCGGCCACCACCGCCCGCTCGCGCAGCTGGACCTGTGGCGCGAGCGCGAGGTTCTCCCGAGTCGGATACGCGACCGGCTCCGGTGCGCTCGGTCGGGTGATCGAGCGCACGCTGGCCCGCTCGCCGTCGATCCGCTCCAGGTCTCCCCGGCCGGACGGCTCCCGCGAGGACAGCTCCCCGCGGGAGGACGAACGCTCCAGCGGGACGCGCTCGCCCAGCCGGGACCGCGTACGCGGCGCCACCGGCTCGTCGAGCTCCTCGTCCTCGTCGGCGAACTCCTCCGCGTACCGGCTCGTGCGGCTCTCCCAGCCGTCCCGCGGGTCTCGGTCGCGGTCGCGATCCCGGTCTCGGTCGCGGTAGCCGCTCTCGCGGTACCGGCTCTTGCTCTCGTAGCCGTCGTCGTAGGAGCGGTCGTCGTCCTCTTCCTCGACGAGACCGAGCCAGACCCCCGCCTTGCGCAGAGCGCTCACGCGCCCACCTCCCTCCGCCGGGCGGCACGCGCCCCCTGGCGTGCCACGTCGCGTTCCCGCACACCGGCCTGAGGCCCCACTGAGGAACCACGAATAACACTGGTGTAGTTCGGTGCCCGGCCGCCAGGCTACCGCAGCTTGGGACGGGTTCCGAGCACCGCGCTGCCGATCCTCACGTGTGTCGCGCCGTGCGCGATTGCCTGTTCCAGATCGGCGCTCATGCCCGCCGAGACGGCGACCGCGTTGGGGTACGCGGCCCTCAGCCGGACGGCCACCTCGGCCAGCCGCTCGAACGCCGCCTCCGGCGGCCAGCTCATCGGCGCGACCCCCATGATCCCGGACAGCCGCAGCGAGGCCGCCTCGGCCACCGTCACCGCCACCCGGTCGAAGTCGCGGTCCGGCTCCACTGTCGAGCCGACCACCGCGCCGCCACGGGACGGGTCGCGGTCGAGGCTCACCTGTACGAGCACGTCCAGCGGCCGCTCCCGGTGCCGGTCCGCCGCCCCGCCGAGCGCCCGGGCCAGCCGCACGCTGTCGACGGAGTGCACCACGTCGGCGTACTCCACAACCGATCGGCACTTGTTGCGCTGGAGCTGCCCCACGAAGTGCCACCGCACCTGCGCCCCGGTCGCCTCCACGGCGACCGCCTTGGGAGCCGCTTCCTGGTCGCGGTTCTCCCCCACATCGGTGACGCCGAGCTTGGCGAGCACCTGAACATCGCTTGCCGGATAGGTCTTCGTGACCACCACCAGCGTCACCTCGGCCGGATCCCGACCCGCCGCCGCGCACGCCGCACCGATGCGGTCCTGTACCGCCGCGAGTCCGGCCGCGATTTCTTCCTCGCGCACCGCTTTGCCTCTCTGCAGTCAGCGTCCCGCATGCCGCCGGCGGAGCAGCATGCGGGACGCTCTTGTCACGGAGCAGCCGTCAGAAAACCGTTGTTGCCGTCAGGAGTTGTTGCCGTCAGGCGTTGTTGCCGTCAGGAGTTGTTGCCGTCAGGAGTTGTTGCCGTCAGGAGCCGTTCTTCAGGAAATCTGGTACGTCCACATCGTCGAAGAGCACGCGGCGGGCGGGGGGCGGCGGAGCCGGCGAGACCGGCGGGGCGCTGGTCGGCACCGGCGTCTCGATGCGGGGCACCACCTTGCGGGGCGCCTCGGCCGGCTTGTACGCGGGCGCGCCGCCGTCGAAGCCAGCCGCGATCACGGTCACCCGCACCTCGTCGCCGAGCGCGTCGTCGATCACCGCGCCGAAGATGATGTTGGCGTCCGGGTGGGCCGCGTCGGTGACCAGCTGGGCCGCGTCGTTGATCTCGAAGAGGCCCAGGTCGGAGCCGCCGGCGATGGAGAGCAGCACGCCGCGGGCACCATCCATGCTCTGCTCGAGCAGCGGGCTGGAGATCGCCTTCTCGGCCGCCTCGACCGCCCGGCTGTCGCCCCGGGCGCTGCCGATGCCCATGAGCGCGCTGCCCGCGCCACTCATCACGCTCTTGACATCGGCGAAGTCCAGGTTGATCAGGCCGGGCGTGGTGATCAGGTCGGTAATGCCCTGCACACCGGAGAGCAGCACCTGGTCGGCCTGCCGGAACGCGTCCATCATCGAGATCCCGCGGTCGCCGAGCGCGAGCAGCCGGTCGTTGGGGATCACGATGAGCGTGTCGCACTGGTTGCGCAGCTCGTCTATGCCCGACTCGGCCTGCACCTGCCGGCGCTTGCCCTCGAACGAGAACGGCCGGGTGACCACGCCGATCGTCAGCGCGCCGAGCTTTCGTGCGATCTGGGCCACCACCGGCGCGCCGCCGGTGCCGGTGCCGCCGCCCTCGCCGCAGGTCACGAAGACCATGTCGGCGCCCTTGAGCACCTCTTCGATCTCGTCGCGGTGGTCTTCGGCGGCGTTCTTGCCGACATCGGGGTTGGCGCCGGCGCCGAGCCCTCGGGTCAGCTCGCGGCCGACGTCGAGCTTGACGTCGGCGTCGCTCATGAGCAGCGCTTGGGCGTCGGTGTTGATCGCGATGAACTCGACGCCCTTCAGGCCCACCTCGATCATCCGATTGACGGCGTTGACGCCGCCGCCACCGATGCCGACGACCTTGATGACCGCGAGGTAGTTGTGCGGTGGTGTCATCAGGTGCCTTCCCTCCGGGTCTGGCCAGGAACGACGAGCGAAGGCGTAACCCTCACCCTCTACTAGAGGCTTAGAGTTATGTCAACTACTGATCCTCTCCGGCAACGTATGCGGAGGTACGGCGCGATCCAAGGACCGACACGCCGAGCGCTTTACCGAATGGTGACGACTTCCGGCGCGCTGACGTCGATCTCGTCGCCCTTCTCCTTCAGCAACGCGGTCGCCACCTGAGACTTGGTGTCGCTCTGGCTGGAGTCGCCCCACACCACCAGCCGGCCCTCGCGCAGCTCAAGCTGGATCTCGGCCGGCCCCTTCACGACCACGGCGGAGAGCTGCTCACGCAGCTGCGGGCTGAGCGCCGCCAGCACCTCCAGCGCCGACCGCGTGGCGGCGTCGTCCGGACCCGGATCGGGTACGCGGACCAGAGGCAGCCCGCCCGGCCGCGAGGCGACCGTGTGGAACCCCACCCCGTGCTGGTCGACCAGCACGAACCTCTTGCCCTGCGGCACCACGGCCACCGGCTCGCGCTCCACGACCTCGATCGCGATCGTGCCGGGCCAGTCGCGGGAGGCGATCACCCGGTCGACCGGGGCGAGCGTGGCCAGCCGCCCCTCGATACCGCCGAGGTCGACACGGGCCAGCGCGACCCCGTCGGGCACGGCGGCGGCCGCCCGCACCTCGTCCTCGGAGAGGATCCCGGTGCCGGAGACGCGCACCTCGCGGACGCCGAAGACGCCCGTGCCGTAGACGACCCAGGTGACCAGCCCGGCCAACGCCAGGAGGCCGGCGAGCGTCGCCCACGGCAGCGCCGCCCGCAACCGCCGCCGCCGGGCCCGTGCCATGAAGCGGCGGACCGAGGCGGGTACGGCGTCGCTGTGCGCGCGGACCAGCCGCCAGCGCCGCGCCCGAACGGGCCCGGCGCCGCGGCTGCCCGGCGCGGTCATCGGTCGGACGCCTCCAGGGCGGCCAGCAGCTCGTCGCCCATCAGCGAGATCGGCGGGGCGCCCATCGTGACCACCACGTCGCCCGGACGGGCACGGCGGACGACCTCGGCGGGCACATCCTCCCAGGAGGGTACGAAGACCTTGTGCTCCTCCGGCAGGTCGACGGCGGCGGTCAGCGAGATGCCCCCCTCGCCCGGCTGGCGCACCTCCCCCGGCCCGAACACCTCCAGGATCACCACCTCGTCGGCGATGCCCAGTGCGGCGGCCAGCTCGGCCTGGAGGTCGCGGGTGCGGTAGACCCGGTACGGCTGGAAGACCACCAGGAGGCGCCCACCGTCGGCCACCTCGCGGAGCGTGTGCAGCGCCGCGGTCATCGACGTGGGGTGGTAGGCGTACTCGTCGTACACCGCCACGCCGCCCGCGACGCCCTTGCGCTCGAAGCGCCGCCGCACGCCGGGGAACGACCCGAGCGCCTGCACCGCCGACTCCAGCGGCAGGTCGAGCCGGATCGCGGCGAGCACGGCGGCCGCGCTGTTGAGGCCGAGATGGCGGCCGGGCACCGGCAGCGTGACCGTGCCGAGCGGCTTACCGTCCAAGGTGGCCTGGTAGCGCACACCGTCCACAGAGGAGACGATGTCGGTCAGGCGCAGGTCGGCATCCTCCGCCTCGCCGTACGTGTAGACGGTGCGCCCCTCGCCGCGCAACAGTTCGGCCAGCTCGCGTGTGCCGGGGTTGTCGGCGCAGGTGACCACGAAGCCGCCCGGCTGCACCAGCCGCGCGAAGTCGGCGAACGCGGCGGAGAGGCCGGCCAGGTCGCCGTACGTGTTGAGGTGGTCGGCGTCGATGTTGGTGATGATCGCGACGTACGGCCGGTAGAGCAGGAACGAACGGTCGCTCTCGTCCGCCTCGACCACGAAGTACGCGCCGGTGCCGTGGTGCCCGTTGGAGCCCGCCTCGGAGATCTCGCCGCCGATGACGAACGACGGGTCCTCGCCCGCCTGCTGGAGGATGAGCGTCGCCATCGAGGTCGTGGTCGTCTTGCCGTGCGTGCCCGCCACGGCGATCGCCCGCCGCCCGGTCATCGCCGCGGCCAGGGCCTCGGCCCGGTGCAGCACGCGCAGCCCGCGCCGCCGCGCCTCGACCAGCTCCAGGTGGTCCTGCGGGATCGCGGTGGAGTAGACGACCGTGTCCACACCGTCCAGGTTGGACGCCTCGTGCGCCATGTGGACGGTGCCGCCGAGCGCGCGCAGCCCGGCCAGCGACGGCCACTCGCGCAGCTCGCTGCCGGAGACCGGGACGCCACGCGTGAGCAGCAGCCGGGCCAGGCCGCTCATCCCCACGCCGCCCACACCGATCAGGTGGACGGCCCCGAGATCCTCCGCCGTCAGTTCATCCACCGGGGCGCTCACTGGGCCTCCTGGTTCGCTCGCTCGTGCGGCGCCAAAGGCGACGTCTTCCCTCCCGGCCCCGAAAGACCACCCCACGAAAACGCTCCGCTGCGCTCCACGTTTACGCGGGGACCCCGGACCCCGACTCCGTCGGCGGGACCGCTCAGTCCAGACGCCGCCGCGCCAACTCGCTCGCTCACTGGGCCGCCACCGCCTCGTACACGAAGTCGAGCAGCGCCTCGTCGCCGTCGCGCCGGCCGTACGCGGCCGCGGCGGCGCCCATCGCCGCCAGCCGTTGCGGGTCGCGTGCCAGCGGGACCACCGTCCTCTCGATCCAGTCGGGGCTCAGCTCGGCGTCGTCGACGAGCAGCCCGCCACCGGCCTCCACGACCGGCAGCGCGTTGCGTTTCTGCTCCTGGTTGCTGTGCGGGTACGGCACGTACACCGCGGGGAGGCCGATCGCGGCCACCTCGGCGCAGGTCATCGCCCCGCCGCGGGCCAGCATCAGGTCGGCCGCCGCGTAGCCCAGCTCCATTTCGGACAGGTACGGCAGCGTCACGTACGGCACCGGCAGGTCGCTCGGCGGCGACACCGGCTCGTTGCGCGCGCCGATCACGTGCAGCACCTGCACACCCGCGCGGGCCAGCTCCTTGGCCGCGCCGGTGACCGCCAGGTTGATCGAACGGGCGCCCTGCGAACCGCCGGAGACGAAGAGCACCGGCAGGTCGGGGCGGAGCCCGAAGTGCGCGCAGGCCGCCTCCCGCATCGCCGCGCGGTCGAGCGAGGCGATCGAGCGGCGCAGCGGCACGCCCACCACGCGCGCCTTGCGCAGCGCCTCGGCCTGCACCGGCTGGTGCGGGAAGCCCACCGCGACATGCTTGGTGAACTTCATGCCCATCCGGTTGGCAACGCCCGGCGGCACGTTTACCTCGTGGATCACGATCGGCATCTCGCGGCGCCACGCGGCGAGGTAGGCGGGCACCGAGACGTACCCCCCGAAGCCGACGACCGCGTCGGCCCGCACCTCGTCGATCACGCTGCCCGCCGCGCGGGCCGAACGCCACATCCGGTCGGGCGTGCGGAGCAGGTTCATGTTGATCGACCGCGGGAGCTGGTAGGCCGGGATCTGGCGCAGGTCGTACCCATGCGGTGGGATCAGCTCGTTTTCCAGACCCTTCGGCGTGCCGACGCAGGTGATGCGCACATGCGGGTCGTGGCGGCGCAGGCAGTCGGCGAAGGCGAGCAACGGGTAGATGTGGCCACCCGTCCCTCCTCCCGCCAGGACGACCGACCGCAGCACACCCATCACCGTCTCCTCTCGCTCTCCGCGCCGGTCCGTGCCGCTGCCGCCTTCGTGGCCGGCTTGGCGGCCGCGGGCTTCGCTGCCGGCTTGGCAGCCGGCGGCAGCGGTGGCAACGGGGCCCAGAGTAGCCGTACCCATTTGGCGGGCGGACGGGCGTGCAGGGCTCGGGCCGCGTCCGGTTCGGCGCGGGCGAAGGAGGCGAGCATGCCGACGGCGGCGAGGGTGACCACGAGGGCACTGCCGCCGTCGGAGATGAACGGGAGCGGCAGGCCCGTGATGGGCAGCAGCCCCACCACGCCGCCGATGTTGATGATCGCCTGGCTGACCAGCCAGGTCGTCACGGCCGCGGCGGCGAGCCGGCGGAACGGGTCCTCGACCCGGCGGGCGATGCGCAGGCCGGTGTACGCCAGCACGGCGAAGAGCGCGAGCACCACCACGCTGCCGACGACGCCCAACTCCTCGGCGAGTACGGCGAAGATGAAGTCGTTGTGCTCGGCCGGCAGGTAGCCCCACTTGAGGCTGCTCTTGCCCAGCCCGACGCCGAACCAGCCGCCGTGGTCGATCGCGTACCGGGCCTGGACCGCCTGGTAGCAGGGGCCCTGCTGGCAGTCCTCGGGCGGGCTCACCCACGAGGTGATCCGCTCGAACCGGTAGTTGCTGCTGTCCTCCCCGCTCGACCCGCCACCGACCGAGGCCGCCGCGATGAGCAGCCCGATGCCGGCGAGACCGAGCACGGTGAGCGTGGCGAAGACGCGCAGCCGTACGCCGACGGCCCAGAGCAGGCCGACCACGACCGCGAGCAGGCAGAGCATCGTGCCGAGGTCGTTGTAGCCGACCAGCACGAACAGCAGCGCCACCACGGGGAAGAGAGGCGTGGCCAGCTCGCGCCACCAGCCGAGCGCCTCCCCCTTGCGGACCAGCAGGTCGGCGCCCCACATGACCAGCCCGAACTTGGCCAGCTCGGAGGGCTGCACCTGGATCGGGCCGAGCCAGAGCCACAGCAGGTCGGCGTGGATGGGGCCGAACCGCGGATTGTCGATGTCGGCCATCCGGCCGTACACGACGAGCAGGTCGAGCACGACCAGCAGCACGATGGCGACGCCGAGCACGGGCTTGCCGAGCGCCCGGAAGGTGCGGGCCGGCAGCCGCTGGCAGGCCCAGAACGCGACCAGCCCGATCGCTGCGAAGACCGCCTGCTTGGTGATCATCGTGAACGCGTTGCCGTTGGTGGCGTACGCCTTCACGCTGGTCGCCGAGAAGACCATCGTGAGGCCGATGATCAGCAGCAGCGCCGAGCTGGAGATCAGCAGGTAGTACGAGGCGAGGGGTCGCTGGAGGAGCCCGCGCAGCACGGCGAGCGGGCCGCTCCCGGCCTTGTCGTCCTCCCCCACGCCCTTATCATCGGCGCTCCGACACGCGCAGCCCGGCTATTGTCCGGGCGTGTCGCGGGTCGGGCGTATGAGCCTCACCCCACCGCGGTGAGGAACTCGCTGTAGAAGAGGCCGAGACCGATCGCCACACCGATGCCCGCGATGATCCAGAAGCGGACCACGATGTTGACCTCGCTCCACCCCGCCAGCTCGAAGTGGTGCTGGAGCGGCGACATGCGGAAGACCCGCCGGCCCGTGGTGCGGAACGAGATCACCTGGATCACCACCGACATCGTGATGATGACGAAGAGCCCGCCGATGATGAGCAGCAGCAGCATGGTGCGGCTCGCCATCGCCAGGCCGCCGATCAGCCCGCCCAGCCCGAGCGCGCCGGTGTCGCCCATGAAGATGCGGGCCGGTGACGTGTTCCACCACAGGAAGCCGACACACGCGCCGGCCGCCGCGCCGGCGATCAGGGCTATCTCCAGCGGATCTCGTACCGCGTAGCAGTAGTCCACCGTGTAGTTGGGGTCGGCGCACCAGTGCCGGTACTGCCAGAAGGCGATGAGCCCGTACGCGGCGAGCACCATCACCGAGGCGCCGGTGGCGAGGCCGTCGAGACCGTCGGTGAGGTTGACGCCGTTGCTGGCCGCCATCACCACGAAGATGAAGATCAGGACGGAGACGACCTTGCCGACGTCGAGCCACTCGATGTCCCGGATGAACGAGATCGTGGTGCTGCCGACCGTCTCGGAGTTGGTGGGTCGCCCCTCCAGGTCGACCATCGTGCTCGGGAAGTAGAGCGCCACCACGCCGAAGACGCCGCCGACCAGGGCTTGGCCGATCAGTTTGTACCGGCCGCTGAGGCCACCGCTGTTGCGCCGCCGCACCTTCAGGTAGTCGTCGATGAAGCCGACCGCGCCGCAAAAGACGAAGAGCCCGAGCAGCACCAGCGCGGTGATGGTCGGGCCGACCTGGGCGATCTGCTGCTCGGGGAGCGTGGTGAGGGCGGCGTGGCCGGCGACGTACGCGATGACGGTGGCGATGATGAACACCACCCCGCCCATCGTCGGCGTGCCCTTCTTGCCCTGGTGGGTCGCGGGACCGACGGAGCGGATCGGCTGCCCCGCCTTGAGCGCGGTGAAGACCCGGATGCCGATGGGGGTGCCGAAGAGCGACACCAGGAACGCGACCGCGGCCGCGACGATGACGGCCCTCACGAGTCGGCCTCGGCGCGCAGCGCGTCCACCACGTCCCAGGTGCGGTAGCGCGAGCCCTTCACGAGCACGACGTCGCCCGGCCGCAGCTCGCGCCGCAGCGTCGCCACGGCCGCGCCCTGATCGGTTGCCAGCACCGACTCTCCTCCCCACGTCGCCACCGACGCCGCGCCCGCCTGTATCGGCGCCGCGGTCTCGCCCACCACGATCAGCCGGTCGACGCCGAGCGTGGCGGCGAGCCGCCCGACCTCCTCGTGGCCCTCCCGCTCGTACTCGCCCAGCTCGGCCATGTAGCCGAGCACCGCCCACGTACGGCGGCCCGCTCCGGTGCCGGCCAGCGCGTGCAGCGCGGCGGCCATCGAGGCGGGGTTGGCGTTGTACGAGTCGTCGATGACCGTGACGCCGTCGGCACGGTCGAAGACGTCCATCCGGCGGGCGGAGACCACGCGCAGCTCCGACAGGGCCGCGCCCAGCTCGCCCACCGGGAAGCCGAGCGCGTGTGCCACCGCCGCGGCCAGCAGCGTGTTGCCCACCTGGTGGCGGCCGGCGATGCCCAGCCGCACCGGCGCCCGCCCGTCCGGCGTGACGAGCGTGTACTCGGCCCGCCCGGTGGCGAGCCGCACGTCGGTGGCGCGGACCGTCGCGTCGGGCGCCTCGCCGGCGAGCACCACGCGCGCGGCCGTGCGGGCGGCCATCGCGCGTACCCGGGGGTCGTCGGCGTTGAGCACCGCCACGCCGTCGGCCGGCAGCGCCTCGACCAGCTCGCCCTTGGCGGCGGCGATCGCGTCGACCGAGCCGAACTCGCCGATGTGCGCCACGCCCACGTTGATCACCACGCCGACCCGGGGCGGGGCGACCGCGCAGAGGTGGGTGATGTGCCCGCCGCCCCGGGCGCCCATCTCGAGTACCAGGAAGCGGGTCTGCTCGTCCGCGCGCAGCGCCGTGTACGGATGCCCCAGCTCGTTGTTGAACGAGCCGGCCGGCGCGACGGTCGGGCCGAGGCGGGCGAGCAGCTGGGCGATCAGGTCTTTGGTGGTGGTCTTGCCGGACGAGCCGGTGAGCCCGACCACCACGAGCGACGGCAGCCGGTCGACCACGTACCGGGCCAGCGCGGCCATCGCGGCGAGCTGGTCGTCGACGAGGATGTGCGGCACCGGTACGGGCCGGGACGCGAGCACGGCGACCGCGCCGGCCCCGACCGCGGTCTCGGCGTAGTCGTGCCCGTCCACCTTCTCCCCGGGGAACGCCACGAACAGCCCGCCCGGCGTCACCTTCCGGGAGTCGAACTCCACGCTGCCGGTGACCTGTGCCGCCGGATCGGCGTCGACCAGCCGGCCGCCAACCGCACTCGCCACCTCGGCGAGGCTCAGAACGATCACTTCCCGACCTCCGCGAGCGCCGCGGCCAGCTCCACCCGGTCGTCGAACGGCAGCACCTCGCCACCGACCTCCTGCCCGCGCTCGTGTCCCTTACCCAGTACCGCGACGATGTCGCCGGGTCCCGCCTTGCCGACCGCGAAGTCGATCGCGGCGCGGCGGCCGGCGACCTCGAAGACCTCGGCGCCGCCCGGGGCGAGGGCCGTGCCCTCCAGCACGCCGCGCCGGATCGCCGCGGGGTCCTCGGTGCGCGGGTTGTCGTCGGTCACCACCACGACGTCGGCGCCCTCCGCGGCCGCCCGCCCCATCAGCGGGCGCTTGGCCCGGTCGCGGTCGCCGCCCGCGCCGATCAGGCAGAAGAGCCGCCCGCCCCGGTCGTCGGTCAGCTCGCGGAGCGCGGCGAGGGCGGCCACGATCGCGTCCGGCTTGTGCGCGTAGTCGACGACGCCGAGCACTGCGGCGGCGCTCCGCTCCTCGAAGCCGGTCGCCCCCGCGCCGGCCTGGACCCGCTCGAGCCGGCCTGGCACGCCCGGGCACGCGGCCACGCCCCGCGCCGCGGTGGCCGGGTCGACGCCGGTCGCGACCAGCGCGGCGATGGCGAGCAGCGCGTTGGCGACGTTGTGCCGGCCAGGCAGCGAGACGCCCGCCTCGACGTCGCCGTCCGGACCCGAGGCGGTGAAGCGCTGGGCGTACGACGAGCCGGTCACGGAGGTGGCCCGCCAGGTCGCCGCCGGGTCGCCGGCCGCCGAGTAGGTGACCGTGGCCGGCTTCATCAGCGGTCGCAGCGGAGGGTCGTCGAGGTTGAGGATCTCCACGCGGCAGCGGCCGTCGAAGAGCTTCGCCTTGGCCGCGAAGTAGTCGTCGGCGTCGGCGTGGAAGTCGAGGTGGTCGAGGCCGAAGTTGGTGTAGCCACCGACGTCGAAGCGGACCCCGCCGACCCGCCCCATCGCGAGCGCGTGGCTGGAGACCTCCATCACCACGGCGGTCACGCCCCGCTCCCGGGCCGCGGCGAGCAGCGCGTGCAGGTCGGTCGCCTCCGGCGTGGTGCGGACGCTCTCCACCACCAGGTCGCCGAGGCGGGTCTCCACCGTGCCGATCAGCCCGGTCACGTGGCCGGCCGCGCGCAGCCCGCTCTCCACCAGGTACGCCGTGGAGGTCTTGCCGGCCGTGCCGGTCACGCCGATGACGGTGAGGGCGGCGGTGGGGTCGCCGTAGACCGCGGCGGCGACCGGACCGAGCGCCTCGCGCGGCTGCTCCACCACGATCGCCGGCAGCCCCGCCTCGGCGGCCGCACCGGCACCGGCCGGATCGGTGAGCACCGCGACCGCGCCGGCACGTGCCGCGGCGGCCACGAACTCGCTCCCGTGACGCCGGGCGCCGGGCAGTGCGGCGTACAGGTCGCCGGGGCGCACGTCGCCGCTCGCGTGCGTCACACCGCTGACTCGCGGATCAGCCTCACCGCCACTGACCAGCACTTTTGCGCCGACCAGCGCCGCGAGGCCGGCCAGGGACCGCGGTGTCACCGTCTGCGGACGGAGATTGCCAGGCACGGCGTCAGACCCTACCGGTTGGCGGCTCGCCGGCCGCACAGCACGTCCGGCGGTTCAGGGGTAGACGACAAACTTCGGCGGCTTCCCGCTGCTCACCGGTACCCCGTACCGGGTGAGCGCATACGACATCATGGCCGAGAACGCCGGCGCGGTGACCTCGCCGCCCCCGCCGCCCGGCGTGTGCGCGAAGACCGCGATGACGTAGCGCGGGTTCTCCGCCGGCGCCATGCCGACGAACGAGGCGACCGCGCCGGAGGTGTACTTGCCGTCGACCACGCGCGAGCCGGTGCCGGTCTTGCCCGCGACCCGGTAGCCCTCGACCGCGGCCTGCCGGCCGGTGGCGTCGTCGACCACGATCACGGCCTCCAGCATCTCGCGGAGCGCGCGGGCGTTTTCCGGGCTGAGCACCTGGCGGGTCGTGGGCGGCGCGGACCGCGTGCGCTCGCCCTCCGGCGTGATGGTCTCCCGCACCAGTTGCGGCTGGACCCAGGTGCCGTCGTTGGCGATCGCCGCGTACGCCGCCGCCATCTGGAGCGGCGTCACCGCGACGCTGTGGCCGATCGGCACCGAGCCGGCCGCCGAGCCGCTCCACTTCTCCGGCGCGAGCAGCATGCCGTCCGCCTCGCCCGGTACGCCCACGCCGGTCGCCGTGCCCAGACCGAACTTCTTCTGGTACTCGTACAGCTTCTCCTTGCCCAGCTTGTCGGCGATCGCGATCGTGCCGACGTTGGAGGAGTACGCGAGGATGCCCGGGATGGTCATCCGCTGGGGCGTCCAGTTGGTGTGCGTGTCCTTGAACCACTGGTCGCCCTTGCGCACGCGCGGCCCCACCATGAACGTGTCCTCGGGCTTGACCGCGCCCTCCTGGAGCGCCGCGCCCACGGTGATCGCCTTGTGCACCGAGCCGGGGTCGACCACGAAGCTGGTCGCCGTGTCCTCGCGGTGCTCCGGCTTGACCTTCAGCGGTCGGGCCGCGTCGTACGTCGGGTAGCTGGCCTGCGCGAGCACCTCGCCGGTGTGCGCGTCCATCACCACCGCCGCGCCCGTGTACGCCTTCGCCTGCGCCATCCGCTCGGCGAGTGCCCGCTGCACCATGAACTGGAGGTCGCGGTCGATCGTGAGCTGGAGCGAGCTGCCCGGCTGCGCCTCGGTCTCCCGGTGGTAGCCGCCCGGGATGGCGGCGTTGAGCGAGCCCTGCCCCACCTCGAAGACCCGCTTGCCATTGACCCCGCGCAGCAGCTCGTCGTAGCGCGCCTCCAGCCCTTCGAGCCCGTTGAGGTCGGGGCTGGTGAAGCCGATGATGCTCGCGGCCAGGTCGGCACCGGGCCACTCCCGCCGCTCGTCCCGGCGCACGATCAACTCGGGCAGCTTGAGCGCGGCGACCCGGTCGGCGACCGCGATGTCCACGCCGCGGGCCAGGTACTCGAAGCGGGACGCGCCCCCGCCGGGCTGCTTGCGCTTGGCGAGCTTGGGCAGCAGCTCCGACTGCGGCACGCCGAGCAGCGGGGAGAGCGCGGCCGCGGTCGTTTTCGGGTCGCGGACGAGCTCGGGGTCGACCGCCACGAACCGCGCCTCGACGCTGTGCGCGAGCACCGACCCGTTGCGGTCGTAGATCGCGCCCCGCGGCGCGGGCAGCTCCTCGGTGGCGAGCCGGTCGAGCAGCCCCCGCTCGGCGAAGGCCGGCGAGTCGGTGAACTGGATCGTCACCAGCCGGATGCCGATCGTGGCGAAGAGCGTCAGCGCCAGCACCGTGCCCAGGCGCAGCCGCCGCCGCTGGTCCATCAGCCGCGGCGGGCGTCGCGGCGGCGCGGGCGCCTTCTTGCGCGGCGGCGTCGCCTTACCGCCTTGCCTGCGCTGTTCGCCGCGCCGCGGCCCGGCGACCCGGCGGGCAGCGCCCAGAGCACCGCCGGCCGCGGCCGCCTTCGCCGCCTTCGCCGCCGTCGTGCGCTTTCGTGGCGTTGGTACGCCCGGCGTGGTGGCCTTCCGCGTGACCCTTGTCGGGGTCTCGGTGCGGCCCGCCGCCGGCTCGGCCCGCTGGCGGCTGCCGCCGCGTGCCTCCCGCTCCGGCTCGGCCGTGGGGCGGCGCCGGGCGATGCGCGGCTTGCCCCCCTCGACCACCTGGAGCGCGGGGCGGAACGGGTCGGCCGTCCGCCCGCCGCGCGGTGTCCGCTCACGCACGGTACGGCCACGCGGGGTGTACGCGCGTGCCTCGGAGATGCCGAAGCCGCGCTCCGCCGGCCTGTCCTCCTCCGGCTTGCCGCCGCGTGGCGGTGCCGGACGGCGGGAGGCGGCGCGCGGCTCGGCGGCGTCGGCGGGCCGGGCCGAACCACGCCTCGGCTCGGCCCGCCCTTCGTCCGCCCCCCGGCGCGGCGCGCTCTCCTCGGGACGCTGGTCGTCGCGGCGCGTGCCCGCTCCGCGAGGACCGGACCCGGAGGACCCGGGCGGCCGCTGCGGCATGGTTACCTACCCTGTCGCCTGTGTGTCGTCGCCCGGGGTCAGCCGGTCGGTGCCCCCGGTCCCCTGCCCGGTGTCGCCGGACTGGTCGCCCGCGGTGCCCTGCTGGCCGGTGCCCGCGTCCTGCTGGCTGGTGATCGACGGCGCGTCGGTGGCGGGCACCATCATCCCGGTCAGCCGGCCGTCGGGCAGCCGGATCTGCACCGGCTTGCCCTGCACGAGACCCTGCTTGCGGGCCGCCGCGATCAGGCTGCCCGGGTCTTCGGAGCGGGCGATCTGCTGCTTGAGCTGCTGCTCCCGCACGTCCAGCGCGGACTGCCGCTGGCGCAGCTCGGTCAGCCGGAAGGCGTTCTCGTTGATCTTGGTGTTGACCACGAGGATGCCCAGCACACCGCCGACCACCACGACCAGGATCAGCGCGATGAACGGCGCCCGCGGCACGGTCACCGGCAGCGGCGGCGCGACCCGCAGCCACGGCACCCCCACCTTGCGCTCGCGCGTGGAGCCCCCCGGCTCCGCCTTGAGCGCCTCCCCCTTGACGGGCTCCGCCTTCAGCGCGGTGTTGCCGACCGTCCGATGCTCCTGCCGCTCCTCACGCGCCGTGGTCCGGCCCCCCGACCGCGGCGTGTATCGCTTGCTGGCGTTCATGTCCCCTCCCCCTCTTCGATCCGGGCCGCGGCCCGCAGCCGCACCGATGCGGCGCGCGGGTTTTCCGCGACCTCCTGCTCGCTCGGGAGCTCGGCGCCGCGGCTGAGCAGCCGCAGCGTCGGCCCGGTGCCGGGCAGTTCGACCGGCAGGTCGACCGGCCCGGTGCTCCGTGCCCGTGCGGCGAGCGCCCGCTTGGTGATCCGGTCCTCCAGCGAGTGGTAGGAGAGGATCACCATGCGGCCGCCCGGCGCGAGAGCGTCGAGCGCGGCCGGCAGCGCCGATTCCAGCGCGGCCAGCTCGCCATTTACCTCGATACGCAGTGCCTGAAACGTCCTCTTAGCCGGGTTTCCGCCAGTTCGTCTGGCTGGCGCGGGTATCGCGTCCCGCACCAGCGTGGCCAGCCGTGCCGACGAGGTGATGGGCTCCTTCGCCCGCTCCCGCACGATCGACGCGGCGATCCGCGCGGCGAACTTCTCCTCGCCGTACACCCTCAGCACCCGGGCCAGTTCGGGCGCCTCGTACGTGTTGACGACCTCTTCGGCCGTGCGGCCGCGGGTCTGGTCCATGCGCATGTCCAGCGGCGCGTCCCGCGCGTAGGCGAACCCGCGGTCGGGCGCGTCGAGCTGCAGAGAGGAGACGCCGAGGTCGAAGAGCACCCCGTCGACCAGCGGGTGACCCAGCCGGTCGAGCACCTCGGGCAGCTCGTCGTAGACCGCGTGCACCAGGTGGACCCGGTCGGCGAACGGCTCCAGCCGGGCGCGGGCGTGCGCCAGGGCCTCCCGGTCCCGGTCGAGTCCGATCAGGACGGTCCGGGGGTGCGCCTGGAGGACTGCCTCGGCGTGGCCGCCGAGACCGAGCGTGGCGTCGACGTGCACGGTGGTGCGGTCACCCTGGTCGAGGGCGGGCGCGAGCAGCGCGAGGCACCGCTCCAGCAGCACCGGTACGTGCGTACCGCGCAGCTCCCCCATCTCGACCCCCAGTGACCCGCCCGTGTGCACCTGCGCCCGGAGCCTGAAGAACCGTGCGCCGTACTGCCAGATCCCCATCCGCCCTTCCGTGAGCCTCCTTCGCGGGGAGGCCGGGACGCGCCTGGCATCGGGGAAGAGATGTCAGGAGCAGGAGCGGCTGGAGATCTCGCAGTACGGCGTCCGCCAGCCCTTACAGTCCTCCGGGCAGCACCCCCTCCTCGATGCCGGCGAAGTCGTCTTCGCTCTCCGCGAGGTAGGTGTCCCACGCTTGCTTGTCCCAGATCTCAACCCTGGTGCTCGCCCCGATCACGACGAGTTCACGGCTCAGCCCGGCGTACTCCCGCAGGTGGCCCGGGATCGTCACCCGGCCCTGCTTGTCGGGCACCTCGTCGTGGGCACTCGCGAAGAACACCCGGCTGTAGGCCCGAGCCGCCTTGTGCGTCATCGGCGTCTCGCGCAACTGGCTCGCGATCCGCTGGAACTCCGGCGTCGGGAAGACGTAGAGGCAGCGCTCCTGCCCTTTGGTGATCACGACACCTCCCGCCAGCTCGTCCCGAAACTTCGCCGGAAGGATCAACCGGCCCTTTTCGTCCAGGCGGGGGGTATGGGTGCCGAGAAACATCGGCCCACCCCCTCGCCTTTCGCGGCTTTCGCGGAGCCGCTATCCCCCGGGGCCGGCGGGTCCCTCCGGTGAGTAACCCTGCCACTGCGCCCCACTGTACTCCACTTCCCTCCACTCGCAACCGGAATCGCAGCGTTACTGGGGTGACCCCCTTGACAAAACCGCACGTCAAATGCGGTGGAGCGCGGTGGAGGGTCTGGATGGCGACAAGCTGGTGCCACCTACCGGGCCAAAAAACGATCCAGGGCAAACCCGGACGGGCTTGCCCTGGATCGTTGGGGGGACGGGGGTTGCTATGGGGGGTGGGGAGGAAAGTGGAGGGCAGAGGCGCGGGGTCAGGCCAGCCGGCGCACCACGTAGTTGGAGGACCAGATCTTGTGCTTGCCGACCCGCACGCCCGGGCGCGGCGAGTCGTACATGTAGCCGCCGCCGGCGTAGATGCCCACGTGCGTGCCGTACGAGCCGGAGCGGATCACGATCAGGTCGCCGGGGAGCACCTTGTTCTTGGCCACGCCGGTGCCGACACGCTGCTGGTCGTTCGCCTTGTGCGGGAGCACCTTGCCGGTGGCGACCCGGTACACGTACTTGGTGTAGCCGGAGCAGTCGAAGGCGGACGGCCCGGCGGCGCCGAAGCGGTAGGGCTTGCCCACGTGCTTCTGCGCCTCGGCGAGCACCTTCGCCCGGCTGGGGACGATGTCGACCCGGATCTCCCCGGTGGTCAGACCCTTGTACGGCCCGCGCCCGCTGTACACGGCCCGGTACATCCGCGCCTCGAACGGGCGGATGGAGAGGATGGACTTGCCGGTGGAGTACACGGGGCGGGTCCCGGTGCTGACCCACTTCCCCTTCCATACCTGAAACTGGACGGAGCCGCCCCACACGCCCTTGCCGGTGCTCGGGTCGGTGATCGTGGCGGTGATCATGAGCGTCGAGCCCCACGGCAGGCGCGTGGTGCTTGGCTGGAGCGCCACCTTCGGCGTGACCGACGCGGCGGCCGGCGCGGTGGCGGTGCTGGTGGTCGGCGCGGGCGTGGCTTCGGCGTGTGCCGGGCCGGCCATGAGCTGGCCGGCGCACACGCAGATCCCGACGGCGAGCGCGAGCCGGCCGGCTCGGCGTTTCGCGGGCAGCCTGTGCCGACCCGAACGGAGTTCGTGCACGGTCGATGTCCCTCCGGCACGCCTGCGAGGTGAGCTGTCGGGTTCGGGCGGGAAGGATTGCCCGGCCGCCGTGGCGGCTTCACCCCAAGGCCTCACCCGGCCGGGTATCCCCGGCGGGGTCGGGACCACGATCCTGGGTCCCCCGTCCCTGCCCGCAGTGCCGTTGCGTTCCTCCAGGGGTACGCACCGGACGGGTGGGCAGGGCTCGGCGTGTCCCGGCGGTGCGGCCGGGCGATGACCCGGCTCAAACTTTGTAGCGGATGCCCTGATCGACGCAGGGTTACCGCGATCTTGCGGAGCGAATTTGGCACGCCGACGAATGAGTGGTCGTTAAGGGCAGCGTCCCAATTGTCGCGACGCTGCGTCGTACCAGGAATCACGCTGCGTGGATCGGTCACCGTGAGTATCCCCACACACATCGCGCCGTACCGACGCCGCCGCGACGCCCCTCGCCGGCCGAGGCGCTAGCAGGGCGATTTCGGCGGTCCCCTGCTTCGCTCGGTCAGTGGAGATCCAGTCGGCGTTGGTAACCTCGCCTCCGTGACGGACGGCAAGATGCCCCTCCGGGCCAAGGTCGCCAGCTCGGTCTCCCGCACTGCGGCCGCCCTGTCACGGGCGGCTGGGCGCGGCGACGGCTCGGTCATCGGCGGCTGGATCGGCCTGAAGATCGACCCCGACCTCCTCGCCCACCTGGCCGCGGGGCGCGCGATCGCGCTGATCTCTGGCACCAACGGCAAGACCACCACGACCCGCCTCGCCGCCGCGGCGGTGGGCGTGCTCGGTCCGGTCGCCACCAACGGCTTCGGTGCCAACATGCCGACCGGCCACACCTCGGCGCTCGCCAAGGCCGGCCAGACGCCGTACGCGGTGCTCGAGGTCGACGAGCACTACCTGCCGAAGGTGCTGGTCGCCACCGAGCCGCGCGTGGTGGCGCTCCTCAACCTCTCGCGCGACCAGCTCGACCGGGCCAAAGAGGTCGCGATGATGGCCCAGATGTGGCGCACCACGCTCGCCGAGCACCCCGGTGTGTACGTGGTCGCCAACGCCGACGACCCGATGGTGGTCTGGGCCGCCTCCGGTTCGCCGGCCGTCACCTGGTTTAGCGCGGGCCAGCGGTGGCATGACGACTCGTGGGTTTGTCCCGAGTGCGGCTCGCCGATCGAGCGCCAGGCCGACCAGTGGTGGTGCACCGGCTGCTCGCTGCGCCGTCCCGTACCTCAGTGGGTGGTGGAGGACGACGGCGTGGTCGATCCGCGCGGCGCCTGGCACAAGATCTCGCTCCAGCTCCCCGGCCGGGTCAACCTCGGCAACGCGGCCACCGCGCTGGCGGTCGCCGCCCAGTTCGGGGTGCGCCCGACCGACGCGGTCTCCCGCCTCTCCACGGTCGCCTCGGTCGCCGGCCGCTACGCCCAAGTGGCGCGCGACGGCCGCAACATCCGACTGCTGCTCGCGAAAAACCCGGCGAGCTGGCTGGAGGCGTTCGACATGGCTGACGAGGCGCCCACACTGCTCTCCATCAACGCCCGCGACCCCGACGGCCTCGACACGTCGTGGCTGTTCGACGTCGACTTCAGCCCGCTTCGCGGCCGCCAGGTGCTGATCACGGGCGACCGGGCGTACGACCTCGCCGTACGCCTGGAGGTGAACGACGTGCCCTTCCGGCACGTACGTACCTTCGGCGAGGCGGTGCAGTCGGTGCCGCCGGGCCGGCTCGAAGTGATCGCCAACTACACCGCGTTCCAAGACATCCGAGCGGAGCTCGACCGTGTCCTCTGACAGCACCATCAGCATCGTCTGGATATATCCGGACCTCCTCTCCACCTACGGCGACCGCGGCAACCTGCTCATCCTCGCCCGCCGGGCCGCGCTGCGCGGGCTGCCCGTGCAGACCATGGAGGTCCGCTCCGACCAGCCGATGCCCACCGCCGCCGACATCTACCTGATCGGCGGTGGCGAAGACGGCCCGCAGGCACTCGCGGCCCAGCGGCTGCTCGCCGACGGCGGCCTGCACCGGGCGGTGGCGCAGGGCTCGGTGGTGTTCGCGGTGTGCGCCGGATACCAGTTGCTCGGCGGCTCGTTCTTCGCCAAGGGCACGCAGTACGCCGGCCTCGACCTGCTCGACTTCCGCTCGGACCGGGGCCCCACGCGTGCGGTGGGCGAGTTGGGCGGCCCGATCGACCCGCGCCTCGGGCTCCCCCCGCTCACCGGCTTCGAAAACCACGGCGGCCGCACCCACCTCGGCCCCGGCGTCGCCCCGCTGGCCCGGGTCACCACCGGCGTGGGCAACGACGGCGCCACCGAGGGCGCGTGGCGGGGCAAGTTGCTCGGCACGTACTCTCACGGCCCCGCCCTCTCCCGCAACCCCGCCCTCGCCGACCTGCTGCTGCGGTGGGCCACCGGCTACGACTCGCTCCCCCCGCTCGACGACACGTGGTCCGACCGCCTCCGCGCGGAGCGCATGGCCGCGACGGCGGCCTCGTGACCGCGCGGGTGCGCCACCTGGCGGGCCGCGTGTGGGCGCTCGCCCCCCTGCTGCGGCAGCGCTCGGTGGCCCGGTTCACGCTGCTGCTGGCGATCCTGGCGCTCTGCGGCCTCAGCATGCTCCTGCTCCCCCAGCCCGACCTCGCCGACGCGCCCCGCCTGGTCGACCGGCTGGGCCCGCTCGCACCGCCGGCCGCCGTGCTCCTCGGCGCGGTCATGATGGTCGTCCTGGTCCCCCGCACGCTGGTCTCCTTCGCGTGGGGCGCGCTCTTCGGCACGGTCGGCGGCGCCAGCTACGCCCTGGCCGCCGCGCTGCTCGCCGCCCTGCTCGGCTTCACGGTCGGCCGCCTGCTGGGCCGCGCCTTCGTCGCCGAACGCGTCCGCGGCCGCCTCGCCCGCCTGGACGGCTGGTTCGCGCGGCAGAGCGTGCTCGGCGTGGTGACCGTACGACTGCTGCCCGTGGGCGGTTTCGGCCTGATCAGCTACGGATACGGCACCACGGGCGCGCGGCTCCGCCCGTTCCTGATCGGCAGTGTGCTCGCCTCCGTCCCGTCCGCGTTCGGCTATGCCGCGATGGGCGCGGCCGTGGCCTCACCGGGCGACATCAACTGGTTCGCCATCGCCCCGGCCGGCCTCGGCCTGGTGGCCACCACGATCATCGTCACCAAGTGGCGCCGCTCCGCCCGCGCCCGCGCCGCCGAGGCCGCCGCCGCGTAGCGTACATCGGCCACATCCGGCGGGGCTCCGCTGCTCGGCAGGCACATCGACCCCGCCGGCCACACAGACCTCACCGGCCACCAGCACGGCCCCGGAACATGGCTGGCCGGGCGCGTGTTGACCGATGCCGGGCGGCGACTCGCTCGTTCTTACCTGTGCGGGTTGGATGCCCGCGCGCTGGTGCCCCCTGCGCCGGCCACTACCGCAAGACAACGGGAGTGGTACGTGAGTGGGGGCAAACGGGTCCTCTGGGCCACCATCGTCGGATTGTTCGCGTTGGCCATCACGGCCGCGATCCTTCCGCCGTTCGTCGCCATCCTGGGCGCTGTGGTGGCCGTTGCCGCGTTCTGGCACGTGACCGCCGGAAAGTCGGACGGCCCCGTCCAGTGAACCCCCCAAATCTGGGCAAACCGGATATTGTCCCGCGCGCTGACCCGCGGAACAAATCAGCCGGCCCATGCGCTGTACATGGCCGGCCCGCGGGCGGCGGTGACCACGCGGTGAGTGGCCCCCGCCACGCGCGGCCCCCCGGCGGAATGGATCGGGATGCCCGCCGGTTGAAACCTGCCGGCACGCCGGACCCCACCGCGCGTGCCGCCGCGTAAGCGGGAAGCACCGAAGAAACCCTGACCACGGCGCACTGGCGCGCCGTCCGCGTGGGTCCTCGTCCCCCGAGGTCCGCGTGCGCATGGAGCGGCCCCTCAGTCCGGAGGCGCCGCTGGCGCGGAGCCTCTGCGAGGCGTCGCGCGCGGCCCTCACCCCCCGGGTTACCGAGGCGCCGCCCATCCCCCCAGCAAACGAAAGGGTTCCCCCTGATGAAGCACGTCCTCGATCGATGGCTCACGTCCATTGACAGGAACCGGCTCCACCGGCCTGCCATGTTCGCCGCTGGGTTGGCACTCACCGCCGGTATGGTCGGCGGTCCGCACGCGATCCAGGCGATGAACGACCCGGCGCCGCCCGCGCCCACCGCGACGGTCGTCGCGGACGTGGGCGCCGACAAGCCGGCGGACACCAAGCAGAGCACCAACAAGGACGACGTCAAGAAGCATGACGTCAAGGACGCCAAGAAGGACGACGCCAAGAAGGACGCGCCCAAGGCGGCCCAGGTCGACTTCGGCTACCAGGAGCAGAGCACGTACTACTTCTGCGCCCCGGCCGCGACCCGCATCGCGCTCTCCGCGCAGGGTCACACGCCGAGCCAGACCGACCTGGCCAAGAGCCTGGGCACGACCGAGAACGGCACCGACTCGGCGCACGAGACCACGCGTGTGCTGAACCAGGTGAACGGCAAGGACTTCTACACCACCAAGTCGATCCCCGGCTCGGCCGCGACGCCCAAGGAGATGGACCAGCTCCAGGCTGACGTCGTGCGCGCCCTGAGCCACGGCTACCCCGTCGTGGCGAACATCAAGGGCACCACGACCGACGTCGACGGCAAGGCCCACTCGTACGAGGGTGGCCACTACCTGACCGTCGTGGGCTACAGCGACGAGGGCCGTTACGTGCGGATCGCGGACCCGTTCGACCCGTCGAACGGTGGCACCTACTGGATGAGCACCATCTCGCTCGCCAACTGGATCGCCGAGCGCGGCTACAGCGCCTGACGTTCCAGGTAGGCACGACGAGGCCGCGGCTGGGGTTGACCAACCCCAGCCGCGGCCTTTTTGCATAGGCTGTTCACTATGGCAGCCGTCCCGACCCTCACGGCCGAAGGCGTCGAGCGGGCCACACCGCCCGGCGACGCGCCCGTCGCCGACGTGGCCACCGGCACCGCCCGCCTCGGCCACGAGCTGGCGGCGCGGGCCACGACCACCAACTGGCTCTGCTCGCCCCTCTCCGTCGCATACACATTCGCTATGGTCCGGGCGGGCGCGGGCGGTGAGACGGCCGCGGAGATCGACCGGGTCTTCGGCTTCCCGGAGGGTGGCCCGCACGCGGCGTTCAACGCGATCGCCCGCGCCACCGCCACCGACCGCGTGCACATCGCCAACGGGCTCTTCACGCAGCAGGGGCTGCCGGTGGGCGAGGCGTTCCTGGCGGTGCTGGCCAGCCACTACGGCGCGGGCGTGCACCCGGTCGACTTCGCGCGCGACGGCGCCGAGATCGTCAACGCGTGGGTCCGCGAGCAGACCGCCGAGCGCATCCCGCGACTGTTCGACGCGCTCTCGCCCGCCACCCGCCTCGTACTCGCCAACGCGATCTACCTCAAGGCGGAGTGGCGGCACCCCTTCGCCGAGCGGGGCACGACCGACGAGCCGTTCGCGCGGCCGGGCGGGCCGGTGCGCGTGCCCATGATGCACCTCAGCGCCGACCTCCCCTACGCCGCCGGCGCCGACTGGCAGGCGGTCGAGCTGCCCTACAAGGGCGCCGACCTGGCCATGCGCGTGATCGTGCCGACGGGCGACCAGACGCCGGACGCGCTGGTCGCGCCCGACGTGCTCGCCGCCGTCACACGGTCACTCGGGTCGGCCTACGTCGACCTGGCCATGCCCCGTTTCGATTACGGCTCGCACATCGATCTGGTACGGATACTGGCGGCACTCGGCCTGCGCCGATCCTTCGCTCCGGGGGCGGACTTCGGCGGCATCCACCCCGGCCTGCACGTCGACGGCGCGGTGCAGCGGGCCACCGTCACGGTCGACGAGTGGGGCACCGAGGCGGCCGCCGCGACCGGGCTGATGATGCTCACCTCGATGCGCCCGCCGCCCACCACGGTGGTCCGCGCCGACGTGCCGTTCGCCTTCGCGATCGTGCACCCGCCGACCGGCGTACCGCTCTTCGCCGGCATCGTCGCCGACCCGTCCGACACCACGGGCGGGCGCCGGGACACGCCCTGAGCCGGCGGCGTCAGGCCCAGCCGTACCCGGTACGCAACTCCTGGGCGATCGCCTCGAAGCGGACCCGGTCGAGCACCGCCCCCTCGCGGCGGATGCCGTCCTCGTCGACCTCCAGCACGCGGTCGAGCCGCACCCAGCTGGGGCGGTTTTCGCGGTCCCAGGCGCCGGGGCCGAGCGCGTACCAGTGGCGCTGCCCGTGGCGGTCGCCGTTGCTGGAGAGCATCAGCCCCAGCAGCGTGCGCCGGTCTCGCCCCACCACCAGCACCGGGCGGTCCTTGCCCCGGCTGGGGTCGTCCTCGTACGCGACCCAGGTCCACACGATCTCGCCCGGGTCGGCGTCGCCGTCGAGCTGCGGCGCGTACACCAGCGTGCGGGCCGAGGGTGAGGAGACGGCGGGCGGTCGCCGCGGGCGCCGCCGCAGCTTGGCGGCGACGCTCTTCAGGAGGTTGCTCACGGCGTGCACCATATCCGGAATTGGATCTCGGTCGGGTGAGTTGGTTGTCTGCATGACGACTTCTACGGCCTCCGCCGCCGCGCGCGGGCGGATACGGCTGGAGCGGGGCGCCAAGCGGGTCCGCGTGGTCTTCAACGGCCAGGTGATCGCCGATACGACCAAGCCGATGTACGTCTGGGAGAGTCCCCACTACCCCACCTACTACCTGCCGCTGGAAGACGTGGCGCCGGGCGTGCTCGAGCCGACCGGCCGCGCCAGGCACTCGCCGAGCCGGGGCGACGGCGGGCTGTACACCGTGCGCGTGGGCGACCGCGAGGCCATCGACGCCGCGCTCCGCCACGCCGAGTCGCCGATCGAGGAGCTGCGCGGGCTGGTGCGCTTCGAGTGGGACGCGATGGACGAGTGGCTGGAGGAGGACGAGCCGGTGTACGTGCACGTCCGCAGCCCGTACACACGCGTCGACGTGCTCGCCAGCTCCCGCCACGTGCGCGTCGAGGTCGACGGTGTGACGGTCGCCGAGTCGACCAGGCCGCACGTGCTCTTCGAGACCGGGCTGCCGCCCCGCTACTACCTGCCGATGACCGACGTGCGCCTCGACCTGCTGCGGCGCACCAGCACGGTCTCGCACTGCCCGTACAAGGGCAAGGCCGAGTACTGGTCGGTCAGCGCCGGCGACACGATCCGCGACGACGTGGTGTGGACCTACCGGACGCCGCTGCCGGAGAGCGCCAAGATCGCCGGCCTGCTCTCCTTCTGGACCGGCAAGCCCGGCGTCACCGTGTACGTCGACGGCGAGCCGGTCGAGTAGCCGGCCTGCGCGCCGTCGGCCGACCGGGCGCGGTAGCGGCAGCGGTAACGCGGGCCGCGATTTCACGTTCACGAATCGTGGGACGCTTGGCGGCGGCACGCGAAGGAGGCGGATGCGATGTCATGGCTGGACACGCCCCTGGCCCGGCGGCTCGGGCTGCGAATGCCGATCATCCAGGCGCCCATGGCCGGCGGCATCTCCACGCCCCGCCTGGCGGCCGCCGTCGCCGGCGCGGGCGGATTGGGCTCGATCGCCGGCGCCATGCTCCCGCCAGACCGGATCCGAGCCGCGATCGCGGAGTTCCGCGCGGTGGCCGGCCGGCGTGCACCCTTCGCGGTCAACCTCTTCGCGCCGCTCCCCCGCCCCTCCACCGACCGTGTGGCCGAGTGGGCGGCGCTGACCGGAGTGGCACCGCCCGCGCACTTCCCGCCCGCGCCCGACTTCGCCGACCAACTCGACGTGGTGGTGGCGGAGGGCGTGCCGGTGTTCAGCTTCACCTTCGGGATCCCGGACCGCGCCCAGCTCGACCGCGTCGGCGCCGTCACGATCGGCACCGCCACGACCGTCGCCGAGGCGGTGGCGCTGGAGCGGGCCGGCGTGGGCGCGATCGTCGCGCAGGGCTACGAGGCGGGCGGCCACCGCGGCACGTTCCTGGTGCGGGTGGAGCGCTCGCTGGTCGGGACGCTCGCGCTGGTGCCGCAGGTGGTCGACGCCGTATCGGTGCCGGTCATCGCGTCCGGCGGCATCATGGACGGCCGGGGCGTCGCGGCGGCGCTGGCGCTGGGCGCACAGGCGGTGCAGCTCGGCACGGCCTTCCTGCGCTGCCCCGAGTCCGGCGCGTCCGAGGCGCACCGGCGGTCGCTGACCGGCGAGACCACGATCACCGACGTCCTCACCGGCCGCCACGCGCGCGCGGTCCGCACGCCGCTCGTCGACCGGCTGGAGGCCGCCGGCGTGGCGCCGCCCGACTATCCGCTGCCGCGCGCGCTGAGCCCGGAGCCGCCCATGCTCGCCGGCCAGGGCGCCGCGCACGCCCGCGCCCTGCCCGCCGCCGACCTGGTCACGGCCCTGCGAGCCGAGACCGACGCCGCCTTCGCCGCCAAGCCCTGAGGCAGCCCTCGCGGCGTGGCGGGACCGGCTCTAAGGTGACCCGCCGAGCAGCTCCGAAAACGGGGTCGGCTCGTCGAACGGGTCGACGACGACCGGCGGCTCCCGGCGCTCGATCTCGACCGCGAACTCGGCCGCCGCCCGCTCGATCCGCGCCGCCAGCGGGCCCTGCGCCGTGGCGCCGCCCCAGTCTTCCGGAGCGGCGAAGACCGACGTGGGCACCACCACCGCGCGCAGGTGGGAAAAGAGCGGGCGCATCGCGTACTCCAGCGCCAGCGAGTGCCGTGCCGTACCGCCCGTCGCGGCGATCAGCACCGGCTTGTCGACCAGCGCGCCCTCCGGCAGTACGTCCACAAAGGACTTGAACAGCCCGCTGTACGACGCGTTGAAGACGGGCGTGACCGCGATCAGGCCGTCGGCGCGGGCGACCGCCTCGTGTACCCGCTCGAGCTCGGGCGACGGGAAGCCGGTCAGCATCTGGTTGGTCAGGTCGTGCGCGCGGTCGCGCAGCTCGACCGTCTCCGCGCCGGCGTCCAGCCGGCGGCGGGTCGCCGCCGCCAGCTGGTCGGCGAGGAGCCGAGTGGAGGAGGGCTGGCTCAGGCCGGCCGAGACCACCACCAGGGAACGCCGGCTCACCGGTCCACCGCCTCGATGACGGCCGCGGCGGCGGCGCGCAGCGAAGCGTGGGTCGGCGCCTCCGGCACGTGCGCGGGGCGGAGCGCGTCCATCTCCCGCCGCAGCACCGGTACGACCTCCTCGCCCAGCATGTCGATCTGCTCCAGCACGGTCTTGAGCGGCAGGCCCGCGTGGTCCATCAGGAAGAGCTGCCGCTGGTAGTCGCCGAAGTGCTCGCGGAACGTCATCGTCCGGTCGATCACCTGCTGCGGGCTGCCCACGGTCAGCGGCGTCTGCTCGGTGAACTCCTCCAGCGACGGGCCGTGCCCGTACACGGGGGCGTTGTCGAAGTACGGCCGGAACTCGCGGACCGCGTCCTGCGAGTTGCGCCGCATGAACACCTGGCCGCCGAGCCCGACGATCGCCTGGTCGGCGGCGCCGTGGCCGTAGTGCTCGAAGCGCCGGCGGTACAGCTCGATCATGCGCTTGGTGTGCTCCACCGGCCAGAAGATGTTGTTGTGGAAGAAGCCGTCGCCGTAGTAGGCCGCCTGCTCCGCGATCTGCGGGCTGCGGATCGAGCCGTGCCACACGAACGGCGGGATCCCGTCGAGCGGGCGCGGCGCCGCGGTGAACGACTGGAGCGGCGTGCGAAACTTGCCCTCCCAGTCGACGACGTCCTCGCGCCACAGCCGGTGCAGCAGCGCGTAGTTTTCGACCGCGAGCGCGATGCCGTCACGGATGTCCTTGCCAAACCACGGGTACACCGGGCCGGTGTTGCCGCGCCCCATCATGAGATCGACGCGACCGTCCGCGAGGTGCTGGAGCATCGCGTAGTCCTCGGCGATCTTCACCGGGTCGTTGGTGGTGATGAGCGTGGTCGACGTGGAGAGGATCAGCCGCTTGGTGCGCGCGGCGATGTAGCCGAGCATCGTGGTGGGCGAGGAGGGCACGAAGGGCGGGTTGTGGTGCTCACCGCTCGCGAAGACATCCAGGCCCACCTCCTCGGCCTTCAGCGCGATCGTCACCATCGCCTTGATCCGCTCGTGCTCCGTCGGCACGGTGCCGTCGGTCGGGTCCGGCGTGACGTCGCCGACGGAGAAGATCCCGAACTGCATGTCACCCATCCTGCCTCTAGTCCTGCTTTCGTTCAACTTTGAACTAGATGCCGGGGGCCGGTATTCCTCGCACCTGGGGGGCGGGCCTACCCGCCACGAGGCTGGTCGCCCACGAGGGGCTACCGCCGAATAGGATTCGGCCGTGGACGAGGTCACGATCGCGCGATCGTGACGTACCTGCAGCAGGACGCCCGGCAGACCAACCGCGAGCTGGCCCGCAAGCTGGGCATCGCGCCGTCCACCAGGTGATCGAACCGCTCTGATCAGGTGGAGTCGGTGCGGCCCGAGCTGAGATACAGCACGTACGCCACCAGGGCGGGCGACCGCGACGGCGAGGTGGCCGCGCCGACCAGCTCGACCCGCTCGTAGCTCAGCAGATGCCCGGCACGCGGGTCGAAGACGGCGACGTCGCGCGTGGCCCCGCCGTCGCTGTCGACGCTGACCGCCACGCCCCTGCGCCCGGTGCGGTCGACGACGGTCCCCCGGTAGTCGACGCCGTCGGTGTCGGCGAGCACCTGGAGGGCCGCCGCACGCTGCGCCGGATCCAGGTCGTGGTGGCGGTAGAGGTCGGCCACCGCCCGCAGCACCCCGCGCGGCCCCTCGCTGAGGGGATGCCGGTCGGCGAGCTGGAACGCGAGGATGGGGGCCTGTGCGGACGGCGCGTCAACCACGACGGGCACCTTCCCTGGCTCGTAATCGGTGATAAAGGTGTCCGAAGTGGACGGCCCCGGCACGACGGGCACCGGGACGGGGGGCGGCTGCGCGAGCACGGTGGTGACCGCGCGGCCGGACCGGTCGGCCGCCCACCACAGCCGCTCGTCGCGCGCGCTCGGGCGGGCCCCCCGGCTCCGCCCGGCCGCCCAGGTCTGCACGTGGACGTAGGTGTACCCACCGACCGCCGGCTCCTCCGGCACGCCCCGGACAGACCGCGCGAGAGCCGCGAGGTGGGGCCGCGCCGCCGGCGGCTCGCCCACCGTCGACAGTGCCAGCGCACTCGGGGTACCGACGGGAACGCTGGCTGGCACCGCGGAGGGCGACTCGGCCACGGGCGCCGGGCCGGGGCCACCGCGCCCGGCGAGGACGCCAGCGCCGGCGGCCCCGAGCACGGCGACCGCCGCGACGGTGGTGCCCGCCACCGTGGGCAGGACCCACCCCCGGGAGCGGGCGGCCCAGACGCGCAGCCGGGGCGTGTCGCGGCCGGCGTGCCGGGCCCGCACGCGTGCGCGCAGCTCGGCGGGGCTGGCCTGGGGCGGTGGCACCGGGAGCCCGCGCACGGGGTTGGACGCGAGCACCACCTGGCGCACCAGGTCGTCGTCGTGCTCCTCGTCGATGTAGCCCATCACTTTCCCTTCCGGGAGCCGGCGGACACCAGTGGCCGGTTGCCGTCCATCGCCTCGATGACCCTGCGCAGCCGGTGACGCGCCCGCTGGATCCGCTTGCGGGCGGCCGCCGGCGCGATGCCGAGCACCGCCCCGATCTGCTCGTCGTTCATCTCGTGCAGGTAGCGCTGCTGCAACAGCTCGCGGTCGTCCGCGCTGATCGCCCGCCAGGCCGGAGCGAAGTCGTGGCGCCGCTCCCACGCGCGCAGCCCACCGTCGTGCGGCTGGCCCGGCTCCCCCAGCCGGCTCAGCACGCGCAGCAGCCGGACGTGCAGCCGCTGGCGGTTGTGGACGTGGTTGCGCGTCGTCACGTACAGCCAGGGCCACGGGTCGTCACCGAGCGCCTGCCGCTTCTCCCAGGCCGTCATGAGCGTCTCCTGCGCCACCTCCTCCGCCTCGTGCCAGTAGTGGTATCCCAACAACGTCGCTGCCACGGCCATCACCCGTTGCCGGTAACGCCGGCACAGGTCGTCGTGCCATGCTTCGTCCCGCACCCCGTCGGTGCCCACAGTGGACTCCTTGATGGAGAGCAGCCCCGAGGATGGACAGCAGCCCCGAGCCGCATCGATCGCTGACCCCGCGCAAAACCCCCCGCTGTCGATCACCCGCTAGGTACATGTCGCCAGGCGAGTGGCCGTGACCCACCATCCCGGAAATTCCCCGAGCCGGCTGACCCGGATCGCGTGTGCCTTTGCCCATTTGGCGACAACCGCCTGGCCTGGCGGTAATCGCACCCTTACCGTGAGCCACATGTTGCGCTTTGCATTTGCGCGAGCACGGTTGGTAGTCGCACTGCTGGCCGCGGCCACCACCACCGTGGCGATCACCGCCACCGCCGCGCCCGCCCGCGCGGCCGACGTCAAGGACCGGGTCGACGCCTACCTCGCCGCCCACCCCGGTGGGGTCCGGATCGGCGGCGCCGACATCGCGTACGGGGGCGGCCGGTTCATCGTCACCGTCACCCGCACCGACCTCGCGGCGGCCGCGGCGCCCGACTGCCCCGCGAACTGGTTCTGCTTCTACGACGGCACCAACTACACGTACCCCCGCGGCAAGCTCAGCGACTGCGGCGCGCAGGACCTGGGCGCGTGGGGCTGGCGCAACCGCACGGCGTCGGTGCACTACCGGATGTCGACCGGCTCGGTCACGTTCATCAACGAGACCGGCTCGACCGACACGCCGCTCTTCACCGCGAGCACGGGCCGGCGCACGATCCCGGACGTGGCGCCGTACCGGGACATGGCCGACTACGTCTACCGCACCTGTTGACCCGCGACCGATGAGTCGCGCCGCCCCGATCCGTCCTACCCGTGTCCGAACGAACGCGACACGACCGAGGGAGACGGAAATGAGCGGCTACGACTACACGGTGACCGGCGTGATGGACGCACCGGTCGAGCGGGTGTGGCAGGTGTGGACCGAGGCGGAGCACTACACGGGCGTGTTCCACGGCGTGCCCGGCTCGGCCAAGCTGGACGTACGCCCCGGCGGCTCCTGGCGCGTGACGATCTCTGTCCCCGAGGCGGGCGAGGAGCGGATGAGCGGCTCCTACGTGGAGGTCGTACCCCATCGGCGCCTGGTGACCACGATGGACGGCCACGAGGCATCGCCGATGGCCATGGACCTGAAGGACCTCGGTGGGCGGACCGAGATCACCTTCACCCAGACCTGCGCCACCGCCGAGGAGCGCGACCAGTCCGAGGAGGGCAGCCGGATCCTGCTCCAGTGGTGCGCCGACCACCTGGCGACGCTCCACCCCTGACCCCGATCCCGACCCGGCCACGGTCCGGCCAATCCGCGCCGGCCCGTGGCCAGGCCAGCCGCAGGCGCACCGCCGGATGAGAGATCTGGGCTACCGCGATGTCCGCCACGCTCCAGACCGCCGCGCGGGCCCCGGGGAGACGTGCCCTCCGCGGTCTGGCGTCCGTGGACGATTCGGAATCAAGACGACTTGTGGCGCCAATAGCAGCCATGACTCGTCTCGATCCGAAAGTTGCCCCGTTTCCTACCGAGCGCCCCGGTCCCAACCAACCCGCTCCGGCCTCAGCGCTTGGGCGGGAGCGGACGTGCACTGCTCAGCCGATGACCATGGGATGGGCAGCGACATTCCGGGCGAAAGCTGCGGCAGACACCATGGTCAACCGCCGCAAGCCCATCATCGCCTCCGGCCGCACGGGATTGGATCGGCCACCGCCTGGACCTCGCCTCGTACCCACAAGATCCACCAGACCGGCCCTAGGCTCGGTGGGCGGTGGCGAGCCAGGTCTGAAACGGGAAGACGATCCCGTCGTCGTCGGTGTACGGCGTGAGCGTCCGCTCCAGCTCGGTCTCCATCTCCTCGCGCCGGGCCTCGTCGAGCGCGCCCACCAGCTCGACCAGCGGCGTGCTCACCACCGCGCGGCGCAGAAACTCCCGGGCCGACGGGAAGCGCACCTCGATAATGCCGATCCGCACGCGCACGCCGCCGCAGCCGGCCGCGGTCAGGAGCCGGTGCAGGTCGTCGCGGTCGGGACCGGCGAAGGGCTCGCGCATCCGCATGCCGGCGCCGGTGCCCGCGTAGCGGTCGAGCACGTCGGCCACGGCCACGAACGCCGGGTTGACGTCGATCGCCCGCCAGACCGCGACCGCCAGCCGCCCGTCCGGCACGAGCACGCGGCGCATCTCGCGGAGCGCGCCCGGACGGTCGGCGACGAACTGGAGGCCCTGCTGGCAGGTGACCAGGTCGTAGCTCCCGTCCTCGAACGGGAGCGCGGTCAGGTCGGCCCGCCGCCACTCGACCGGCCCGGGCGCCTCGGCGGCCGCCGCCACCGCGAGCATGCCCTCGTCGACGTCGGTGCCGGTGACCGTGCCCTCGGCGCCGACCCGCCCGGCCGCCAGCCGGGCGACGATGCCGGTGCCGCACGCCACGTCGAGTATCCGCTCGCCCGGCCGCACCTCGGCGAAATCCAGCAGCCGCTCAGCGCAGCCGGCGAAGAACGCGGGCACCAGGTTTCGCTCGTACGCCGCCGCCGGCCCCTCGCCGGCGATCTCCCATCGTGGCCCCCCCATGGGCGCACCATACCGGCGCGCACACGGTCAGTGGGCCGCTACGGGCACAGCCGCCGCCTCTACCGCGTCAACCTCGTCGGACGCCTCGACGCGGGCCGGGCGGACCACCACGAACAGCACCGCGAGCGCCGCCACCATGCCGGCGAGGACCACCACCGCCATCCCCACGCTGCCGTTGCCGAGTACGCCGACCATCGGCGCGGCCACCGCGCACACGCCGAACTGGATGGCGCCGAGCAGCGCCGCGGCCGTACCCGCCGCCTCGCCGTGCCGGCTCATCGCCAAAGCTGGGGCGTTGGGCAGCGCGAGGCCCGCCGAGGCGAGCACCAGCCACAGCGCGACCATCAGCGTGGCCAGCCCGCCGATGCCGGTCGCCGCGAACGCGAGCAGCAGCAGGCCCGCGGCCGTACCGGTGGTGAGCGCGGCGGCGAGGATCCGCTGCGGGGCGTACCGGCGCAGCAGCCGCACGTTGAGCTGGGTTGCCGCGATCAGGCCGACCGCCCCCGCGCCGAACGCGACCGCGAACTCCTGCTCGCTCAGCCCGTACTCGTCCTGGAAGACGAAGGACGAGCCGGCCACGTACGCGAAGAGCGCGGCCATGGCCAGCCCGGCGACGAACACCAGACCGACGAAGCGGCGGTCCCGGACGAGCGTGCCGTAGTCGCGGAGCGTGGCGCGTACGCCGGCGGGGCGGCGCCGCTCGCGCGGGAGCGTCTCCGGCAGCCGCAGCGCGGCGACCACCATCAGCAGCAGGCCGAAGACGGCGAGCGCCACGAAGATGCCCCGCCAGTCCGTCCACCGCAGCACCGCTCCCCCGAGTGTGGGCGCGAGGATCGGCGCCGCGCCCATGACGAGCATCAGGCGGGACAGGAGGCTGGCGAAGGCCGTACCGGTGAAGAGGTCGCGCACGACGGCGAGCGCCACCACCGAGGAGGCCGCCACGCCGAGGCCCTGGAGCACGCGGAGCGTGCCGAGCGTGCCGATGTTGGGCGCGACGACGCAGAGCACCGAGGCGACCACGTGCAGCGCGAGGCCGGCGATGAGCGGGACGCGGCGGCCGTACGCGTCGGAGAGCGGCCCGATCACGAGTTGGCCGAGCGCCAGCCCGATGAGTGTGCCGGTGAGCGTGAGCTGCACCGCCGTGTCAGTGGTCTCCAGTCCGCCCGTGATGGCGGGGAGGGCGGGCAGGTACATGTCGATGGTCAGCGGGCCGATCGCGATCAGAGAGCCGAGCACGAGCACCAGCCGCAGCCGGTCGCGCCGGGTCATCACTTCACCGGGAATCACACCTGCGACCAACCGCCGGGGCGGCCACGCATTCCCGCCCGGTGGGGAGGTGCGCCAGCTCACACCTCCTCCCCGCTTTAGGGTGAGAGGCATGACGCAGGACGACTCGCGGGGTGACCTCCGGCAGGTGACGAGATCGAGGACGCCGGTGCCCGGCCCAGGCGACGGCCCGCTCCGCTGAGGTGACGACCGCATCCCTGCCGCCGCGGCCCGGACCCCGGCCGCGGCTCACGATCCCCGTACCGCACGTCTCGCGGCCGCTTCAGCGCTTCCTCGCCACCGAGGCGGGCGGCGCGATGCTGCTGCTCGTCGCCGCGGTCGCCGCGCTGGTCTGGGCCAACCTTCCCGGTGACAGCTACGAGTCGTTCTGGCACACCTCGGCTTCGGTGCAGGTCGGCGACGCCTCGATCAGCCTCGACCTGCGGCACTGGGTCAACGACGCGGCCATGGCGCTCTTCTTCCTCGCGGTCGGCCTGGAGATCAGCCGCGAGATCACGGTCGGCGAGCTGCGCAACCCCCGCGCGGTCTTCGTACCGGTGCTGGGCGCGATCGGCGGCCTGGCGCTTCCCGCCCTGATCTACTTCGCCTTCAACCCGTCCGGGCCGGCGGCCGCCGGCTGGGGCATCCCGGTCTCCACCGACACCGCGTTCGTGGTCGGCATCCTGGCCCTCTTCGGCCCGCGCTGCCCCGACCAGCTCCGCCTCTTCCTGCTCACGCTGGCGATCGCCGACGACATCGGGGCGATCACCATCATGGCGGTCTTCTACACCGACGACGTCTCGGTCTCCGCGCTCGTGCTGGCCGGCCTCTTCGTCGCGGTGCTCATCGCGCTGCGCTGGGTCGGCGTCTGGCAGCTCCGCCTGTACGTCGTGGCCGGGCTCGGCCTGTGGCTCGCCGTGTTCGCGTCCGGGGTGCACGCCACACTCGCCGGCGTGATCCTCGGGCTGATCGTGCCGGCCACCCCGGTCGAGCCGGCGCAGCAGGAGCGGCTCCGCTTCTACGGCCGGGCGGTGATCGAGGCGGCCGACGCCACGCGCGCCCGGCTGGCGGTGCTCGCGACCCGGGCGACCGTGCCCACCAACGACCGGCTCCAGGACGCCCTCCACCCGATCAGCGCGTTTCTGGTCGTGCCGATCTTCGGGCTCGCCAACGCCGGCGTACGCCTCGACACGGAGACGCTCCGCGGCGCGGCCACCTCACCGGTCACGATCGGCATCATCGTGGCGCTGCTGATCGGCAAGACGGTCGGCGTGGCGGCCGGCAGCGCGATCGCGCTCCGCATGCGCATCGGCGACCTGCCCGGCCGCGTGCGGTACGGCCACCTAATCGGCGGCGGGATGCTCGCCGGCATCGGCTTCACGATCTCGCTCTTCATCACCGACCTGGCGTTCGACGACCCGGTCCTGCGCGACGAGGCGAAGATCGGCGTGCTCTTCGGCTCGCTGCTGGCCGCCGTCATCGGCTCGGTGCTGCTGCGCTACCTTGGCGAGCGGCTGCCGCTGTGCAGCTTCGACGACGCGCGCGGCGTGCCGTCACTCCCGACCGGCCCGTGGCGCGACCCGACGCTGCGGTAGGAGGCTCACGGGCCTGCGGCCCGCCGCCGCACACGCCGGGGGCGGGCGCGAGGATCCAGGTCAGGGCGGATCCGGGCTACCGCGACGGGCATCGCGGCAGCCTAAAAAGTGGCCTTTCGTCCGGTGCTGCGGCTCGTCGTCTGGGCCCGCCGCAGGCCGGCCATGCCCTCGAGGCAGACCTAGTGGCGGAGGCCGAGCGCGGCGCGCAGCGTGCCGAGTTCGAGGCGGCCCTGGTAGAGCCGCCCGTTGACGAAGATCGTCGGCGTGCCGCGCACCCCGTCGATCACGGCCTGGTCGTAGTCGGCCTCGACCGCCTCGCGGTGCACCTGCACCGCGTCGCCGGTGACCGCGCCTTCGACGCCGGCGGTCTCCGCGTACACCGCCAGGTCGGCGTCGGTGAGCCGGTCCTGGTTCGTGAAGAGCAGGTCGTGCATCGCCCAGAACCGTTCGCCGGACGCCTCGGCGGCGAGCGCGGCGGTCAGCGCGAACGGATGCTTCGAGAAGACCGGGAAGTGCCGGAAGATCATCCGCGCCGCACCGTCCGCCCCGTCGATCAGCTTGCGCAGCACGGGAGCCGCCGCGCCGCAGTACGGGCACTCGAAGTCGCCGTACTCGATCACGGTCAGGGGCGCGTCAACGGGGCCGTACACATGTCGGTCGAGGTCGACAGTCACCGCAACAGCCTAAACTTCCTCCGGCATCGAGGAACCGGAGGTTCCGCCGCGGCCGCCGACCCGCCCCCGACCTAGACGATCTGTCCCAAGGGGACATATGTGGCCAGCCGCGATGCTCGCCGTGGTCCGGTCGCCTTCGCCCTGCTTCGGGCGTCCGCTGTCCAGACGCCGGGCCGTTCCCATGCGGAAGCGGTCAAGCCCGACCGCGACGCGCTCGCGGCTCCGGCCGCCGTGCGTCCGTGGCGATTTCTTGACCCCAAAGAGCCTGTTGCAAAATCGTCAGATTCGCGCGAACCGAGGGTCGCGCTAACCCTCGCTGGCCGCCGTTCGACGGCCAGCGACCGATACAGCCGTGTTCTTCTCGACACTCACTGTGATCGAGCAATTTTGCGACAGGCTCCATTGGGTCAACTTCTCGCCACGCACGGACCCGGCCCCTTGATCTGGAGGGGCGGGAGCCGGCCCCGACCGGGTCAGTCGGCTTCGGGGAGGTGCTCCTCGGCCCAGCGGGCGAGCTCCTGGAGCGCGGGCATCAACGCCTCGCCCCGCTCGGTCAGCGCGTAGGAGACCGTGACCGGCGGCCCGGGGTCGACGGTGCGGGAGACCAGGCCGCACTCGGTGAGCTCGGCCAGCCGGTCGGAGAGGACGGAGTCGCTCACGCCGCCGGTCGCGCGGGCCAGCTCGCGGAAGCCGGCCGGGCCGGCGCGGAGGCCGCCCAGCACCACGCCGGTCCAGCGCTTGCCGAGCAGCTCGAAGGCGCGCCCCAGCGCCGCGTCGCCACGGGCGCAGGCGCCGTGGTCGACGTGTTGCGGGGATCTCACCGCCATTCCTCCATACTAGCCTCGCCGTTGGCGCTAGTCTTTTCGAAGTCGCTATGCCAGCAGGCGTGGCATCGATACAACGAGTGGGAGCAACCCCCATGACCCAGCAGACGGCTTCCCGCCCCAGCGTGGTGGTCCTCGGCGGCGGCTACGGCGGCTTCAAGGTCGCCAAGGCGCTCGACGGCGTCGCGGACGTGACGCTCGTCGACCCGTCCGACGCGTTCCTGCACAACGTCGCCTCCTGGCGCGCGCTGGTCGAGCCGGAGTGGCTGGACCGGATCTTCTTCCCATACGAGCGCCTCCTGCACCACGGCCGCTTCCTGCGCGACCGCGCGGTCGAGGTGGACGGGCGCCGGGTCACGCTCGCGTCCGGCACCACGCTGGAGCCCGACTACCTGGTCCTGGCCACCGGCTCGTACTACCCCACGCCGGCCAAGTGGGGCGAAGCCGACTCGGCGACCGTCCGCGCCGGCATGCGCGCCACTCACGAGGCGCTGCGCGCTGCCCCGCGCGTGCTGGTCGTCGGCGCCGGGGCGGCCGGGCTGGAGCTGGCCGGCGAGATCAAGACGGCGTTTCCGGAGAAGAAGGTGACCGTCGCCGACCGCGCGCCGGACCTGCTGGCCGGCCCCTTCGGCCAGGACCTGCGCGAGGAACTGCGGCGCCAGCTCGAAAAGCTCGACGTCGAGCTGGTGCTCGGCAGCGCGCTGCGCGGCCTCCCCGAGGTCGCGCCGGGCACGCCTCCCCCTTCTCGGTCAGCACCGAGGCCGGCGACGAGCTGGCGGCCGACATCTGGTTCCGCTGCTTCGGCGTCACGCCGGCGACCGGCTACCTGCGCGGCGCGCTCGCCGAGGCCCGCGACGAGGCTGGCTACCTGCGGGTCGACGACCAGCTTCGGGTACACGGCCAGGATCGCGTCTTCGCCATCGGCGACATCTCCGACGCCGAGCGGGACATGGCGGCCATGGCCGGCCTCCAGGCCGACTTCCTCGCCGCCAACCTCACCGCGCTCCTCACCGGCGAGGGCGAGCTGGGCACTTACCAGGTCGCGCCCCCGATGATCGCGGTGCCGCTCGGCCCGGAGGGCGGCGCCGGGCAGCACCCCAGCGTCGAGGGGGTCATAGGGCCGGAGACGGTCGCCGACCTCAAGGGACGCACGCTGCTGGTCGACACGTTCACGGAGCACTTCGACGCCCCGGTCGCGGTCGCCTGAACGAGACGCGGGGGCGCCGCCCACCGCCGGCGCCCCCGCACCTGCGGCCACCGTCAAACAACGCGCCGGGCCACCGTCAAACAACGCCCCCACGGCACGCCACCGTCATACCGCCCCTGCCGCCGTCAAAACAACGCCCCGCGGGGCGCCGGCGTCAAACCGGGCTCAGGAGGGGCGGGCGTCGATCAGCGACATGTCCACCACCAGGTCGGCGCGGTGGCGGGTCGCCGCGATCAGCCCGGCGTTGGGATCGTCCACTATGGAGATCCAGCGGCGGGCCTCCGCGTCGGACTTGCCGAAGAGCACGTGGCGGGCGACCAGGCGGGCGTGGCGGACCGGCTCGTCGAGGTCGACGTACCAGGTCTCGGTCAGCTCGGCGCGCACCTCGGGCCACGGCTCGGCGTCGGCGAGCAGGTAGTTGCCCTCGGTCACCACGAGGCACACCTCGGGGTCGACGCCGATGCTGCCGGCGATCGGCTGCTCCAGGTCGCGGGCGAAGCCGGGCGCCCACACCGTCCGGCGGCGCTCGGTGCGGAGGCGGCGGAGCAGCGCGAGGTAGCCGTCGGCGTCGAACGTGTCGATCGCGCCCTTGCGACCGCGGCGGCCGAGCCGTTCGAGCGCCACGTCGGCCAGGTGGAAGCCGTCCATCGGCACGAGCGCGGCCGGCGTGCCCGCCGCGTTGAGCCCACTGACCAGCAGCTCGGCCAGCGTCGACTTGCCGGCGGCCGGGCAGCCGGCGATCCCGAGAACCGCGCGCTCGTCGCCCGCCAAGGCCGCCGCGCGTGCCACCAACCCCTCGAACACGCGCCTACGTTACGCGGACGCCAGGTCGGCGGGGCGAGACGCCGGTCGGGCCGGCTCGCGGCGCGGGGCGCGGGCGGCCCAGCCGGCGACGACGAGGGCCTGGCCGAGGAGGTACGTGGCCATCACCAGCGCGGCCCGGCCCGGCAGGTCGACGGTCTCGGCGAGGCCGACACCGATGAGCGCGTCGGAGGCGAGGAGCAGGCCACCGCCGGCGCCGACCCGCCAGCCCCACGAGGTGGCGCTCGCCGCCATCACCGCCATCAGCCCGGCGTACCCGGCCATCGGCCAGGCGACCCCGCGCTCGCTCAGACCGGGCCACAGCCAGGCGAGCGCGCCGGCGGCCACGGCCGCGTACCCGGTCAGGTGGAGCCACCGGCGACGGAGCCGGAAGGCGCCGGTGCGGATGAACTCGACGGCGTAGATGCCGTACGCCACCGCGAAGAGCAGCATCCCGGCGATCAGCGCGACCGTGCCGCCGATCTGGAGCGTGACGTCGCCGGCCCAGGCGAAGGCGAGTGAGAGCAGCAGCCGCCGGCTGACCCGCGCACCGCGCTCCCGGTGGGCGGCCACCGCGTACAGCGCGAGCAACGGCATCAGCAGCGGCTTGGTGAGATCGTCGACCAGGTCGCCGTGCGCCACCGCGCCGGCGACGTGGACCGCGCCGAGCGCCGCGTACAGCACCGCCGCCTGGTGCGATCGGGACATCCTCACACTATGGCAGCCACGCGCCGCCGGTCAGGGCGCTTTCCACCGTCGGGGTCGCCGGGTCCGGTCAGGAGACGGAGGTACGGCGGCGGGTCGCGAGCGCGAGCCCCAGCACCACGGCCACCAGGAGCGCGGCGCCCGCGACCCACCAGCGCCACGTGCCGCCGCCCTCGCCATCGGACTCCGCGGTGGCGTCCACCGGCGGCGGGGCGGTCTGGGCGACCTTCGCCTCCACGGTGGTCTCGACCCTGGCGCCGTTCGGGTCCGGGGCGGTCACCACGACCGTCCATCGGCCCGGCGTGAGCACCGCGCCACTGGTGTAGAAGCCCTGCCCCTCGTTCGACGGGTCGAGCTGCACCGGCCCGACCTGCCGGCCGCCCTCGGCCGAGGCGGTGAGCACGAGCCGCAGCACGCGGTCCTCCACCGGATGACCGTCCTGTTCGTACGTCGCCCGCACGGTCACGCCGGTCGCGCCGTCGCCGGCCACCTCCAGCGCCACCGGCCCGCCGTGCGCCGCGGCGGGCGCCGCCGGCACGAGCGCCAGCAGAGGTACGGCCGCGAGCGCGGCCAGGAGCCTACGGAGCATGTCACTTCCCTTCCGGTACGCCGTCTGCGGTCAGCGCCCCCTGCCCCGGCGCGGCCGGCAGGAAGACGTGGGCGTGGCCGTTGCCGGAGTCGACGTTGAGCACGTCGAGCTGGGTCGCGGCGGTCGACCAGGTGGCGACCGCGATGTCCCGCTGGCGGCCGGCGAGTTCGAGAAGCGCCGCGCGGGACGCCTCCGGTTGGGCCAGTGCCGCCGCGTACGTGTCGACGGCCGCGTCCAGCGTGCGTACGGCCGCGGCGAGCCCGGACCGGGCGATGTTGGTGCCGGTGCCACCGGAGGGCGGGTCGGCGAAGTCCGCCACCGCCTTGCCGGTGACCGACTGCCAGCCGGCCACGTCGGAAGGGCTGGCTGCGGGACCTGGTGGCTTCCCCACCGGCACCGCGGTCGCCAGCGCGTCGAGCACCGGCACCAGGCTGCCCTGGATCTGCCGCGCCTTGCCGGTCAGCTCCACGATCTGCGCCGCGTCCCGCTTCGCCTCCTCCGCCTGGAGCGCGGCGACCCGATCGTCCGAAGAGGACGAGGACGAACCGCCGGAGTCGGCCGCCAGCGCACCGATCGGACCGGCGAGCAGCGCCCCGACCGCGAACGCGATGAGCAGCGGGGCGATCCGGCGAGCGGGCGACGGGGCCGGCTGGACACCGCGCGCCGCCGGCCGTACCCGCGTCTTGTTGCTCATCCGGAAGCCTCCCCAGGAGATGGCCGTGGGGCCGGCCAGCGCGGCGGCCGGCCCCACGACCGTGCGGTCAGAGCTTGCCGCCCTCCGGCACGCGGGTCGCGTCACCGTCGACGCGTCCGGTGCCGGCCAGCGACTTGTTTCCGTTGGCCTTCTTGCCGGCCGCCGTCGCCTCGCCGCCCAACCGGACGATCATGGCTTCCGCGTCGCGGGCCAGCACGCTCCGCACGTCGGCGTCGGTGACCAGCGCCGGGTCCGACGCCAGTCCGACGAACGCCCGCAGCTGCTGGACGGCCCGCTTGTCGTTGCCGGTGGCCTCGGAGATCCGCGCCGCCTCCAGCTTGTTGCTGAGCTGGCGGTGCGCCTTGTTGGAGAGCTGCCCGGTCGCCTTGAAGCGGTCGATCAGGTTCTGCATGTCCCGGAACGAGGTGGTGACGAAGAACCGCACGTTCGCCGTCGTCTCGTTGCCGGCCTTGTCGGTGGCCGTCACGACCAGCTCGTGCATGCCGAGCGTGAGGTCGTACATGACCTGGAGCGTGCCGGACTGGTACGGCCTGCCGTCCAGCTCGCCGACCAGCGACTGGATGCCGGAGGTCGGGTCGACCGCCTGGAACGTGACCCGCACGTCCTGGCTGTCGCCGTAGAGCTGGCCGTCGGCGAGGCCGGAGACGAGGACCGTCGGCTTGTCACCGTCGATCCGCAGCACCGCCGACTTGAGCGTCTCGGCGTTGCCGGCCTTGTCCGTGGCGCGGTAGAGCAGCTCGTGCTCGCCGTTGCCGGTCACGTCGACCGGCTGCGTGTACGGCGTCCACGGGCCACCGTCGAGCGACCACTCCACCGTGGACACGCCCGAGCCGGCGTCGGTCGCGGAGAGCGTCACCGGGATCGCCCCGGCGTGCCAACCACCGTCCGACGGCGGCGCGAACGTCGCCGTGGTCACCGGCGCGGTCGCGTCGATCCGCACGGCTACGGACTTGGTCGCCTCCACGTTGCCGGCCTCGTCCGCCGAACGGAAGCGCACCTCGTGCGTCCCGTCGCCGGCCACCAGGATCGGCTCGGTGTAGGCGGTCCAGGTCGTGGCGCCGTCGAGCTGGTACTCGGTGCGCTCGACCCCACTGCCGCCCTCGTCGTCCGTGGCGGCCAGCGTGACCGTCGCGGGGCCGGTGTACCAGCCCTCGACCGCCGTACCGTCCACTGTGGCCACCGTCACCGGCGCGGTGTCGTCCTCCTGCTCCGTGCTGAGCCGGAAGTAGTCGAACGAGACCGTCTTGCGGGCGGTCTGCGCCGCGCCGAGCGAGAAGAGACCCACCTTGGGCTCCGCGCCCACCGCCGCGTTGGTCAGCGGCTCGAACGCGGTCCAGGTCTGCCCGTCCGCCGAGTACGACCCGGTGTAGGCGTTGCCGACCTTGGCCAGCCGCAGGTACCACACCGCGTTGGTGAGGTTGGTGACCTGGGGCTGCGGGTCCTGCACCACGCCGGCGATCTCACTGCGGAACTCGATCCGCCGCGTCACCGGCTGGCCGGCCGTGTTGTCCACGATGTAGTCGAGCTTAAGGTAGTTGTCGTCGTCTGCGTACACGAGCAGGCCGGCCTGCTGGTACTGCTCGTTCAGCAGGCTTCCGTCGACCTTCGTCTCCAGCGTCCAGTCGCCGGCGGGCGCCTGCTGGAGGACGAAGTTCGTCGGACCGGTGTTGTTGGTCGTGTAGATGTCGCCGTTGGGCACGTCGACGTGGAGCGAGCCGCCCTGCACGCGGTACGCGGTCGGCTCCTCGCGGACAATCGCGTCCCACCGGCACTTGTCCAGGCTGGTGCCGTCGAACTCGTCGGACGGGGTCACCGGGGCGCCCGGCTCGTCCGGCGAGATCTGGAACCAGTCGAACGCCGCGTCGACCACCGGGGCGGCCGTGCCGCCGTTGAGCGCGAAGACGCCCACCTTCGGCTCGGTGATGCCGGCCAGCGCGGCCGCCCGGCCCACCGGCGTGAAGGTCTGGCCGTCGGCGGAGAAGGCCGCGGTCAGGTTGGTGCCGTCACTTGTCAACCTCAGGTAGATGGTGTCCGAGCCGGTCGGTGCGGCGGCACTGTCGGCGCCCTCGTTGCGCGGGGTGCCGGCCGTCTCCCGGATGAACTCGACCCGCCGGCTGCCCGAGTGGAGCACGTCGAGCTTGGCGTAGTTCTCGTCGTCGCCGTACACGATGAGGCCGGCCTGCTGGTAGTCGGCCGCCGTCGCGAGCGTCAACTTCGTCGTGGCCTGCCAGGCACCGCTCGGCGCCGGCTGGAGCACGATGTTGGTGGCGTCGTTGCGCGAGCCGTAGAGGTCACCGACCGCGGTCGGAAGCACCAGCGAGCCGCCTTGGACCGAGTAGAGCTGGTTTTCCCGGACCACTGTGGACCATCGGGTCTTGTCGAGCGTCGTGCCGAGGAAGTCGTCCGAGCGCGCCCCGAAGCAGGACGTGTTCGGCGCCTCGACCCGGATCTGGGCCGTCGCGTACGCGTTGGCGCCGCGGGCGTCGGTCACCGTCAGCGTGGCGGTGAACGTACCCGGTGCGGTGTAGGTGTGCGTGGCGCTGGCCGTGTTCGCCGTGCCGCCGTCGCCGAAGTCCCACGCGTACGTGAGCGGCGTGTCGCCCTCGGGGTCGGTGGCCGTACCGGTGAACTCGACGGTGAGCGGCGCGGTGCCCGTGGTCGGGGTCGCCGACACGCTCACCACCGGCGGCGCGTTGTCGGTCACGCCCCGGCCGAGGAAGTCGACCCAGTTGACGTTGAACAGGCCGCCCCCTCCGGTGTCACCGGGGTTGTTGCGGGCGACGAAGTACAGCGCTCCACTTGTCGTGCTCGGCGCGGGCAGGTCGACGGAGACGTCGGTGTACGTCTGCCACGCCCCGGTCGCCGGCACCGTCGCGGTGAGCAGCAGCGGGCCGTCGACCGCGCCGGTACGCACCTGGATCGTGCCGCCGTTGCCGCCGGAGGCAACCCGGAAGCGCAGCGTGTCGATGCCGGAGAGGTTGGCCGGGTCGAACGTCCACCAGTCGCCGTCCTCGATGAACCCGATGTTCTGGAAGCCGCCCGCGGTGTCGCCGGTGGTCTCCCGCACCACGCCGGGGTCGCCGGTGCCCAGGCCGTCCGGCGCCTTGCCGGTCTGCGCGAAGTACTCGGCCTGCTTGCGCTTCGGCTGGAGCTGCTCGATCGAGCGGCCGGTCAGCGGGTTGGCCCCACCGGAGCCGCCGCCGTCGGTGTACGAGGCCTCGAAGACCGCGAACACGTTGGCGTCGGCGCCGTGGCCGGCGGCGAGCGAGGTCTGCACGGTGCCCTCACAGCCGGTGTACGACTGCAACGGATGGGCGTGCTCGTCGTGCCCGAGGTAGTACTGCAACGTCACCTTGTCGCAGTCGATCTCGCCGTCCTCGGGGTCGGTCACGCTGACGGTGTAGTTGACCTGGTCGCCCCAGTCGAAGAAGCCGCCCTGCGGCGGGAACTCGATGGTCACGACCGGCGCGGTGTTGCCGACGGTGACCGGCACGTTCGCCACGGCGGTACGGCCCTTGGGGTTGGTGACGGTCAGCTGCGCGGTGTAGTTGCCGGCCCCGGTGTACTGGTGCGAGGGGTTCGGCTGGTCCGAGGTGCCGCCGTCGCCGAACGTCCAGGCGTACGTGAGCGCGCCGCCGTCCGGGTCGCGCGAGCCCTCGCTGGAGAACTGGACGGTGAGCGGCGGCTGGCCGCTGGTCGGCACCGCGGAGGCGACGGCGATCGGGGCCCGGTCGGCCGCGATGTAGTCGATCCGGTAGACGCCCGAGTTGTCGTTGTTGCCGCCGAAGCCGGTGCCCCACTCGATCATGTAGAGCGCCCCGTCCGGCCCGAACTCGAAGTCCATCGGGCGCAGGAACGTCATGCCGGTCAGCAGCTGGTTGATGTCCACAAGGGACTTGGCGTCGTCGTCGAGCTGGAACGTGTACATCTTGTTCTGGTTCCACTCGCCGAACAGCGCCTTGCCGTCGAAGTACGCCGGCCACTTGCGGTCGGAGCCGAGTGCCGCGTCGTACCGGTAGACCGGGCCGCCCATCGGCGCGCCGCCGCCCCCGATCTCGGGGAAGAGCGGGTTTCCGCTGTAGTCGTAGTCGACGGTGGCGGAGATCGCCGGTGGCAGGTTGGTCAGACCGGTGTTGTTCGGCGAGTTGTTGACCGGCGCCGCGCAGTCGAACTTGGGACCGCTCGGGCCGGACGGGAACGTGTAGTCGTTGTACGCGTAGTTCGCGCCGTGGCAGTACGGCCAGCCGTAGTTGCCGGGCGTGACCACGTTCCACTCGACGGTGCCCTCCGGGCCGCGGTCGGGGTTGGCCGCGCCGGCGTCGGGGCCGTAGTCCGCGACGTACAGCGTGTCGGTCTGCTTGTCGATGCCGATCCGGAACGGGTTGCGGAAGCCCATCGCGTAGATCTCGGGACGGGTCTGCGCGGTGCCCTGCGGGAAGAGGTTGCCGGCCGGGATCGTGTACGAGCCGTCCTCCTCGGGATGGATCCGGAGCACCTTGCCGCGCAGGTCGTTGGTGTTGCCCGAGGTACGCTGCGCGTCGAAGTCCTGGCGGCCGGACCGCTCGTCGATCGGTGTGAACGAGTTCGACTCGAACGGGTTGGTGTTGTCGCCCGTCGCCAGGTAGAGGTTGCCGTCGCCGTCGAAGACCATGCTGCCGCCCGCGTGGCAGCAGGTGTTGCGCTGCGTGGTCACCTCGATGACCGGCACCTCGCTGCTCAGCGCGATCGAGTCGCCCTGCACGGTGAAGCGGGCGAGCCGGTTGCGGGCCACGCCGTCGTTCGGCGCGTAGTAGAGGTAGACCCAGCCGTTGGTGGCGAAGTCCGGGTCGAGCCGGATGCCGATCAGGCCGTCCTCGTTGCCGGTGAAGACGTCGAGGTCGATCGCGGTGACCGTGGTGCCGGTGTCCGGCTTCACGATCTGCACGCGGCCGTCCCGCTCGATGTAGAAGACCCGGCCGTCCGGCGCGACGTCCAGCTCCATCGGGTTCTGCGTGTTGCTGTCCAGCGTCACCTTCTCGAAGCTGCCGGTCTGCGAGGCGGCGCAGTCGGCGTCGACAGCCCCGGCCGCGGTCTGGATGCCGCCGAGCAGGTGGGCCAGGAAGTTCGGCTCCGAGTACGACTCGATGGTGTGGCCGCTGCCCGTGTACCAGGAGCGCCCGCCGTCGTAGTCGTGGCACCAGGCGGTGGGGTGGTCGGCGCCCATGGCACCGGCGCCCGGCGTGTACGTGCGCTCGTCCAGGCTGGCCAGCACGTGCACGTCGGCCCGCGGGTTGGTCTGGAAGTTGTACCACTCGTCGAAGCGGGACCACTTGGCCGGCAGCGGCGCGGTGGAGGGATGCGCCGGATCCTCGACCTTGATGGTGGCCGTCTGGTTGGCCGGATGCGACGCGAAGTACGCGCCGACCAGGTCGCCGTACCAGGCCCAGCTGTACTCGGTGTCCGACGCGGCGTGGATGCCCGCGTAGCCGCCGCCGGCCCGGATGTACCGCTCGAAGGCGGCCTGCTGGTCGGCGTCGAGCACGTCGCCGGTCGTGGAGAGCCAGACCACCGCCGCGTACTTCTCCAGGTTGGCGTCGGTGAACGCGCCGGCGTCCTCGGTCGCGTCGACCGTGAAGCCGTTGTCGGCACCGAGCCGCTCGATCGCCGCGATGCCGGCCGGGATCGAGTCGTGGCGGAAGCCCGCGGTCTTGGAGAACACCAGGACGGAGTACGGCTCGGCCGCCGCCGCGGGCGCCTGGGGTAACGGCGCGGCCTGTGCCGGCGGCGCCCCCGCGACCAGCGCCGAGGCCGCGGCGAGGACGGTGGTGGCGGCGAGGAGGAGGGTGCGTCTGGCAGAGCCGCGCATCCCGCGGCTTCGGCGAACTGCTGGCACGAAGGAACTCCTTCGCTGGATGGGACAGCGGGGACCTCGCATCGGCTCGCCGAAGACCGGTGCGGGCGTGGTGCGGAGCTGGCCCGCCGAGGCCACCGCCGCAATTTGTAATCTGGCTTAACGAATTAAGCCCAATGGGACCCATCGATGGCAAGTCACGTTCAGGTAACACAGCCCGACCGTTCGGACGAATCGCTCGTCGTCACGGCCGGGCTGTCCCCCTTCAGCAGAGCACCTCGGCCACCGCCCGGTCCGCGCGCCGGTACACCGCGAGGGCTTCCTCCTCCCCGGCCAGCCGGGTCGTGAGCGCCAGGACCACCGCGTGGCTGCCGTCGCCGGTCGCGCCGTTGACCGTGCTCGTGCCGGGCACGTCGCCGCCGTGGCTCCAGTAGCCGCCGCAGCTCGACGGCGTCCACATGATCCCGAGGCCGTACCGGGCGCCCGGCCACAGGTCCTGGAAGGTCACCGCCGGCACCGTCCGGTGCATCTGCGCCATCTGGGCCGGCGCCAGCAGGCGTCCACTCTGGAGCGCCCGCCAGAAGCGGGCCAGGTCGGTCGGGGTGGTGACCAGGTCACCGGCGGCCCAGCCCATGCTCATGTTGAGCAGCGTCGTGTCCACGAGCGGGCCGCCCGGCTCAAACTGCTGGTATCCCTTGGCGTGCGGGCGGGGCAGCGTGGGCACGTCGCCCGGCGAGTACGTTCGCGTCATGCCGAGCGGCCCCGTGATCCGCTCCCGCACCACGGTCGCCCAGCGCTTGCCGGTGATCCGCTCGATGATCATGCCGGCGAGGATGTAGTTGGTGTTGGAGTAGTCCCAGCTCGTACCCGGCGCGAAGGCCGGCCCGTGCCGCATGGCGATGGCCACGAGCGCCGCCGGGTCCCGGTGCACGAAGCGAAGCCGCTCGTACTCCTCCGCCGAGTTCAGCCCCGGCAGGTCGTTGGTGTAGTTGAAGATCCCGCTGGTGTGCTGCAACAGCTGCCGTACGGTGATCCGCCGCCCGTCGTGACCGTTGCCCGAGACGACTCCCGGCAGCCAGCGGTCGACGGTGTCCTCGAGCGACAGCCGCCGCTCCGCCACAAGTTGGAGTACGACCACGGCGGCGAAGGTCTTCGTGTTGCTGCCCATCCGGAAGTAGCCGTCGTCCGGCACGGGCGCGCCGGTGCGGATGTCGGCCACACCGGAGCGCGCGGCACTGGGGTGGCGCCCTTCGCTGGACAGCGCCTGCACGCCCGTGACGCCCAGGTCACGCAGGTCGTCGGCGGCATCCTGCAGCGCCCGCCGATCGCCGGCTCCCGACGCCGCCCCCGCGGCGGCACCGCTCGCCGGTGTCACGACAAGCACGGCGCTGAGCACCGCTCCCACCAGAGCTCGCATACCTATCTCCTCCATCCGCTCCACATGTCTTATGTGCAGCCTATGAAGGTGATCTATGCCCTAGCATCCGTGTTCGCCCCGACTCGCTCCCCCTACGGGCGGCGTCGCCCGGTGACGAACGCCGGCCTTGGGTCTCAGGCGGTCAGCTCCGCCACCAGCTCGGCCGGATGCCTGCCGGAGTGCGAGGGCGAGCGGAACCATCGGGAAGAGGTGCCCGGTCAGCCCCGATAGCGGGCCGGGGGCGGCGCGGCGACCGGGCCGAGCGTGGGGCGCAGCCAGCGGTTGTAGATGCGCATCCAGCCGCCGTCGGCGCGGAGCCGGTCGAAGACCGCGTTGACGAAGCGGACGAAATCGGTGGCGCCGCGGGCGAACGCCAGCCCGTGCGGCTCGTCGCTGAAGCGCGGCCCGACGATCTTCGTGGTCGGGTCCTGCGCGGCGAGACCGGCGAGCACGTTGTCGGTGGTTGAGATGGCGTCCACCTGACCCTGCTGGAGCAGCACCAGGCAGTCCGTCCAGTCGACCACCGAGACCGGCACCGGGCGGGCCGGCGCGTCGATGATGGCCTGGATCGACGTGGTGTTGGCCGCCGCGCAGACCCGCTTGCCACCGAGATCGTGGATGCCGGTGACGGTGGAGGTCTCCGGCACGAGCACGCGCTGCCCCGAGTCGAGGTAGTTGGTGGAGAACTCGACCAGCTCGCGCCGCGCGCAGGTGATCGTCATCGAGTTGGCCACCAGGTCGACCTGCCCGTTGACCGCGGTGAGCCGCTGCGCCTGGGTCACCACCACGTACCTCACCCGCTCCGGGTCGCCGAAGATGGCCCGGGCCACCTCGCGTACGAGGTCGATGTCGAAGCCCGCCAGCCGCCCGGTGAACGGGTCACGGAAGCCGAAGAGGTAGTTGTTCTGGTCGACGCCGGCGACCAGCATGCCCCGCGCCCGGATCTTGTCCATTGTGGACCCCGACGGCATCCGGCCGGGCGGCGGCAGCGCGCCGGCGGGGCGCAGGCTGGCCCGCGGGTCGCAGGCGGGCTCGGGCGGCACCGCGCTCGGCGGCACGGCCGGGTCGGCGACCCCCTGCGGGAGCGGCGCCTCGGCCCGCGCGCTCGGGGGCGGCCGGTCGGGCAGGGCCGACGAACAGCCACTCAACAGGGACGCGGCCAGAAACACGGCCGTACCCGCCCGAAAGCCTCGCCGCATAGGTCCACACCCTAAAAGGCGCGGGCAAGCCTCGTCGGAACGCGAACGCACGGCCAACCGCCGCCCTCGATCCATCGAGGAGAGTGGTCTAGCCGGTCTCCGGCTGGCAGTCGGCCGGTGCGTGGCCGGCCGCGTACCGGATGCCGCCGAGCAGGTGCGCCCGGAAGTCGGCCTCCGCGTACGTGTCCCGCGTGTGCCCGAGCCCGGTGTAGAACGACCGCCCGCCGCCGAAGGTCTTGCACCAGCTGATCGGATGGTCGGCGCCCATGCCCCCGCCGGAGTACGAGGACTCGTCGAGGCTGGCCAGCACGCGCGCGGACGAGCGGGGGTTGGCGCGGAAGTCGTACCACTCGTCGGTGCGGGTCCAGGTCCGCGGCAGGTGCCCGGTCGCCGCGTGATCGTGGTGCTCCACGCGGATGTCGGCCCGCTGGATCGCCGGATGGGCTGCGAAGTAGGCGCCCATCAGGTCGCCGTAGAACGGCCAGTCGTACTCGGTGTCGGCGGCCGCGTGCACGCCGACGTACCCCTTGCCGGTCGCGATGTACCGCTCGAAGGCGGTCTGCTGCGCGGCGTCGAGCACGTCGCCGGTGGTGGAGAGGAACACGACCGCCTCGTACCGCGCGAGGTTGTCCGTGGTGAACGCGGCGGCGTCCTCGGTCGCGGTCACGCCGAAGTCGTCGGCCGCGCCGAGGTCGCGGATGGCCTGGATCCCATCCGGGATCGAGTCGTGCCGGAAGCCGGCGGTCTTGGAGAAGACCAGCACGTGGTACCCGGGATCGGCCGTGCCGGTCACCGGCGGCGCGGGAGTGGTGCAGGCGAGGGTCGCGAAGAGCGCGGCCGCCGACCCGATGAGGCTTCTTCGCATCTCGTCTCCTTAGGTGGGCGGGGTCCACTACCAGGTTGCCGCGCCGGTCACGACGAACGGCGGCAGAACGGGTGAAGCCGGGTTGAAGTCGCCACCTGGTTGACTCGGCCGCGTCCACTGTCGTCACCGGGAGCATCAGCATGTCGTACGGGCCGCCGCAGCCGACCCGCTACCACCCCGTACCGCCACCACCACGACAGCCACGGCCGCGTTGCCGTACCGGGCTGGTCATCGGCATCGTCGCCGCCGTGGTCGCGGTCGTGGTCCTCGGACTCGGCGCGGCCGGCGTCGCCGCGTACGTCCTGACCAGGCAGGAGACGGCACCGACCGAGCCCGCCACGGATGTCGCGCTGCCGAGCGAGGCGGACCTGCTCGCGGCCGCCAAGCGCTACGCGGACGCGGTCAACAGCGGCGAGGAGGCGACGGCCATCGCGCTCACCTGCGAGCGTTCCGGCGGCGGGCTGCTCTGGGAGGAGTTCGGCGAGGAGAACAGCACTCCGGGCGGCAGCGAGTACGTCCTCGTGACCGGGGCGGCCGAGATAAACGGTCCCCGGTTCGAGTGGCCGGCGACCGTCGAGATCGGCTTCGAGGGCGCCGGCCGGCTCATCCCGCACCCCTTCGACGTCCGCGACGGCGAGTGGTGCGTGATGTTCTGACCTCGGCGGCCGCCTGGACGTGGATGCGCCGGGCGGACGCGGTCCACGGCGTGCGGAGCCGGCGGCCAGCGAGCGGCCCCGGCGGGGGGCCGGTCTGGGCTACGTTGGGCAGCGTGATGCCAGTGCGGTTGCACTACCGGTCCTGGATTTCGAGCGACGTCGAGGAGAGCGAAGAGCCGCTGATCCTCCTGCACGGTGGCGCCACCGACAGCTCGACCTGGGACGAGGTGGCGCCGGTCCTGGCCAAGCGCTGGCCGGTGTACGCGCCTGACCTGCGCGGCCACGGCAGCAGCGAGCGCCCCGGGCGATACTCGCTGGAGCTGATGCGCGAAGACGTGCTCGCGCTGATGGACGAGCTCCATGTGCTGCGGGCGTCGATGGTCGGTCATTCGATGGGCGCCGTGGTGGCCTACCTGGTCGCCCTCGATCACCCCGAGTGGGTGAGCCGCCTGGTGCTGGAGGAGATGCCGCCGCCGGTGCCGCTCGGGCTGCCGGTCCCGCCGCCACCGCAGGGGCCGGTGCCCTACGACTGGGACGTGCGGCCGGCGATCATCGAGCAGCTCAACCAGCCCGACCCCCGGTGGTGGACGAGCGCCGACGAGTTCACCATCCCCACGCTGGTCATCTCCGGCGGGCCGGCGAGCCACCTGCCCAACCGCACGCTGTCCGAGTTCGCCGCGCGCCTCGTCGGCGGCCGCATGGTCACGATCCCGGCCGGCCACAACGTGCACGGCACCGATCCGGATCGCTTCCTCGATGCCGTCACGGGCTTCCTGGCCGGAACGGACAGCAGCGCGGCCACCTGAAACGCGACGCCGCCCCCGCGGCGTGATCATGGCATGCGGGGACGGCGGATCGTTGCGGTGGCGGTGGCGTGCGGGGCGGTGCTCGCGGGGTTGGTGGCCGCGCGCGCCGGGCTGGCGGACCGGCCGGTCCCCTCCGCCGCGCCGGTCACCCCGCCACCGCCCTCCCCCACCACCGCGCCGCCCCCGCCGACGACGTCACCGCCTCCGCCCCGGATCACCTATCCCGCGCGCGGCGCGGGGACGTGGCTGTTCGCCGCCGGCGGCGGTCCGGTCGCCGGGCGGTCCGGGCAGCTCATGCGGTACCGCGTGGCGGTGGAGCGGGGCATTGGCGGCATCGAGCCGGACGCGTTCGCCGCCGAGGTGACCCGCACGCTCGCCGACCCGCGGAGCTGGACCGGCGACGGGCGGTGGCGGCTCCAGCGGGTCGGCTACGGCTCCCCGTACGACCTGACCGTCTACCTCACCACTCCCGGTACGCGCGACGACCTCTGCCCCGGCGACGACGGGTACACCTCGTGCCGCAACGGGGAGCGGGTCGTGCTCAACGTGGCGCGGTGGGCGCACGGCGTGCCCCGGTACGGCGCCCCGCTCGAGCAGTACCGCCAGTACCTGGTCAACCACGAGGTGGGGCACCGGCTCGGCCGTGGCCACGAGAAGTGCCCCGGCCCCGGTCGCCCCGCGCCCGTGATGCAGCAGCAGACGCTGGGCCTGCACGGCTGCGTCGCGTACGGCTGGCCGCTGCGCGACGGCCGCCAGTACCGGGGGCCCGCCGGCTCGTACGACGACCCGGTCCCGGAGGGGCCGTGACCTGGCTAACGAAACGGATCGGGCGCCCCATCGCGTGTACCGGTGGGGAGGGCGATGATCTCGTTCGAGGAGTTCGTGACCGCACGCGGCCCGGCGCTGCTGCGGTTCGGCTACCTCATGTGCGGCGACCGGCACCTGGCCGAGGACATCCTCCAGGAGGTGCTGGCCAAGGTGTACCGCAGGTGGGGCCGGATCGCGCGCGCCGAGCCGCCGGAGGCGTACGTGCGGCGGGCGCTCCTGCACCAGTACCTCTCCTGGCGGCGCCGCCGGTCGAGCACCGAGGCGGTCGTGCCGGCCGTACCGGAGAGCGCCGACCTCGCTGTGCTGGCCGAGCAGGTGGCGGCGCGCGACGAGATGTGGGCACTGCTCGCCACGCTCCCCCGCGTGCAGCGGGCGGTGCTCGTGCTCCGCTACTACCTCGACCTGCCGGACGCGGAGATCGCCGACCTGGTCGGCTGCGCCCCGGCGACCGTACGCGTGCACGCCTTCCGCGCACTCGGCACGCTCCGCGCCACGCTCTCCACCGTCACGTCGGAGGCCCGCAGTGGATGACATCGAACACCTCGTCCGGGTGACGCTCACCGACCGCGCCGCCGGCGTCGGGCCCACCACCGACCTGGTACGGCGCGCGCACGGCCGGGCCCGGCGGGAACGGCGCCGCGCGCGGGCGGTGGGCGTGGCGGTGGCGGCCGCGGCGGTGCTGATGGCGGTGCCGGTGACGAGCCGCGTGTGGACACCGGGGCAACCCTCCACCGTGGAGGCCGCGGACACCGGCCCGCTGTCGCTGACGCCGTTCCCCTTCGTGCCGACCGTGAGCCTGCCCGGATACGGCGAGCCGGTCGCGGAGATCTCCGCCGGCCTGCCGTGGCTGCGGCACGCGGGAGCCGGGGAGCGGACGCTCACGGTCACGGTGAACGCGCTCGCCCCGCCCCGCCTGGAGTGGGCGCCGGCGGTAAAGGCGTACAGCGTGGTGGTCCACGAACGCACGGCGCGGCTGGAGGCGGGCCGGACCGGCACCGCGCTCACCTGGCAGGAGCCGGACGGCCGGTGGCTGCGCGTGGAGGCCGACCGCCACCTGGCACACGAGTCGCTCGTCCGGTACGCGGAGGGGCTCGCGCCGGGCGCGGTGCCGGTGCGCCGCCCGTTCGACTTCGCCGTCCTGCCGCCGGGCACCGTACCGGACATCGTGGGCGCGACGGCGGTGTCGTTTCGCCCGGAGCGGAGCCGGCCGAGCCACGACTTCGCCGGCAAGCTCACCGTGCTGCTGTCGTACACCGACGAGGTCTCCCCCGCCGGACGGCCGGTGGCGGTGGGCGGCCGCCCGGGACGACTCGCCGACGGCGCGGCGGCGTCGGTGCTCTCCGTCGACCTCGGCGACGGGCGCACGCTGGTGGTCCAGGCGGCGCCGGCGGTCGGGCTGAGCGAGGCCGACCTGCTCGCCTTCGCGGCCGGGGTGCGCCCGACACCGCACGCCGAGGTCGGCCGGGGATGACGCCGGGCGCCTCGCCTCCCACGGCGGCGAGGTCGCGGACTCCGGCGCCGCCCCGCAGCACAAACACTTCCTTCATCACTTAGTTCGATCTCGATGCTAGGTAAACCGATAGGACTTGGTCAATTGGTGGGACGGCCCAGGCGGTCGCCGGGCGGTCGGACGGGCTGACCTGATCGTTCGGTCGACGCGACACCGCCCGGTGGCTCGCCGACCGCGGCCGGGTACATCCGCACCCTCCCGGGGGCCGTGACTGTTCTACCCTGCGAAGAGTGATCACCTGCGTTGTGCACTACACCATCGACCCCAGCAGGATCGCCGAGTTCGAGGAGTTCGGGCGGGCATGGATGAAGCTGGTGGACCGCAACGGCGGTAACCACCACGGCTACTTCCTGCCGGCGGAAGGCGCGAGCGACCAGGCGTTGGCGCTGTTCTCGTTTCCGTCGCTGGCCGACTACGAGCGCTACCGCTCGCTGTTCGGCGTGGATCCCGACTTCGTCGCCGCGGACCAGATCCGTGACAGCAGCGGCTGCGTGGTGCGCTACGACCGCACCTTCATGAGGCCGATGCTTCCCGAGCGGTAGGCCGGAGCCGGTCAGGTCGCCGGGCTGCGGCCGGGCTGCCGGTCCCCAAAGCCGTCCAGTCATCGATCCCGGCAAAAATTTTCATCGACGGGCCTTGCTTCGTTCATCCATGACATTCACAGTTGTTGGCCATGAGTAACCTCTCACGTCGTACCTTCGTCCTCGGTGGACTCGCGGTCGCCGGGGCCGCGGCCATCCCCTCACGGTCGGCGACCGCCGCGGTGCCGTACCCGTTCAAGCTGGGCGTGGCCTCCGGTGAGCCGGCGTCCGACAGCGTGGTCCTGTGGACCCGGCTGGCCCCCTCCCCGCTCAACGCCGACGGGCAGGGCGGGATGGCCAACGCCGACGTGGTCGTCGAATGGCAGGTGTCGACCTCCGACCGGTTCACGTCGCTGGTCGCGTCCGGCTCGGTGACCGCGCGGTACGCCGACGCGCACTCGGTGCACGTCGTCGCCGGCGGGCTCGCCCCGGACGCCGACTACTTCTACCGCTTCCGCGCGCAGGGGCACATCTCGCCGATCGGGCGTACGCGGACCGCGCCGGCGGCCGGCACGTTCGGGCGTGACCTGGTCATGGCGTTCGCCTCCTGCGCGCACTACGAGTCCGGCTACTACACGGCGTACCGGCGGCTGGCCGAGGACGCCCCCGGCCTGGTGCTGCACCTGGGCGACTACCTCTACGAGGACGCCGCCACGGCCGGCTCGGTGCGCGAGCACGCGGGCGCCGAGATCGTGTCGCTGGCCGACTACCGCCGCCGGTACGCGCAGTACAAGTCCGACCCCGACCTCCAGGCGGCACACGCGGCCGCGCCGTGGCTGGTGGTGCCGGACGACCACGAGGTGGAGAACAACTACGCCGCCAACACGCGCGCCGACAACAGCCCGGCGCTGACCGCGGCACAGTGGACGGCCCGGCGCACGGCGGCGTACCGCGCATACTACGAGAACATGCCGCTGCGCCCCTCCTCCGCTCCGAGCGGCAACAGCATCCCGCTCTACCGGCGTGTCCACTGGGGACAGTTGGCGACCTTCCACATGCTCGACACGCGGCAGTTCCGCTCGGACCAGGCGTGCGGCGACGGCTGGAAGGTGTGCGCCGACGCCGACCTGGCCTCCCGCTCGCTCACCGGCGGCGCGCAGGAGACCTGGCTGCTGGACGGGCTCGCGCAGCACTCCGGCACCTGGGACGTCCTCGGCCAGCAGGTCTTCTTCGCCCGCCGGTACGACGCCTCCGGAGCGGCCAGCATGGACGCGTGGGACGGCTACCGGGCCTCCCGCAACCGGATCCAGCAGGGCTGGGTACAGCGCGGCGTGCGCAACCCGCTGGTGCTCACCGGCGACGTGCACCGCGCCTGGGCCAACGACCTCAAGGCCGACTACGCCAACCCCAACTCGGCGACGGTCGGCACCGAACTCGTCTGCACGTCGATCAGCTCGGGCGGCAACGGCTCCGGCAGCACCACCATCCCGGACGTCGCCAACAACCCGCACCTGCGCTTCTACTCGGACCGCCGGGGGTACACGCGCACGACCATCTCCCGTACCCAGGTGCGGGCCGACTTCCGCACTGTGGCGAGCGTGACCGAGCACGGCGCGCCGGTCACCACGCTCCGTTCGTTCGTGATCCTCGACGGCCAGCCCGGATTGCAGGCGGTGTGACATGTCGATCGTTTCGGCTGCGCTTTCTCTCGTGCTGCTGGGCGTGGAGGCCGTGACCTGGTCGACCGCCAACAGCGTCGCCACCGGCGACCAGGACGTGCCGGCCATCGCGGCCAACCGCAGCGGCCACGTCGCCGTCGTCTGGGAGGACGACCGCGACGCCACCAACCCCGCCGACGACACGCGCTCGGAGATATTCCTGCGGCTGTTCCGCAACGGCACGCCGGTGTACGAGATCAAACTCTCCGGCGGCGGCACCAGCGGCACGGCGTGGAAGCACATCACTCCCGACGTGGGCCTCGACGACCGGGGCAACGCCGTGGTGGTGTGGGCCGACGACCCGGACGGCAACGGCTACTACAACATCCCGTACCGCGTGGTCTCCCCCACCGGCTCGGTGCTCGCCTCCGGCCGCGCCAACGCCAGCGCCACCGGGCAGCAGGTCTTCCCGAAGGTCTCGGTCGACCCGGACGGCGTGCCGGGCAGCACCACCGCGGTCGCGTTCACCGTCGTGTGGGAGGACATCCAGGGGACCGACCCCGCGACGGTACGGGCGGCCGGCTACACCGGCAACACCACCAAGGCGTACGAGGTGGTGGCCAGCCAGACCGCCGGTGACCACCGCCGGCCGGACGTGGCGGTGCTCCCCTCCGGCGAGGCGCTGGTGGTGTGGGAGGAGGACGCCGACGGCAACGGCTTCGACAACATCGGCCTCACCCGGCTGGCCCGCGCGAACGGGGCGGTCACGCTCTCCCGCCGCCTCGCCAACGGCATCGGTGACGGGCAGCAGCAGCGGCCCGCGGTGGCGGCGAACTTCGGCGGTGACTTCGCCGTGGCGTGGGAGTCCGACCACACCGGTACGCGCGGCGTGTGGACCCGTTCGTTCACCGCGACCGGCAGCCCTCGCCACGAGGAGGTGGAGGTGTCGTCCGGCGTGGGCGCGGTGGCGCCCGGGATCGGCATCGACGACCAGGGCAACACGGCGCTGGCCTGGAGCGTGACCGGCGCCGACCCGCAGGTGTGGATCGCCGGCCGCAACCCGGACGGCACCGGCACCGGGCGGCTCGACGCGCAGGTGTTCAGCCGGGACACCGCGGGACGCCAGGAACAGATCGCGATCGCGGTCTCGCCGTGGTCCGAGGTGAGCGTGGCGTACACCGACGACAACGACGGCAACCAGTTCGACCAGATCGTCCTCGGCGTCGGGGCGACGAACTCGACGTGGTGACCCTCAGCCGGCCACCATCCTGAGCAACTGCTGGATCTGCGCCCGCACCGCCTCGTCGGTGCGGGCGGCCAGCGCCTTCACCTGGGGGTTCTGCCCGCTCGCCGCCTCCATGCGGGCGAGTTCGGCGGCGCCGTGCTGGTGGCCGATCAGCATGTTCAGGAACGCGGTGTCGAACCCCTCGGCGCCCATCCGCCCCAGCTCGGCGATCTCCTTGTCACCGAGCACGGGCAGGCCGCCGTGCGCCGCGTGCGCGTCGGGGTGCGCGTCGGAGACGAGCGGCTCGCCCCAGCCCTCCAGCCATCCGGTGATGGTGCGGGTCTCGGCGGCGATCGCGGTGGCCAGGTCGCCGGCCAGCCCCCGTACGTCGTCCCGGGTCGCCTTGGTGCGCCCCAGGTCCAGCAGCGCGGCGGTGGGTTCGTGGTGCGCCAGCGTCATCTGGAGGTACATCACGTCCGTCGCGTTGCGCTCACTGTCCACTGTGTCCGGAAGCGGTGCCGCGGCGCTGGTCGCGGCGGGTGCCGCACCGGTCGGCTCGGCACTCCGGGGCGGGTCGCCGGACGGGCCGCCGCACGCCGCCACGGCGAGGAGCGCGGCGGTCGCCAGGACCAGGGTGCGTCGCATGCTCGCGTACCTCCTTGTGCTGTGGTCCGGTGCGGAGCCCGCGCCACGCCCGGGGCGGCGCGGGCTCCGGATCGGTCGGGTCGGGTCAGCCGCAGGCGCCCTGGTCGCGCCAGACGCCCCACTCGCCGGTCGTGCCGGGCGTCTCGCCCTGCGTCCACCACTGCGCCTGCCAGCGGCGGCCGTTGTGCGAGACGATCGCGCCGCCGTTGTACACGGCCGAAGCGCTCCACGCCGTGCCGCACGCCGGGCCGGGCGGCTGGGTCGTCGGCGGCGGGTTGCCGCCGCCCCCGCCGACCTGGAGGTCGACGCAGGCGTAGAACGCCATCGCGGTGTCGGCGACGTTCCACCGGGCCAGCACGGTCAGCCGGCCGCTGCGCCCGCCGAGGCTGACGTTGTGCGAGACGGTCGCCGCCGGCTGGCGTCCCCCGTCGTCGAACACGGCGATCCGTGTCCCACCGACGAAGTACTCCCAGGTGCTGGTGGCGTGCCGGGCGGTGAGCACCCAGTTGAACGTCACGTTCTGCCCGACGGACGTCGTCGGCCAGTTGCGGCTGTTGTCGTTGAGCACCGCGAACCGGCTTCCGCCGCCGTTGCACTGCATCGAGCCCTTCGGCGCCTCGACGCTCTGCGGCTCGTAGATGATGTCGCCGCAGTTGGCGACCCGGCCCTGGGCACACATCGCCTGCCGGCTGGCGGGCGAGGAGATGTACCCGTGGGCCTGCGCCGGCGTGATGGCCACGAAGAGCGAGGCCAGGACGGCGGCGACCGTCAGCAGGGGGAGGGTGATGCGTCTTCGCATGAAGTCCTCCTCACTTCATGTGGGCGGTCCTTCCCCATCTGGCGGTTTCGGGGGGATCCGCTCGGTTTGATGGCCATCAACATAAGGTAAACAAACCTAACAGTAAATAGGCTTAACCAAATATTTCGATGAGTGTGGTACGCGCTGGCGGGACGCGGTCAGGTGAGCCCCGCCGCCGCGCGGATGCTCAAGTCGCGCTTCGACGTGACGACCGGCGTGTACGCGAAGGCGACGGTGCTCACCGTGCGCTGAGGCGCATGTGCAGCCGGATCGTGGTCGCGCCCGGCCGGCTGTGCACGCGCACCAGGTCGCAGAGCTGGTTGACCAGGATCAGCCCGCGCCCGCCGGTGGAGCTGGTCAGCGGCGGCGGCACCCGGCCGGCCAGTGGGTCGGCGATGTGTCCCCCGTCGCGCACCTGGCACACCAGGTCGCCGCCCTCGGTCCAGGCGGAGAGCGTGCCCTGGCCGGGCGTGTGCGCGACGGTGTTGGTGGCCAGCTCGTTGACCGCGATCATGAGGTCGTCGGCGCGGTCTGCCCCGAGCCCGGCCGCCTCGGCCAGGTCGATCACGAAGGCGCGCACCTTCGCCAGCCCGGTGAGATCGACCGCGATCATGGTGGCGTCGGCCGGCGGGTCGGGCAGCGGCAGGTTGAAGCTCTCCGCCAGCGCGACCGGGTCGGCGTATCGCGGGCTCGCCACGCGACCCTCCGGCGTGATGACCGCCGGGTGCGTGCGGTGGGCGTCGTCGATCGCCTCCGGGGCGAGCCCGGCCACGTCGTACGGGCACAGGATGCGCGCCGCCCGCCCGGCGAAGACCGCGTTGATCAGCGCCTCGTGCTGCACGCAGGCTGGGTACTCCAGCGGGGTGCGGCCGGGCCAGACCTGCTCCTCGACAATCCGCACCGGCCGGTCGGGATGTGCGTTGGCGAAGGCGAGCAGCACGGCGGGCAGGATGCGGCCGGGGTTGCCACCGGCCCGCGTCATGTCGTGGAAGGTCACCCGCCCGGCGTCGGCACCCAACCCGTCGCGGATGCGGTCGAGGTTGGCCCCCGGCACCGCCACCGCGACCGGCTCGCTGGCGGCCAGCCCGGCCCGGACGAACGAAAGCGTGCCGGCCAGCAGCTCGCCGGCGTCGCGGTAGAGCAGGGCGAGGTGGTCGAAGGCGGTCACCGGCTGCCCTCCAGCACGAGGAGCCCGGCCACCGCGGCGAAGGGATGCCCCATGAGCGCCGCTCCTTCCCCCTGGTGTCGCCGGCCTGCCACGTCACGGTACCCCGCGTCTGCGCAGGTCGCAGCGGAGGTCCGGGGCCGGCGTTAAGCCGCCTCCGCCAGGGGTAACCACGCGCATGCGCATCGGGGTACTGGACGTCGGATCGAACACGGCCCACCTGCTGGTGGCCGACACGAGCGGCGGGATGCCGCTGCCCGTACGCACGGCGAAGACCCGGCTCCGCCTCGCCGAGCGGGTCGGCCCCGACGGGATGCTCGACGAGGCCGCGATCGGGCGGCTGTCGGACGCCGTGTCACTCGCCGTCGCGCAGGCCCGAGAGATGGGGGTCGAGGAGCTTTTCGGGTACGCCACCGCCACCATCCGCGACGCCCCCAACAGCCAGGAGGCCCTTTCCGCGGTACGCCACCGCGCGGGCGTGACGCTCGGTGTGCTCTCCGGGATCGAGGAGGCGGAGCTGACCTACCTGGCCGCCCGGCGGTGGATGGGCTGGCGGGCCGGTCCGCTGCTGGTACTCGACATCGGCGGCGGCTCGGTGGAGGTCGCGTACGGACGGGACGTCACCGCCGAGCTGGCGGTCTCGCTCCCCCTCGGCGCCGGCCGGCTCACCCGCGAGCGGCTGCCCGGCGACCCGCCGAGCACCGGACAGGTCAAGGCGCTCCGCGAGTACCTGCGGGAGGAGTTCGGCGGGCTCGCGCAGCGGCTGCGGTGGGCCCGGCCACGTACGGCGGTGGCCACCTCCCGCACGTTCCACCAGCTGGCCCGGCTCTGCGGCGCCCCGCCGCCGCGGCGCGGACCGTTCGTGCAGCGGCTGCTCCACCGCAAGGCACTGGGCCGGCAACTGCCCAACCTGGCCCGGCTCCCCACCGCCGACCGGGCCCGGCTGCCCGGCATCTCGGCGGCGCGCGCGGGCCAGACGCTGGCCGGCGCGCTGGTGGCGCACACCGCGATGGACCTCTTCGACCTGCGGCGGGTCATGGTCTGCCCGTGGGCGCTGCGCGAGGGGATACTGCTGCGCCGGCTGGAGTCGGCGGTGTGGTGGCGGGAACGGAGCGTCGATCTGGGCACGCTCCGCCCGGTGCCGATGCCGGCGCGGACCGCGGTCGTACCGATCGGGACAGCCCGCCGCCGGTGAGCCGGGTACATCGACGCACATGACCGGTGTGCTGCGCCAGTATGAAACAAGGCGGTGTAACAAAAAGCGCCCGCGTCACCGTGCGCGCCGTCGCGGCCGAGACCGGGCTCTCCATCGCCACGGTCTCCCGCGTGATCAACGGGCGGGCCAACCAGAAGTGGAACGCGCCCGCCTGACGTGGGGCTGGACAGGAGGGCCACCGCGCCTCGGCGGTGGCCCTCCGGGCGTACTCATCGCGTCATTCCTCGGTGGCCCAGGCGGTAGCGGTGGGATTATCCCATTACGGAGTGTGTTCGCACGCTCGCCGAGCGTATGGGAGGGTCGATGTTCGACGCGGGGGCGCCGCACACGTGGGTACCCGTGGAGCGGCGCTGGTTCGGCTTCGACCGCACCACGATCGCCCCCGCGCTGGTCGTGCTCGCGCTGGCGGTGGTGCTGGCGCTGGTGATACCCACGGTCGACCACGCGATCTCCGCCGGCGAGCGGGTGCGCCCCGGCGACGTCGTGGTGCTCCAGGGAGACATCGAGTTCATACCGGCGACGGGCTGGGAGCTGACCGACGGGATCCTGCGCGGCGAGGAGCCCCGCTCGGGCGCCCCCTCCACCGCCGCCGTGGTACGGGGGCCGATGTCGCTGTCGGTACGCACCGGGAGCTTCACCGGCACGCCGCTCGCGCTGCTCGACCAGATCAAGCAGACCACCGACGAGCTGCACGGCAAGCGCGGGCTGCACGTGACCGGGGGCGTGGCGGCGATCCAGACGCGCGGCGGCGACCAGGGCGTGATCGCGCGCTACCGGGGCAGCTCGGCGGCCGGGGTCCTCGCCGCGTTCGTCATCGGCGGCACCGGCGTCGAGGTCGTGGCCACCGGGCCGCCCGGGACGCCCGCCGCGCCCACGCAGGACGTCGCCAGCATGATCACGAGCGTCGGCGCCGACCGGGAGGGGCCGCGATGACCACGGAGAGTGGGCTGCTGGACGCCCGCCAGGCGGCGCTGCGCGAGTCGGGCTGGGGCACGCGGTTCGTCTTCTTCCAGCCGCGCAACCTCGCCATGTGGGTCTACCTGCTGCTGGTCGGGGCCGGCGCGGTGATCTGGTTCCGGTACGCCGCCGGCCAGGCCAACGCGTACGGCGAGGTGCTGATCGTCGCCACCGTCCTCTTCGGACTGTACGGCGCGCTCTTCTGGTGGTTCACCCAGCGGATCGACCGGTACGCGCACCAGTCCCGCAAGCTCATCGTGGTGGCGTTTCTGTGGGGCGCGTTCGCGGCGCCGTGGGCGCTGGCGGGCAACGCCAACGCGTCCGTCATCTCGTTGTGGGGCAAGGCGTTCGGCCAGGCCTGGGCGATCGACTGGGGCGCCGGGCTCACCGCGCCGTTCACCGAGGAGCTGTCCAAGGGCTTCGGCATCCTGCTGCTCATCGCGATGGCGCCTCGGCTGGTGGCGACGGCCTTCGACGGGTTCGTGCTGGGCGCGTTCATCGGGCTGGGCTTCCAGCTGCTGGAGGACGTCCAGTACGCGCTGAGCAGCGCCGGCGACCAGTTCGGCGCCAACCCTCTCGGCAACGCGATCACCACGATCGTGGCGCGGATGACGCTGGGGGTCGCCGCGCACATCCTCTACAGCGCGGTCTTCTGCACCGGTCTCGTGTACTTCCTCGGCCGCCCCGCCGAGCCCCGCCAGCGCGGGCGTGGCCTGCTGCTGATGGCGAGCGCGATGGTGCTGCACGGGCTGTGGGACAACGTCGGCGGCATCGTGGGCCCGTACGGGCTGCTCGTACCCGTGTTCTGGCTCCTGCTGGCCGGGCTGGCGTTCTTCCTGGTGATCCGGGCCTTCAAGTGGAGCGTGCCGCGCGAGCGGGCGTTCATGCGGGAGGTCATGGCGCCCGAGGTCGCCGACGGCACGATCACGCGGGAGGAGCTGGACACGCTCGCCGGCGACCGCAAGGCCCGCAAGGCCTACCGCAGGTCGGGGCACGGCCACACCGAGCGCCGCCGCCGCGGACACCTGCTGGAGGCCGCCCACGACCTCGCCGACGAGCTGGCGAAATCGGGCGGCCAGGAGACCCCACGCGTCCAGTACGCGCGCACCGAACTGGCCCGCCTCCGCGTCTGAGCACGCGTCTCTCAGCCGCGCGCTCTCCCCCGCAGGCACGCCTTCAGCCGCAGGCACGCCTTCAGCCGCGCGGGGCGTACATGATGACGGCGACGCCGAGCAGGCAGATCGCGGCGCCCGCGAAGTCCCACCGATCGGGGCGGAAGCGGTCGACCACCATCGCCCACGCCAGCGAGCCGGCGACGAAGATCCCCCCGTACGCCGCGAGGACCCGCCCGAAGTGCGCCTCCTCCTGGAGGCTGGCGGCAAAACCGTACGCCCCGAGCGCGATGATCCCGCCCGCGATCCACAGCACGCCGCGGTGCTCCCGCCACCCCTGCCAGATCAGCCAGGCACCACCGATCTCGGCGAGGGCGGCCAGCACGAACAGACCGATCGAACGGGCGAGGCTCACGGACAAGATCGTACTGACCCGCCAAGACCGCGGCGGATACGGCGGCGGCGCCAGCCCGGCGTCACGCGGCGTCGCCGGAAGCGCGGCCCGAGCCGGCTGCCGCGCGTGCCGCCAACGCGTCCAGCACATCCCGGTGCCGCGCGGGCACGGCGGCGTCGAGCGTCACCTCGCCACCGGCCACCGTGACGGTGAACGTGAAGAACGAGCAGCACGCGCTCTCCCGCACCGCCAGGTCGGCCGCGCGGCCGGCGGTGGTGGGGTCGAGCGTGAAGCTCAGCCGGGTCGGGGACGGGCGGCTCATCGCGTGGACGGCCGTCGTGAAGAGGGCGTCGAACTCGGCCAGTCGCGTGGGGCGGTCGGCGGTCGGGAGCGTACACGCGGCCGGCGCCCAGGCAGGGTCTGTCATCCACCGACCGTAGACCCGTACCTCGGTACCGGATGCAAGGGCGAAATCCGTCGCCAGAGCGCGCCCGTCGCACAACACCGGATCACGTCCAATGATGTGCGTCTTGCGATAGTGTGCAGCACACAGTATCGTGTGATGCATGCTCGACGATGAACTGCTCGCCACGCACCTCCAGGAGCTGCGGCGCGGCACCGTTGTGCTCGCCTGCCTGCTGATCCTGCGCAAGCCCAACTACGGCTACGCGCTGCTCGACCTGCTCGAGCGGAGCGGCTTCGCCGTCGACGCCAACACGCTCTATCCGCTGCTGCGCCGGCTGGAGAAGCAGGGCCTGCTCACCAGCGACTGGAACACCGACGAGTCCCGGCCGCGCAAGTTCTACCGCACCAGCGAGCTGGGCGGAGAGCTCGCCGACACGCTGAGCCACGACTGGGACGAGCTGCACGCCGCGTTCCACACCTTGAAGGGCGAGTCATGACCGCGACCACGACCACTCTCACCGACCGCTACATCGAGGCCATCCTCAGCCGCGTGCCCAGCCGGCAGCGGCCCGACATCGAGCGCGAGCTGCGTACCTCGATCGCCGACGCGGTGGACGACCGGCTCGAAGCCGGCGCCGACCCGGCGGAGGCCGAGGCGGCGGTCCTCACCGACCTTGGCGACCCGGCACGGCTGGCCGCCGGTTACGCCGACCGGCCGCTCCAGCTGATCGGCCCGGGGGTCTATCTGGAGTACACGCGGCTGCTCCGCGCCCTGCTGGTCACGGTCGTGCCCGCGGTCGCCGCGATCGTGGGGCTGGTGCAGGCGCTCGACGGCGGCGATGCCTCCGCCGTGGCCGGTGAGGCGATCGGGGCGGCGCTCACCGCCGGCCTCCACGTCGCCTTCTGGACCACGCTGCTCTTCGCGGCGATCGAGCGGTTTCCCACGCCGCGCGCGCTGCCGGTGCAGAAGTGGACGCCCGAGGCGCTTCCCGAGCAGCCCAGCCGGCGCACGCGATACGCCGAGTTGATCATCGAGACGGTCGCGACCGTGCTCTTCTCGACGCTGATCCTGATCTCCCCGAGGGTCAGCACCGAGCACGACGCCGCCGGCGACCCGATCGGCTTCCTCGACCCCTGGCTGTGGGACACCGGCGTGGTCTACGTCTTCATCGGCCTGCTGATCGCCAGCCTCGGCCTCTCCTTCACCAAGTACTACGCGCGGCAGACCGTCCCGCTCGTCGTCGGGCGGGCGCTCGCCGACATCGCCACCGCGCTCACGCTCATCTGGATCGCGGCCAACGACCACCTGCTCAACCCCGCGTTTGTCGAGGCGGCCGGCTGGTCGGCGGCGGACCGGTGGACCAACGGCATCATCATCGCAATCTCGATCGGCACGCTGCTGCACGCCGTCTTCGGCGGTATCAGCGCGATCCGCCGGCGCTGAGAGGAGCGCACGTCATGAAGGCCATCGTCTACGAGCGGTACGGCTCCCCCGACGTCCTGCGCTACGCGGACGTGGAGCGCCCCACCGCCGGCCGCGGCCAGGTGCTCGTCAAGGTGCACGCCGCCGCGCTCAACTTCGGCGACCGGGCCGCCCTGCGCGGCGAGCCGCACGCCATCCGGCTGGCGATGGGGCTGCGCCGGCCGCGGGCCACCATCCTCGGCCGGGCCATCGCCGGCACGGTCGAGGCGGTCGGGGCGGGCGTGACCGCGTTCCGCCCCGGCGACGCGGTGCTCACCGAGGTCAACCAGCGCGGCTTCGCGGAGTACGCGGTGGCGCCGGCCAGGCACCTCACGGCCAAGCCCGAGGGGGTCACCTTCGAGCAGGCGGCCACGCTGCCGATCTCCGGCGTCGCGGCCCTTCAGGGGCTGCGCCTCGGCGAGGTGGGGCCGGGCACGCGGCTGCTGGTCAACGGCGCCTCCGGCGGGGTCGGCACGTTCGCTGTGCAACTCGCCAAGTCGTTCGGCGCCGACGTCACCGCGGCCTGCGGCGGCCGCAACGCCGAGCTGGTGCGCTCGATCGGCGCCGACCGCGTGGTCGACTACACCACCGACGACGTCACGGCCGGCGACGCCCGCTTCGACGTGGTGTTCGACCTGGCCGGCGACAGGTCGCTCGCCGCGATGCGCCGGGTCCTCATCCGGAAGGGGACGTACATCCCCTCCTTCGGCACCGGCGGCAGGTCGCTCGGCCCGATGCCCCGGCTGCTGCGCACGATGGTGACCGCCCCGTTCGTGTCGCAGCGGCTGCGCCCCCTCGTGAGCACGTCCCGCGCCGCCGAGCTGGACGAGCTGGCCGCGATGGTCGCGGCGGGCACGCTCGACCCGGTGATCGAGCGCTCCTGCCCATTGAGCGAGACGGCCGACGCTATCCGGTTCGTCGAGGAGCACCACGCGCGGGGCAAGTTCGTGCTCACCGTCGGTAAAGCGTGATCGAGTGCCCCACCGAGTCGATCGGCTCGCTCGTGCGGATCAGCTCCGCGAGCGGGCCGGTGGCCTTGGCGACCGAGCTGTTGGAGACGACCAGCAGCCCGCGCACCTCGCCGGCGGGCACGGCGAGCGGGTCGGACGCCTCGATGCCGTACCACGAAGGCACGCCGCTCCCCTTGTAGACCAGCCAGACCCGCTCCCCCGCGTACCGCTCGCGCAGCCGGTCGGTCAGCCGCCCCAGGTCCTGCCCCCAGTCCACATTGGAGTCGTGCAGATTTTCGTGGGTCCTCGCCGCCCCGCCGAACGCCTCGTTCGAGTAGGGCAGGTAGTACGGGAACGTGCGCAGCGAGCTGGCCGCCACCAGCAGCACCAGCACCACCGCGCCGATCCGGGCCCACCGCCAGCGCACCGTCAACACCACGGCGGCCGCCACGGCGAGGAAGATCGGCACCACCAGCGCGTACCGCGTGCCGAAGTCGCGCGAGCCGGTCATCGCGACGCCGAGCAGCACGGCGGCGGGCACAAGCACGTACGGCGCCGCCGCCCGCAGCCGCGGCGCCGCCAGCATCGTCACCGCGCCGGCCAGCCACAGCGCGATCGCGCCGAGCGGCGACTTCACCAGCAGCGCGGCGGGCAGGTAGTACCACCGGCCGCCGCTGTACAGCTCGCCGAAGAGGAAGCCGCTCCACCGCGAGTCCTCGAACCGGAACTGGATGCGCAGCCCGTCCCGGTACGCCTCCGGGAACGGCAGCAGGTCGGCGGCGAGCCCGCGCAGCCCCCCGCTGGCCGGCACGTCCGGCGGCGGTACCCAGGCCAGCCGGGGGTCGACCGCCAGGTAGCTCGCCCACACCACGGCCACCGCGATCACCGCCGCGCCGCCCGCTGCCCCCAGGCCCCACGCCGCCGCGCGCCAGGTCCGCCCGCCGGCCGCCCACACCGAGAGCACGACCAGCAGAAGCAGCACTGGTACGGCCGGGAGGGCGCTCATTTTGGTAGCCAGTCCCGCACCGAGGGCGAGCCCGGCGAGGGGCGCGTAGAGCCGGGGGCGCTGCCGCGCCCGCCACGCCATCCACGCGCCGGTGAGCAGGAAGCCGACCACCGGCACGTCGAGCGTCGCCAGCGAACCGTGCGCGATGACGTCGGGCGAGAAGGCGTACAGGGCGAGGGCGGCGAGCCCGCCTGCCGGTCCGGCCACGTCCCGCGCGAAGCCGAGCACCACCAGCCCGAAGAGCAGCGTCAGCACGATCACCGGCAGCCGGGCGAGGAACATCAGCCGCCACGCGTCGTGACCTGACTCGTACAGCAGGTGGCGGCCGAGCGCGCCCTGGTCGCCCTGAAAGCCGGGGTCAACCTCCGCACCCGAGAAGGCCAGCCCGGCGCCGATGAGCAGCTTGCCGAGCGGGGGGTGCTCGGGGTTGTACCGCAGGTCGTGCTCCTGCGTCTGCCACACGGCCGCGCCGGCGTACACCGGCTCGTCGATCGTGGGGGTCTGCTGCACCGCCGCGGTGACCATGGCGACCGCCATCTGCCCGAGGATCGCCGCCACGACCAGCGGGTACAGCCATCGCCGGTGCCGCCCCAGCACCGTGGACCGGCCCACCTCGGGCTCGGCCGCCGCCGGCACGGGCGGGGACACCGTCTTCGTCATCGTCACAGGCTCACACTCCCTGACGTTTGATACGGGCGGGCAGGCGGCATGTGTTCAACGAAACGGGCAGGCAATCCGTCTCCGCCCAGCCATCTCCGCGAGGCCAGCGCCGCAAAAGGCCGCGGCCCGACCGGTTGGTCGGGCCGCGGCGCAAGGGGCGGGAATGCTCAGTCGCCGGAGTCGGCGGAGCCACCTGAGTCGCCGGAGTTGCGGGAGTCACCGGAGTTGCCGGAGTCACCGGAGTTGGCCGAGCCGCCCCCACCGCCCTTCTTTCGGGGCGCCGGGGAGTCGGCGGAGTCGTCGCCGCCACCGCCGTGGCGGACGGCCGGGGAGTCGGCCGAGTCGGCGGCGGGCTTGGCCGGCTTGCGTACCGGGGCGGGCGAGTCGTTCGCCGACTCGGCGGCGCTGTCGGCGGATTCGGGCGAGGGGTCCGTCCACTTCGGATCGCCGGGGCTGTCGCCCGCGGAGCCGGCCGAGTCGAACGGCGACTCGCCCGGGCTGTCGGCCGACTCCGGCGAGTCGTCAGCGCCGCCGGCGGTACCCCCGTCGGTCCTGCTCTCGATCTCGATGGGCTGGACCTTGTCCTTGAGCTGGATGCCGTCGCTCGCGGCGGCCGCGCCCGCGACGCCGGCCAGGATGGCGGCGGCGCCAGCGCCAGCGACGGCGATCCGCCACGGTCGGTTTACGCGCATCTGTCAGTCCTCCTTCTCGGTGTGGCTTCCAGCCTCGGCGACCCCGGTGAGAGGAGCGTGGCCGCGAGATGAGGAGTCGTTCATGGTACGGGCGCTCGCGACCCACCGCTCGGCCAGGTCGAGACGGCGGCGGGTCGCGGCCGGCCAGCCGGGCTCCTGCACGCGGTGCGGGCCGGTGGCCAGCGACAGCACCACGGCGGCCACGCGGTAGCGCAGGGCGGCCGGGTCGACCGCGCGCTCGAACACGCCGAGGTACCGCGCGCCGAGCCGGTTGATGGCTGTCGCTTGTGGACGGTACAGCTCGGCGAGCACGGAGAGGTGGCCGAGCACGCAGGCGAGGTCGTCCAGGCGTTCGCCCGGCCCGGCCGTGTCGATGTCGAGCAACCCCGCGATCCGGTCGCCGGCCACGAGTAGCTGCGCCTCGTAGAGGTCGCCGTGCACCGGCGCGACCTCGCCCCGCCCGCTCGCCGCGGCGATCGCGCCCGCCAGGCCCGCCGCCCGCTCGGCCACCTCGGGCAGCGCACCGCCCACGACGGCCGCGTAATGCGGCGCCTTCTCCGCCCAGGTGCGCCGTCGCCGGCCCACCGCCAGCTCCGCGGGGAGCCGGTCCAGCAGGTCCGGTATGGACTGACCCGACGGTAGGCCGGGGTCGCCGGCGCGCAGGACCTGCCGGAGGGTACGGCCGGGAAGCGCCTGGAGCACCAGCAGCCCGTCGGGCGTGTGGCCGAGGCTGGGCGGCGCGGGCACGCCGGCGGCGACAAGCATGCGGTGCCGCTCGTGCAGCCGGCGTACCCGGCCCGGGCGGACCACCTTGAGGAAGAGGCGACCGCGCTCCCCCACCGCCTCGATGACCGCGCGCCGGCGGGGACGGTAGGCGCGCACGGTGAGCCGCACCGGCCCGCCGCCGAAACCGAAGCCGTCGAGCAGCTCGGCGACCGCGTGCTCGTCGGCCGCGGCGGCGAGCGCGGGCAGCTCGGGGTCGTACGGGAAGCGCCACACGCCCACCTGCTCGGTGCCGTCGTCGAGCACGGGGACGCCCGCCGGGATGGCTCCCGTGCAGGCCGCCATCCGCTCGTGCGTGTCGCGCCCGTCGGGCCACCGGACGCGCACCTCGTACGCGGCCGTGCACCCCTTGCCCGGCTGGTTGTCCACCTGGCGGGCCCGCCAGGAGAGGAGCCGGGCGGGGCGTACGGCCACGCCGAGCAGGTCGCCCGCGTCCGGACCGGTGAGAAGCCGTGTCATACGTACACGTTCCACCATGGTCGTGAGTGGACGGTGAGCCGACCGTGAGAGTCCTCTTAGGGCTCGCGCAGCCGGTAGCCCACGCCCCGCACGGTGTGGATCAGCTCCTGGCCGAGCTTGCGCCGCAGGTATCCGATGTAGACGTCGACCACGTTGGAGCTGGGGTCGTGCGCCAGCCCCCACACGCGGTCGAGCAGCTGCTCGCGGCTGAGCACCTGCCCCGGATGGCGCATCAGCGTCTCGGCGAGCAGAAACTCCCGTGCGGTCAGCTCGACCGGCCGCCCCTCGACCGCGACCGTACGCCGCACGAGGTCCATCACCACCGCGCCCGCCCGCAGCGTGGTAGGCGTGTCCCGGCCACGGTCGCGGAGCCTGGCCCGGAGCCGGGCGAGCAGCTCCTCGAAGCTGAACGGCTTGGTCATGTAGTCGTCGGCGCCCTGGTCGAGCCCGGTCACCCGGTCAGGTACGGCGTCCCGCGCGGTCAGCACGATCACCGGGAGCCGCTCGCCCCGCGACCGGATCTGGGCCAGTACCGACAGCCCGTCCTGCCCGGGCAGCCCCAGGTCGAGGATGAGCGCGTCGAAGTCGGCACTCCGGGCGTACGCGGCCGCGTCGACGCCGGTCTCCACCACCGTCGTCACGTATCCGGCCGCGCGCAGCCCTTTGGTGAGGAACGAGGCGATCCGCGGCTCGTCCTCCGCGATCAGGATGCGGTTCATCGGGGCGCTCCCGGCTCGCGCAGCGTGGGCCGCGGGACCACCGCCCGGGCCACCTCCGGCGACCAGGGCAGCACCAGCGTGAACGTCGCGCCCGCGCCGGGGATGCTGTTGACCGCGACCGTGCCCCGGTGCGCCTGCGCGATGGCGGCGACGATGGCCAGCCCGAGCCCGGTGCCCTCGGCGCGCGCCCGCCCGTCCCGCCCTCGGGCGAAGCGGGCGAAGATGCGCTCCCGGTCTTCCGGCTCGACGCCCGGCCCGGTGTCCTGTACGGCCAGCAGGACCCGCCCGTGCTCCGACCGCGCGGAGAGCGTGATCCGGTCGCCGGCGGCGGTGAACTGCACCGCGTTCTGGGCGAGCTGCATCAGCGCCTGCGTGAGCCGCTGCCGGTCGGCCGAGATGGTCACCTCGGCCACCTCGTCGAGCTGCCAGTCGCGGTCGCCGAGGGCCACCGCCTTGGCGTACACCTCGTGCATCATCGGCGCCACGTCCACGCCGTCGAGCTGGAGGAAGTCCGGCTGCTCGGCGCGGGCCAGCATGAGCAGGTCGTCGACCATCCGGTTCATGCGGTCGAGCTCGTCGGTGACCAGCGCGACCGTCTCCGCCCGCTCGGCCGGGTCGTCGCCCATCAGCTCGAGGTGGCCGCGGACGATCGTGATCGGGGTACGCAGCTCGTGCCCCGCGTCGGCGACGAACGCCTTCTGCGCCGCGAACGCCCCCTCCAGCCGGTCGAGCATCGCGTTGAACGTGTGGGCCAGGTCGGCGACCTCGTCGGTGGCGGTCACCGCGATCCGCCGGGAGAGGTCGGTCTCCTCGATGACCCGGGCGGTCTCGGTGACCTGCCGCAGCGGGCGCAGGGCGCGGCCCATCGCGAGGTAGCCGCCGGCGGCCACCACCACGAGCACGAGCAGGCAGGCGAGGGCCATGGTCTGCACCGCCCGGTCGATCTCGGCGCGCCGCTCGGCGCCGAACTCGGCGACCACCACGTGCCCGCGTACGGCGCCGTCGATGGTCACCGGTACGGCCAGCCACCGCCCCGCGCCGGCCGGACCGCCGTCGACCTCGCCGTACGTGCTGTCGCGGAGCGCGGTCCAGCGGGCGACCAGCGCGGCGTCGGCGGCCAGGTCGTACGGCGGGCTTTCGGTGCCGCGGTAGAACGCCCCGTCCACGAAGATCAACACCGCCTCGCCCTGCTGCGGCTCGTTGCGCAGCAGGTAGGTGTCGGCGATGGCCCGCAGGTCGGTGCCGAACGGCTGCCCGGTGGTGGGGTTGCGCCCGTCGACCAGGCGACGGAACTCGGTGACCTCCTGCCGCATGTCCGCCGTGATCTGGTTTTCCAGCTGGTTGAGCAGCACCTGGCGGATCACCACCACGGAGGCGAGGCTGGCGATCGAGAGCAGTGCGAGCGCCCAGCCGAGCAGCCGCAGCCGCAGCCCCAGCGGGGGCCGCCAGCGCCGCTCAGTCGTCGTCGCTGTCGTCCCCATCGCCGTCGTCCCCATCGCCGGAGTCGGCGGAGTCGTCGGGCTCGGCGTCGTCGTCGGGCTCGTCGGGTTCGTCTTCGGGGGAACCGGCAGGGGCATCGTCGTCGTCGGGTCGGCTGCCGCCCCCGGGGGCTGATGACCGGGCGGGCCGGTCGTCGGCATCGTCATCGTCGTCGTCTCCGCTGGCGGGCCTGGGTACGGTGCCCGCACTGGGCGGTGCCGTCTCATTCTGCCCGTTTTCGATCTCGCTGGCGGCCGGCACCTTGATCTCGATGGCCGGGACCCGGCCGGGTGGGAGCAGCGCCGGCAGGCCCACGCCGGTCAGGAGCGCGGCCAGCGCCGTCAGCCCGATCCCCGTCGCCACCTTCTGCGCGCTCATGTCCGTCCTCGCTTCGCCGCGGGCGGGCATGAGGCTCCAGACACGCTGTGCCCGATGGTTCGCTCGCCGCGCTCGGTCATGCCCCCAACCTGACGGACCAGCGTGATCACGCGATGAGGCCACGATGAGAGGACTCTCATGTACGGAGGCGGTAGCCGAAGCCACGCAGCGTCTCGATCACGTTCTCGCCGAGCTTCTTGCGGAGCGCGCTCACGTAAACGTTGACGAGGTTGGTGCTCGGTCGAAGTGACCAGGAGATCCATCTCCAGGAACTCGGACCTGGTGTCGTGTGTGGGAGAGCTGTCGAGCTGGGCGCGCCGGTGCGCCCAACCCTGGGACGGGCGCCGGATGCTGGGGCTGGTGGTGTGGATGCCGGTGGGCCAGCCGCGCCGGATCCTGCGGGGTGTGCGTGGGCGTTGTCGGGGACATAGTCCTTTCAAACCGGCCGCGAGGGTCTGCGTCTCTGACATAGCCCCTTTTGCGATGCGACCAGGCCCGGCGGCGGCGTGGCAACAGCGGTCGGTGTGGGCACGCGCGAGCGCGCTGAGCGGCTTTCGCTGTGGAGGTCCGGCCATCAGGCCGCACGCCGGCGCGGCGAGCCAACGCCCCACACCCCAGTGATCACGGCGAGCCTGCCCGATCTAGACGACCTGTGGCGTCAATAGCAGCCGTGACTCGTCTTGATCCAGGGGGTTGCCCTGCCCGGTGGGCGGACCAGGCCGCCGGTCCAACGAACTATCCCGACCGATCGCGCAACTGAGGGAGTGTGCCGGCGATTGGGCGCGAGTTGGGCGCGTTGGCGCGCCCAGCTCGACAGCTTTCTTGAACACGGACCCGACCTGCCGCCCGGGGCAACCCCGGGCTGGTCGCGGACAACATCTTGCCGTGAGTGAGAATTCAAGATTCACAGGATGGTGCCCGGGACCGGGGCCGCCCGCGTTGGGTCGGGTCGGGATCGTGGGGACGCGGAGGGTGCGGCTGCGGGAGCAGCGGCCCGGAGCACGACGGGCGTCGCGGCAGCTCCCCTCTGCCAAACCGGAATCGAACCGCGACGCGAAGCGCGAGCATCGACCGCAACCGATCTCTAGACGCGGCGCCGCCGAAGTTGCCGTTGGCGTACGCGCCGCCGATCTGGGCGGTCACCGGCCATTCCCGGTATCCGGAGCCGGACGTGGTGGTGGCCACCGTGCCGGTGGTGGCCTTCACCACCGAGTCCTGCCCGTAGTCGCTCGACGCCGACGACTGGAGGACCCAACTGTCCGCGTTGGCCCCGAGCGTCAGCGTCCGGCCGGGGCGGTGCCCACTCGCCGGTCGAACACCGTGGCCCGCCGTACGGCGATCTCTGCAACATTCCTGCACATCGATCCTCTTGACCGCAGGAAAGGGCTTTCCTAGCGTTGTTTCCTAACGGTTAACGCTGATCGTTAGGAGAGGCGCCCATGCCCCACACAGGACGGAGGGCGCTGCTCGCCGCGGCCCTCGCCGGCGCGGTAGCCGCCGCGCTCGTGTTCGTCGGCGTGCACTCGGCCCACGCCGCCACCCTCTACAGCACCGACTTCTCGGCGGGCGCGAACGGCTGGACCCGCTCCGGCGGGAGCTGGTCCGTGGTCACGGACGGCACCGCCGTCTACCGCCAGTCGGGCACCGGCAGCGACGCCCGCGCGCTCGCCGGCACCAGCTCGTGGACCAACTACGCCGTCGAGGCGCGGGTGAAGCCGACCGGTTTCAACGGCAGCGCGCGCCACGCCGGGATCATCGCCCGCGCGCAGAGCACCAGCGGCTACTACTACCTCGCGCTCACCAACACCGGCCAGGTGCAGCTCGGCCGCCGCGGGTCGGGCGGGCACACCGCGCTGGCGTCGGCGTCCGCGGCGGTGTCGCTCAACACGTGGTACCAGCTGCGCCTCGAAGCGTCCGGCAGCACGCTGCGCGGCTTCCTCGACGGGCAGTTGGTCGCGACCGCCACGGACGGGACGTACACGTCGGGCCGGGTCGGGCTGACCACCTACTACGCCAGCGCCTCCTTCGACGACGTCCTGGTGACCGACTCCGCCGGCCCCACACCGACCACCACCTCGCCCACGCCGGGCGTGACCACCTCACCGCCGCCGCAGCCGGTGCCGGGCCAGGCCGACGGCCACGCCAGCGTCAACGCGCTGGGCCAGAACGGCACCACCGGCGGCGCGGGCGGCCCCACCGTCACCGTGACCACGGCGGCGGAGCTGGCCCAGTACGCGGGGGCGAACACGCCGTACGTCATCCGGGTCTCCGGCCGCATCGCGGTCGACGACATGGTCACGGTGGTGGCCAACAAGAGCATCATCGGCGTCGGATCGACCGCCGAGATCGTGGGCGGCGGCCTCCAACTCGGTACGACCACGCGCCCCGGCCACAATGTCATCATCCGCAACATCACCTTCCGCGACGCGTCGGACGACTCGATCAGCGTCCACAATGGATCGCACCACGTCTGGATCGACCACAACGAGTTCTACCCCGGCTTCGACGGCTCGGTCGACGTCAAGCGGCAGTCGAGCTACGTGACCGTCTCCTGGAACCACTTCCACGCCACCGACAAGAGCATGCTGGTCGGCCACTCCGACTCGTACCCGGACGACATCGGCTACCTGAAGGTCACCTACCACCACAACTACTTCGACGGCTCCAACCAGCGCCACCCCCGCGTGCGCTTCGGCGAGCCGGTCCACGTCTACAACAACTACTACCGCGGCATCGGCCTGTACGGCGTCGCATCCACCGAGAACGCGGGCGTGCTGGTGGAGGCGAACTACTTCGAGGACGTCGCCTTCCCCTGCCACTCGGTGAGCGGATACGCCGACTCGGGGCCCGGCCGCCTCGCCGAACGGGGCAACGTCTTCGTCCGCTCCGGCACCTGCGAGAGCGGCGGCACCGTGGCCGACCCGCGCTCCTACTACTCGTACACGGCGGACAGCGCGGCCTCGGTGCCGTCGCTAGACGAGTGATGCGGGGAGGGGGCTGCGGAAACAGGCAAGGGCCTCCATGATCGA